>CAZDHC010000028.1:29968-31997 GCA_964505225.1 uncultured Bdellovibrio sp. | reverse complement strand
TTATTTTTTCAAGAAAAGTGGTTGGGGTCATTGAGAAGGTTGAAAAAGTAGATCTGAATGTGGCGTTGATGCAGACCACAGGTGAAAGCAAAATCAATCCTGCGTTGTATTCATTTGCAGTGGCTATCAAAGAAAAAAGTGGTGAGATAGTGACCGCATCGGCTGAAGATCGCCAATGGGCCGTAGCGCAACCAGGGCAGTGCGCTGAGGCGGTGTACTTTCCATACCCGCCTTGGAAATTTGATAAAGCCAACACCTATTATGGCGCCAGATTAGAGAAACTTTCCGATTGCTCTGATTCAAAGCCAAAAGAAACTAAGTGATTTGATTAGTTTCAATTTGAGACAATAGTTGTAGTCCATTAGATATTCATGCCCATTAGGCAAAACATCATATAGCTAAAACCTACGAACATGACGGTCCCCACCAATAGGGACGTTTTGATTACATGCACATTTTTGTGCTTACTTACTGCTCTTGCCATAAACGACCTTCCTTTTACGTACTGCTTGCGTTTATTAACTTCCTGTCTGTTTATATTATATTCGGAAAACCCGACTTTCGGTTGCAAAAACGTCATACTTCTCACAGTCATACGCACCAAAATTAGAATTCATTCTTATGTCTCAATTTGAAGTAAATCCTCGCTATTGGCCTAGTTTACCATCGTATTGAATTGGACAATTTTGACCCTATGGCATTTGCCCTAATAGAATGTGTAATCCAGGAGGAATTCTCATGTCAGGTGGCATTTTTGTATCGATAGCGGAAAACATGAAGCATGACCCAATGATGTGGCCAATTTTAGGCGTATCACTTCTTGGAATCGGGGTTGTGGTTGAAAGATGGCGATACATTCAAGGGGCAAGCTCTGTTAAAAAAGATGATTTTTTAGGCCGAGTGAACACTCATATTTTGCAAGGAAATTTAGAGCGAGCAATTGCTGTCTGTTCGCAGACTCCCAATCCACTAACTAATATTGTGAAAGCTGGATTGATGGCGGTTGCTAACGGTAAGGATGCTGAAGAAGTGCAAACAGCAATGGATGCCGTGGCCCTTCGAGAAATTCCTAAAATTGAAAAACGAACGGGCTTGCTAGCTTTGCTTTCAAATATTGCGACTCTGTTAGGTCTTTTGGGAACCATTGCCGGTCTGATCGGAGCCTTCGCCGCAGTTGCCGGGGTAAGTCCTGCTGAAAAAGCAACTTTACTTTCAAACTCCATTTCGACTGCGATGAACTGTACGGCGTTTGGTTTGTTAGTGGCGATTCCGTTGTTGGCAGTTTTTGGATATTTGCAAACCAGATCACAAGAGCTCGTGGATGATATTCATGAAGCGGCAGTCAGCTCTTTGAATTTTATCTTAATGAACAAAGACAAATTTAGAAAATAGGTTGAATCATGGGCGGCGGTGGTGGCGGCGGCGGCAACGATAAGCGAAGTGTGAACGCAGAGTTAAATCTGGTTCCCTATATCGATTTGCTTTCGACCTTGATTTGCTTTTTGTTGATCACGGCGGTTTGGCAACAGATCAGTGCGCTGACAACCAACGGAAGCAATCCATCATCTAGCGACAGCGCAGCTCCGCCGGATCCCAACAAAGTGGATCTGGGTGTTTCGATATTTTTAGATCGCATCGAAGCCACCGCAGGAAAAAATATTCAGGCCATTCCTAATGTCGGTGGACAGCCCAACTTTGATCGTCTGATCCAAATTTTGTCCGAGTGGAAAAAACAATGGCCGACCAGAAATGACGTCACTTTGCATTCCGACAGTCAGGCTCCCTATAAGCACTTAATCAAAGCAATGGACACTTTGGCCGAGGCCGAATTTACAGACGTAGGAGTGAACACTCAATAATATGTCTGGAGCAGAAAGTCACAGCAGCATTCATAAACATAAAACCATCGTAAAGCCGGGTTTTCATTTGCATCCGAAATGGGATTTGCATGCACTTCGAAAACGTCGCGCGGGTGGTGGTAAAAAAAGTGCCAATGCTGATCTTCCACTAGTTTCTATGATCGACATGT
>CAZDHC010000028.1:21321-29958 GCA_964505225.1 uncultured Bdellovibrio sp. | reverse complement strand
GTATTCTAGTCATTTATCTGCTGATGAACTTCTCAGCGACGGGCGAAGTCTTCTTTATTCAAAAAAATCTGACTTTGCCAGAAGCGAAACATGCTCATGAACTTGAAAGTGCACCTTTGATAACAGTGACGGCAAGTGCGGTGACTTTGGAAACTGAAAATGTCGGGGACAATCCTAAAGAGCTCACTGAAAGTGATCAAAATCTGCCAAGGTTAAGTGCGGCCCTTCGCGAGCTGAAGCAGTTGGATATGGCAACCAAGCCGGGCCAGCCCTTCAAAGGACAAATCAATATTCAAGCGGACGAGTCGACTCCGCTGGTTTACATCAAAAGGGTCATGCAGACTTGTATCTTAGAAGGCTGGACGGCCATCAACTTCGCCGTTCGTATGGACGGACCTGGGAATTAGATTTAAAATTTCTTTTTGGGTGCTGGCTGGGGAACTTGTTGCAGAATTTCTTGGCGATAATTCGTGCGAAACTTGATGTAATTTTTAAGTTCATTTTTTTGGCGAGACAAAATTAAAAGGCGATCGTCGTTGTGAAGTTCCCCTTTGATCATCAAGTCATCTAGGTCTAATTTTTTACTTTGGGCATGAGCTTGGCTGCCCATTAAGAAACTAGCAAAAAGGCCACAAAGAGCTGACGTCGTAAATTTTGAAAAAAAATGTCTCATACTTATGTTATCGGCTAGATTTCTATCAGTCTCAAGTTCCGTTTTCAGGCAACATCCGTTAGACTGGTTGAGCGTGCCTCTAGTTTGATAAAAGAATTCAGGGATAGACTTTAGTCTGAGTGATTTTTTTACAGTTTTGCAAAAAGTGAGAATTGAAAATGAAAGTGGATTTGTTGCCTTTTGAAGGTTGGGAAAAATTGAATGATCAAATTCGCTCGGCATTGCAGTTGCCCGCTGACATTCAACCTAGAGCCTACAGCGGCATGGCCTCGGCGATTTATGAAATCGCGATGTCGACAGCTCAGTTTTACAGCCATAAGCGAAGCGTAGCGATCGTTGAGGGTCAAACACCCTATTTTCAAGGCTTATTGCCTTACCTCTACAAAGAAGGCTACCAGGTTCAAATTAAGCCAACGGATCAAGATTTTAAGACTTGGATGGACTCACTAAAAAAGGACACGAATTTTTTGTTATCCTGTGACGATCATCCCATTACCGGTGAAGTCTACTCGAACGAAATCGATAAAATTGCGAACGAGAAAAAGATTTTCCATATTCGGCTTTCTCACAATTCTCATATTTTTGAGAACAGCAAGGAAGTTCAACCTTATACTGCAAAGATTTGTTCTTTCGGTCCCAATAGCGCGGTGGCATTGATGGGCGCCAAATTTCGTTCGCCAGTTCTAGTCGCATCTTCGATGAATTGGAATGCACTACAATTTATAAGTGAAATTGAGTTAACTCAAAAGACCGCAAAAGCCAACGAAGCCCTTGTGACCCAGTTTGAAAAAATGTTTCAAGAGCCATCACTTGCGCATTTTAAAATCTATTTCGAGGGATCAAATTCACGGATTTTTGATCGAGCTGTATTTTACAGTACGCAAGTGGCTGGCGAGGCCGTTCAGCAATATCTAGCTAGGCAAATTGGAGTCGAAATTCAAGAGCCTGGATTTGAACGTCAAATCGAGACAACTCACCAGTGCCGTTGGGGTGGAACCAAAAGCTTTGAAACTTGGTGGAATCCAAGGCCAAGTAACGATGTTCTGCGGGGCATGTTGATTTTAGGATTAGATGCGATACAAAACCCCAAAACGGTCGAAACCTTAAAAAATGTGCTAAGTGAATGCCGCATTTCGGAGTGAGAATTGTCAGTCAATTCCGTAAAAACGAAAGCCTTTATTTTACGCGCCACTAAATATGGCGAATCTGATTTAATTATTTCGGCATTAGACATGGGTGGAAATCGAATTTCATTGTTAGCTCGGGGAGCACTCAGATCCAAAAAACGATTTGCCGGCGGAATTTTAGAGCCTACACATTTTGTTGAAATTCATTACAAGCAGCCAACTCGAGAAGATCGAATAGCAATTTTGAATGAGGCTGTTTTGTTGGATGGCTTTGAAGCTTTAAGAAAAAGCTATGATAAAGTCGAATTGGCATTTTTTTTAATCGAGACCATTGCGAAAGTATCGCAAGAAGGCGATGCCGAAGATGAAGGATTGTTTAATTTAACGGGTCACAGTTTAAGGTCTTTGGCCAAAGCATCGAATCTAGCAATGTTTAAGCTTCATTTTTGTTTGAAGCTTCTTTTTCAGCAGGGAACGCTGGAGCCTGAATCTTGGATGGGAAATTATTTGAAAACTCCGATGGCGGATCACCAATCTTTGGAAAGTGAAATGCAGGGGGCAAATGCAGATCCACAATTGAATCTGCATTTGATTTGGTCCGAGAACAAACTTCGCGAATATTTATCTACAGGGATGTTGTCCAACTAAAGGTCGTCATCAACAAATATTTTTTGTATGCATTGGCGTCTACATTTGAATTGTTGATCGTGTAAACTCCAGAAAAGTTAGCTGTTAAAGATTCAGACAAAGGTTTTCTAAGCGCAAGTGTAAGCGCATAATCCGTGTCTTTTCGGCCGGTCGAACTTTTGTTGTAGTCTGCGTAGTAGGCCGCTAGCTTGGTGACCAACGACGAATCCCATTTGAACGGCATCATATACGAACCAGCTATATCAAAACGTGTGTAAGTCGAATTTTTTCCTAACGCTGTATTTTGGGTCAAGCCACCCTCAAAAATAGTCGCTTCAGTTTTTTTCACATTCTTAAACTGAGTTTGAACTGTACTTAAAGAGATCTTAGTTGCAGTTTGGTCGTCATCTCCGCCAGTGTTAATTTTAGCGGTATCACTTCTGAGCTCGGCTAAATAAGTAGCAAACCAGTTTTCGTTCATAACAAAGGTGTTGTCATTTTTTACAAACAAAGAGGATACGATCAATTCCCTAGCGCCAGAGCCATCGGAATTCATATTGATCGTTTCATAACCCGGAGTGATCCCTGATTGAAAGGGTTTATCAAAAGCTTTTCCTTTGTACTTGTAAGGAAAAGTTAAATCGATGACCAAGGGGTCGGTATTTTGAAAGCTGGTCTCGGCAGCGAAATTTTTATTTGTTGAATACATATCACTGATGGCAAGGACGGTCGAAAATTCGTGAGTGATATTGTAAATAGGTCGATATTCAACCGAACCACTGTAGGTCCATCGATATCCTGCAAGTTCTGTGGGTGTTCCCGCATCAATTGTGGAATTGGAAACCGACAAGATATTTGAGTCGTACATCAAGCCACCGTTTAAGGTGAAGATGAATTTTTTAGATTGTTCTTTTTTAAAAGCCATGACGTTTGCGATCTGTTCGATATAAGTCTCAGCTTGTTTGTCCAATGCTGGATCTTCGGATCTGTCCAGGACATATTCAAAGCTGGATTTGGCCTGCTCATAGTTTTCCATTTGATAGTGAGTAATACCTTCGTAAAAGGCCGCGGCCGGACTCATGACCTTGTCGTTCATTTTTTTAACGCGATCAAATGCTACTAGCGCATTTTCATTTTCTTTCAGTTTTAGGTGATTTAGACCGATGAAAAAGTCTCGCTCGGCAGGGTTGACTCCTGAACCAGTTGCCAATTTTAAAATTACTAATGACTGATTGAATTTTTCTAGACGATGTAAAGTGACTCCGTATTGATAGTAGAAGTTGTTATTGCTTGGATCTAAATCTACGGCTTTAGCGAAGTTTCTTCCGGCTTCAAGGTAGTTTTCTTTGCGATATAGCTCCATAGCTTTATCGGCAAACTTATTAGCTTCAACTTTTCGGCGAGCCTTTTCAGATTCATCAAGCTCAGATTGTTTGCGTTTTTGCTCTTCCTGTTTGGCGCGTTCTTCTTGCTCAAGTTTTTCTCGCTCGGACTGTTGTTTGTTAACAGCTGCAAGTCTTGCCTTTTCTGCATCGATTTTCGAAGCAGATTGTTGGGCTTCCATTGCTGATCTTGAAACGCCAGCCGACCCAAATAGTTTTCGATAGGCCTCGAATGCAGCCGTGGCCTGCTGAGCTGTATCGAACATGGTGATCCCTTGCGAGCCCTTTCCTAGTGCTCTTAGAAAATAAGGCTTTCGCAACAAAGTGCCTTCTTGAATCATCACTTCAATTCTTCGCATTTGCTCTTCGGACTTCATCATTTCCTGAGGAGCAAGATAAAGTTCAGGAGTCACTTCTTTGTCGCCCCAAGAAACTGAATAGGTCCCAAAAAACTGACCACTATCCATATCCGTTTCAGTCAATTGAACTTTGATTATTTTTTTGGATTTGCTATCTCGTAAAATAATGGATGCGGAGTCAACTGCGTTAGGATTTTTGTTCCAAGCTCTAGACGAATAATCAATTCGAACAGGTTTGGATGTGTCCAACTTACCTTGCGCGAAAAGAAAATTAGGAACTAAAAGTAGACATGAAAAAATAGTGGTTCGAAGCACAGTTGTCTCCCAAGTTGAGTATCTGTGCTTCGATTATATGCTGCAATTATTGAGGACTCAAAATAATAGTCGTACGCGACTTTTGGCTGTTCCTAATGGCATCGTTGATAAATGAATTCGGAGGAGGCGGCAGCATGGGAGGAGGCGGCGGCATAAATAAAGGTGCGCCGGCAGGAGGTTTCATTAAATCACTGCTGCCACCAGGTCCATCCATTGATGGATCAAACATCGCTGGACCTCGGGGAGGTAATGGACCATTTGCTTGTGATCCACCCTGAGGCGCATTTGGATCATTCGCAGGTCCCCGTTGATCTGGATTGCCAGGACGATTGTCTGCGGACTTGCTGTCTTTCGGCTCAGGCTTTTTATCGTCTGCGTTTGCTGTTGGATCTTTTACGGGCTCTTTTTTGCCATCATTTTTTGCTTCTTTTTTATCGTCGTTTTTAGGTTCACCTTTTTTGTCGCCATTGTTTTCATTTTTGGCGTCTTTTTTCTCTTCGTCTTTCTTCTCTTTTTTGTCGTCTTTAGCTAAGTCTTTCGGACCTTGGTCTTGTTTGTTGTTCGCTAAGTCAGCTTTTGATTCGCTGTTCATTTTGTTCAACTCTTCTTTTGGCACTGACTTAGGTGCAGCGGGCGGAGCTCCCGCGCCAGCTTCGGTCATTTGACCTGGCTGAACGAATACAGGATTTCGGATGCTGCCATTTGGACCGGGTTGTCCCACAGCGACAGTTCCCGAGAATGTGATGATCTGGGAAACTCTTGTTCCCGGATTATATCCAGTGATGAAATCTGTTCCACGAACTCCGGCTACTGCAGATGGTGTTTTAATATTGAAAGTATTTTTTTCGCCATCATATTTTTGCTCTACACTGGCTCGAACTTTACCGTAAACGACATTCAACTCAACGTTCTTTCGGTCTTTGCCATCGTTTTCATATTTCTCGATAACGATTTTTGAATCGGGTGAAATATTGATGACGTTCTTATCTGACATCACGATTTTAGCTCTGGAATCTGCCCCCGCTAAAATTGAATCACCTTGTACAACTTTTTTTCCAACTTTTGCAGGCTCTGTTTTTCCATCTTTAGCCGTGACCTTAATATCACCTTTCACCACCATCATAATGCCCGAGGCATCTTGAGCTTGGGCAGCGAAGTGAAAAATAAAAACGATCAATGTCGTCGCGAGCAAATTAATTGAGTTCAATCGACTAGAGTTCATTACAACTCTCCTTAGTTTCATATAAATTTCTATTATATCAGTACCTTATCTAATTCGGCATTTGCCTGAGCCAACTTGACTGTACATTGCTAGGCTTTGAATATTCTCAAATTGGTCGAGTCAACTTGAGACATAGATTGTCTACTTCTTTTTCTGTTTGTCGCCAAATGGGTGGAATGTCTCTAAGGTCCGAGCCAGTTGATCCACGCTTAAATGAGTGTATTTCTCTGTTGCTTGCAAGCTTTCGTGTCCTAGCAGCTCTTGCAGGGTCCTAAGATTAGCTCCGCTGGCCAAAAGGTGGGTCGCGAAACTGTGTCTTAAGGTATGTGGGTGAATGGGTCTAAGCAATCCAGCCTTAGCACCGCGAGTGCGAATCCACTCATAGGCCTTTCTAGTGTTGAGCGGCTCTCGCCCCCAGATAAAGCGTTGGTCTGAAAGATCACTAGAGAATTTAAGATCCTTTAAAAGATCGGCAACATTTTTTGGGATGGCGACCAATCTTTCTTTGTTACCTTTTCCTAAAATTCTTAAGACTCGTTGGTTCGTATCCATTTTGGTCCACTCTAATGCACAAGCTTCTGATACTCGAAGGCCGGCGCCATAAAGTAATAAGAACAAAAGTTTTTCTAATTTTTGTTCTTGGTTGTTCGAAGAGGTTTCCTCGTCAAAAGATTTAAGCAGCGAAATCACTTCATCCACAGAAATAAAGTGCGGAAGCTTTTTGGGCACCTTGGGGCATAAAATTTGAGAGCTCAGGTCCTTGTTGATCAGGCCTTCATTAAATAGATATCCAAAAAAAGATTTAAGGGTGGCGGCCTTGCGGTTTCGGCTCGCGTGGCTCAGGTTGCCCCAGTTTAAAAGAGCCTTGCGGGCACCTTTAAGTAGATCGTCCTCAAAATTAGGGCCGAAATTAAGGGTTGTAATGGCTTTGGTAGAATTCACCTGGTCGCTCAAAGTGCCGGGAAAGGCTTGGCTTAAGTCGGATCGGTAAGCGCGCAAAGTTTGCGGCGAGCAAGATTGTATATTTTCGATAAATTTTAGATACTTAGAAATCATTTCAGATAGGCTAAGTTGCTCTATTTTCGAGGGCTTCGAGCTCTTTTTTGAAGGGGGCAATAGGTGGGCTGAGCTCATTTTTGGCTCCATTCCCTGAAATTATTTTCAACGCTTTGCAAAATTTTTCTTGCTAACCATGTAGGAATGACATACATTGCACCGCGTAACGAACGTCTGAGATCGTGAACGAGGGATCGCAGTTGTCCATAAAAAGACAGCGGCAAAAGACGGGTGGCTGTAAAAGCAGTGAAAGCTGCGGACACAGTGAAAAGGGCGTGGGGGCACGCTTTAGGACGGTCAAAAATTAATCCTGAAAAGGAAAGGTGGACCGTATGTCGAACGATACAAATGCTCCTTTATTGCCAGCAAGTCAGAACTCTCGCCAAATTATTTGGCAAACCCCTACACAGAAAATTGTCGAGGAAAAAACCATCGTCTACAAGTCCGATGTGATGGTTCAATTGATGAAGATGATCGAGCGGGTTGCCGCTTCGAACGCTAACATCTTGGTTTTAGGAGAATCTGGAACAGGTAAAGAGTTGATCGCGCACACGATCCATGAAAAGTCTGGACGTAAAAACAAGCCTTTCGTCGCAATCAACTGTGGAGCACTTCGCGAGACTTTATTAGAGAGCGAATTGTTTGGTCATGAAAAAGGCTCTTTTACTGGAGCTTACCAAAAGAAAATGGGCTTGGCCGAAGCTGCAAGCGGCGGAACTTTGTTTTTAGATGAAATCGGTGAATTGTCTCCGGCGATTCAAGCCAAGCTTCTTCGTTTTATTCAAGAAGGTGAAATCTATCGCGTCGGCGGAAAAGATCCAATCAAAGTGGACATCCGATTGATTTGCGCTACCAATCGCGATCTTGAAAAAGAAGTTCAAATTGGAAATTTCCGTGAAGACCTTTTCTATCGTATCAATACGATCGTGGCTTCGGTTCCACCTTTGCGAAGACGTAAAGAAGACATCCCAGCATTGATCAATCACTTTTTGTCTTCAAACTCTCATGCCTATTTAAATCGTGGTCGCCAAATGGACGATGACGCCATGACAGCAATGACCAATTACGAATGGCCAGGAAATATTCGTGAGTTGCAAAACGTTTGTGAACGTTTGCAGATTTTGTGTGAAGGTCACACCATCATGATGAACGATGTTCCTGAAAACATTCGCACTCCAGAGCGTCGAGATGAAACGGCAGAGTATGATCCAACAATCACTTTGGGTGAATTGGAAAGACGATATATTTTAAAAGCACTTGTGCATTTTGATGGAAATAAAACTCAGGCCGCAAATGCTTTGGGTATTACCATTAAGACTTTGTACAACAAACTTCACGAATACGGTGAGTTCGAAAAATTCGCAGTCCACACGAAACCTTTGAAATAAAAAACAGGAGCAAAAGATGAAAAAAATTATTTTAATGTTCGCAATTTTAAGTTCCCTAAGTGCGCAAGCTGAGCTCAGAAAATTTGTATGTGTAGCCGATTCAGAGGCTGTTGGAAAAATTCAATTTTCTGGTCGTGGAACTGTTGATATTAGAAATGATGGTTCCGCAGCCGCTTCTGTTTTTTTAAATTATGGAGCGGATGTTGATATTTCTGAAGTTAAAGGAGTTGCGCAAGTGATTCCGGCTGGGCAATTGATGGTTCAAGAAGTAGTCAGTTTGAGATTTGAAGACGCAGTAAGCAAGAAGGCGTTGTCGATTTTGTTAGATGGACCAAGGTTCTCATCGACTTTGTTTGTGAATGGAGTGATGTACCGTTCGACTTGCAATTAAGCTGAAATCTTAAGTCAAAAATAAAAAACCCCAGTTTGTAGCTGGGGTTTTTTTATTTCTAGTTGTGAACTAGGAATTAGAAGTAACCTTCGTCATC
>CAZDHC010000028.1:0-21311 GCA_964505225.1 uncultured Bdellovibrio sp. | reverse complement strand
TCCATGTCGTCATCTTCTGTGTCGTCATCTTCGTCGTCTTCGATTTTTTCAAACGGTTCGTCTTCTTGCTCTTCAGCTTCTTCCCAACCATCAGTTTTAGCAGCTGTGCCTTCAGATTCTAAATCTTCAGCAGCACCCATTTCATCACCAAACTCATCCAATTCATCCATCAAAGGCTCATGTTCAAAAGTCTCAACGGCTGCAGCTGCAGCGATTGCTTTTTTAGCTTTTGGAGCTGGAGCTTTTTTAGGAGCCGCTTTTTTTGCAGGTTTAGCGGCTTTTTTAGGAGCAGCTTTCTTTGCAGTTGCTTTCTTTGAAGCAGATTTTGCAGCAGGTTTTTTAGTTACTTTTTTAGCTGCTTTTTTTACAGGTTTCGCAGCTTTTTTCTTTTTAGCCATAAATGAAAACTCCCTAATTGTTCGTTGAATACCTCAAGAGGTTAACGGCAATTTAGGGAGTCTGTAAATCACTTTGTTGATGATTACCAACGAATCAAGTCATCAATTACTCGAGCCAACTCTGGCGGCAACTGGGCTGCCAAATACATTCCACCTGCGAATGAATTCTTAGGCATAACGTAGCCAATTGCGCCAACGACTTTGGTCTTTGCCTGGTTTTTAACAGGGTAAAGAAAGCCAATTGGTAGGCCAACATCAGGAAGCTCTGCGAAAATTGCTGCAACATTAACCCCTATGTAGAGGTGCAAACGGTAGTCGGGCATTTGAGGAAATTGAACAGCAAATCCTGGAAGCTCGCCGGCCGGTACAAATGGTAGGGGATCGCCACTTGGTAGCTTTTGGTTGGGCATAAATACCCCACCTTTGACTATGTATCCCAAAGGAATACTAACAGCCATAGATTGGTTGCCTGTATTGGCGTCGGTATAGGTTGTCAAATAAGCCCCAGGAAGATCAGGAATTTCAATCGGTGCGACAATCGGAATGATCATTGGAATTGGCAAAACGAAAAGCAAAGATTGATGGGCTTTATCTATATAGATGACCAGAGAGTTGTTGGTGGCTCCACCAGCTTGATAGCCGTTGAACTCTACCTTTTCCCAACCATTGGTTGGTGCCCCCGGAGTTGTCCATGGATCGCCTTGGATAATATTGCCATCGGATGAGCTGTCGGAAGATTGCTGAAAGCCCTTCGAGCATCCGACCAATGCTAAAGTCGTGATTGCTAAAGTTGCCCAGCGAAGTGATGTCGTAATATTTTTTGCAGCTGCGTTTTTCATACAAGCCTCCTAAATAGATGTGACTTACAACTAGTCTATCGGATTTAGGTCTATAAGTCTTTAGGCAAGGTATTGAAATTATTAAGTTTTTTTGACTGAAAGTGATCAACTTTTTTTCAGGACCTAGACCTTGGTAAATACTGTCTATTAAAAATTCGACACTTTCTGAAAGAAAGCAAAGACCAGCCTGGGGGAAATAAAAAGCCCCGGCTTCTTTAAGGCCAGGGCTTTTTGGATTCTTAACTTTTAGTGAACAGATTAGCCAATTAGCTTAAGTGCTAACTGATTGACCTGATTCGCCTGTGACAAAGTCGCAGTACCAGCTTGAAGCAAGATGTTGTTTCTTGTCATTTCAGAAGAAGCTGCCGCAACGTCAGTATCACGAATTCGTGAGTTAGCTGCAGACATGTTCTCTTCTAATACTCCCAAGTTATCAACAGTTGAAGTCAATCGGTTCTGTAGGGCTCCCAGATTTGCTCTCATTCCATTGATGTTGTTTTGAGCATCATCAAGTTGAGTTAAAGCCATCTGAGCGCCTTCTTTAGAAGTGTAATCTAATCCAGCTAGTCCTAGTGAATCCAACTGAGCGTTGTTTTCTCCAGAATTAAAGCTGATTCGATCTTCTTCTGCGTTGTTGTACAAACCAACCTGGAAATCAAAGGAAGGAGTTGAACCATCTAATAGATTAGTTTTTCCCCATTTTGTCGCAGTTGAAATACGCTGAATCTCAGACTTCAACTGCTGAACCTCTTTATCCACAAATCCGCGCTCCACTGAACCAACAGTGTCAGAAGCAGCTTGGATTCCCAATTCACGAAGACGAGTTACGATATTTCCGACTTCATTCAAGCCACCTTCAGCAGTTTGAACCATTGAGATACCGTCGTTCGCATTTCGATTCGCTTGTCGAGCAGATCTGATACCAGCTTTCAATCTTTCACTGATCGCCAAACCAGCAGCGTCGTCCGCCGCGATGTTGATTCGTGAACCTGAAGCCAATTGCGCCATTGATTTACCAATTGAACGCTGACTTCCAACCAAGTTTCGTTGTGCATTGATTGCGGCTAAGTTTGTAGTTACTCTCATTCCCATTGTAGTATCCTCCGTTAATTAATTATTTTTTATACTTCATAAAATTTACCTTCCTTGTGTGTTGTTCTCTTATTGAGCGGCTTCCGAGCCTAGCGTTTCAAAAACGCTTAAAATTTTTTGAGTCTTGGCCTCGCTTTTCAGCGGACTCGTTTTCTACGGCCTAAAAATTTTTTATTTTTTCGTCATCCGTGATCCTCCTTTTTTTTAAAGCCGCTGATCCTTCAGCGCCTCTTTTTAAGTTCAATGTTTCGTCAACCTTCTTGTCTTGCGAAGCGTCTATGCAAAGTTACTTGTTAAGTTGCTTTGGCAGAATCGATTGCTGACATATGACTAATCGACGGTTGGGATAAGGAATTGACAGGACTTCAGTCTGAAAATGGCCTGAATTATTAAGATTTAGACTAAGGCCAGATCTAGGAATTCAAGCCTTAGGAATTGGTTTCAAGACTTTCAGTCAGGTGACATTAACCAAAACCTGGTAATAATTGCCTCTTACCGAGTCAACAAATCGACGCAGTTTGGTCGTGTTGAAAAAAAATCACGTTCGATAATGAAATTTGGAATAAAAGTTCGACAAACTTGTTGGAAGAAAAATTTTAGTTTTTCATTTGTTGAAAAAATAATCTGTCACATTGAAAAAAGAACTAGAGCAAAAAGACCTCTAATCTTTTTTGTCGAAATAAGTTTTGGTGACGCCCTTGATTCGTTGAATAGCACGAGCTGCCTCTAAAATTTCGGCGCCTCTCTCTGAAGTAACTCCGTCTAGATGAAGACTTTTTCGAATTTCAAATTCAAGAGTCTTCATGGCGCGTCCCAAGTTGGCAGCTTTGGTGACTGTTTCAATTAGCAAATTGTCTGGGCAAGGCTTTTCTAAAAAATCCATAGCACCTAAGCGCATGGCCTGGATGACTTTTTCTTTGTCCGCAAAACCAGTCAGGAAGACAAAAGGGATTTCGATTTTAAGGTCGCGGATTTCCATTAAAAGTTCTAATCCGTTCATTCTAGGCATATTAAAGTCTGATAAAATGGCATCGAACCAGTTTCCATTAGCTAAGGTTTCAGAAATCAAAGTTAGCGCGTTGTGGGCGCTGTTCATGGTGGTTACTTTAAAGTCGAAAAGCCTAAACTGACTTTCCAGGATCTCTAAAATGTCAGGCTCATCATCTATTATTAATATATGTTATGGTTCAGACATCGATGGCCCCCCAGATGATGTTTATATAGTAGTGGCGAAATTAAATTAGCGCAAATTCTGGGCAAGACGAAAAACTAGGACTTAGTCAATTTCTAGAAAACGGCATAAGGCCATTTTGCCATTTAGTTCAAAAGTACTTTTTTGATAATCTTTGCGGTGCCATTTGGATTCGTAACCTAAAGTGCAAGTTTCCTCGGTTCGATTAAAATGGGTGCAGTCTTCACAGGAAAACCTGAAATCATATTTAAGGTAGTCAGTTGGATGTACTGCATCCAAACGAATGCTGGTTCGAATTCGTTTTGGGGTGCGCTTACTTGGTCCAGGGCTGATTCTTGACTTTTCCATATTCGAGCCCATGCTTATCACAGGGTGATATATGAATGATATCGAAAAAATGACAAGGAAAAGTCAGGAAGCAATGCAGGCAGCAGCTCAAAGCAGTGAGCGACGAGGAAACCCCTCTGTTGAGCCTGAACACTTGTTGTCAGTTCTTCTACAGCAGTCCGAGGGAATAGTGCCCCGCTTGCTGGAAAAGGCTGGGGCATCCTCTAAAGCCTTAATGGTGGACCTTGACTCTAAAATGGAGAAGTTCCCCAAAGTGACCGGTGGCAACACCAAGGTTCAGGCTTCCCAAAGACTGGTCAAAGTTTATTCAGGAGCCGAGACCGAAGCTGCTCAGATGGGTGATGCTTATATTTCGACCGAGCATTTTTTGATATCGATGTTCAAGGTCGGTGATTCAGAGTTGACCCAGCTCTTTAAGAAAAATGGAATTCAACTTAATATAATAGAGAAGTCTTTAAAAGAATTAAGAGGGTCTCAAAAAGTGACAGACGACGAGCCAGAAAACAAAATGGAAATTTTAAATAAATATGCTCGCGACCTAACGGCTTTGGCTGGTGAGGGGAAGTTAGATCCCGTCGTCGGTCGAGATGAAGAAATTCGTCGGGTGATTCAAGTTTTGTCTCGACGAACAAAAAACAATCCTGTTTTGATTGGTGAGCCGGGCGTTGGCAAAACCGCCATTGCCGAAGGTTTGGCCGTTCGGATTTTAAAGCAAGACGTGCCTGAAAGTCTCATTGGCAAAAAACTAATGGCCCTGGATATGGGAGCCTTGGTCGCTGGAGCCAAATATCGTGGAGAGTTCGAGGACAGATTAAAAGCGGTCATCAAAGAAGTCTCTTCCAGCAACGGCGAAATCATTTTATTTATTGATGAGTTGCACACCTTGGTGGGCGCCGGAAAAACTGACGGAGCAATGGACGCAGGCCAATTATTAAAACCGGCTTTGGCTCGTGGTGAACTTCGCTGTATTGGCGCTACGACGTTGGATGAATATCGCAAATACATCGAAAAAGACGCGGCACTTGAGCGACGCTTTCAGACTGTATTAGTCGATGAACCTTCGGTCGAAGATGCGATCACGATTCTTCGCGGTTTAAAAGAAAAATACGAAGTTCACCATGGGGTTCGTATTACCGATTCCGCCTTGATTGCGGCCGTGAAGTTGTCACACCGATATATCACTTCCAGATTTTTGCCTGATAAGGCGATTGATTTGATCGACGAAGCGGCATCTAAAATGTCGATTGAAATTGGCAGTGTGCCCGAAGAAATCGATCAGATTGAAAGAATGTTGATGCAGCTTCGAGTTGAAAAAGAAGCCATGAAAAAAGAAAAAGACGAGGCTTCAAAAGATCGCCTTGGCAAAATTGACACCGAAATCAAAGAGCTTCAGGCCAAAAATCAACTTTTGCGAGAGCAATGGGAATTTGAAAAAGGTGGCATCGATCAAATTAAAAAGACCAAAGAGTCCATCGAGAACATCAAAAATGAAATCGCCAAAGCCGAGCGCAATGCGGACTTGGGAAAAGCTGCAGAGTTGAAGTATGGCAAACTTCCTGAACTTGAAAAGAAGCTAAAACAGTTTTCTGACAAAATCGAAGTTTCAAAAGAAAACAAAGATGAAAATCGAATGTTGAAAGAAGAAGTGGGTCCCGAGGACGTTGCAGAGGTCGTAGCGAAGTGGACAGGAGTGCCTGTTCAAAAAATGATGGAAAGCGACACTCAAAAACTTTTGCAGATGGAAAGTACCTTGGGGCAACGAGTGGTTGGACAAGATCACGCATTGACCATCGTGAGCGATGCGATTCGCCGAGCTCGGGCCGAGATTTCAGATCCAAATCGACCAATTGGAACCTTTATCTTTTTGGGACCAACTGGAGTTGGTAAAACTGAAACGGTCAAGGCTGTGGCTGAATTTTTGTTTGATGACGAGCAAGCAATTGTCCGCATTGATATGAGTGAGTACATGGAGAAACATTCAGTTTCGAGACTGGTTGGGGCGCCTCCGGGATATGTTGGCTACGAAGAGGGCGGTCAGCTCACTGAGGCCGTCAGACGTAAACCCTACAGCGTGGTTTTGTTAGACGAGATTGAAAAAGCTCACCCGGATGTTTTCAATATATTGCTTCAGGTATTAGATGAAGGTCGTTTGACCGATAGCCAAGGTCGCACCGTGGATTTTAAAAACACGGTTTTGATCATGACTTCAAATGTGGGCTCTCAATCGATCTTAGATCCTAAAATGACAGCTAAAGACCGCGAAGGGGCAGTGACTGAAGCTTTAAAGGCTCATTTCAGGCCCGAGTTTTTAAATCGAATCGACGAAACTATTATTTTCAACGCCTTGGGCGAGTCTCAAATTGCGGGCATTGTGAAAGTGCAATTGAAAGCAGTTGAAGAGCGATTGAAAAACAAACGAATGACCATCGAGTTTTCAAGCTCTGCGGTCGATTGGTTGGCAAAACGTGGCTATGATCCAATTTATGGTGCAAGACCATTGAAGCGAGTCATCCAAAGCGATCTTTTGAATCCTCTGTCTAAAGAAATGATCTCTGGTAAATTTAAGTCCGGCGATCATATAAAAGTAGAAGCTGGCGACAAAGGTTTGAGCATTAAGAACTGACCGTCACTTTTGTCTTGTTAAACTCTGCTGGACCTGCAAATTCCCAGCAGAGTTTGCCAAACTGGTAGTATGAGCAAATCTTTTTCTATAGCTGCCATCAGCCTTGTTTCTTTTTTGTTTTCTGAAATGGCCTTGGGTTATGCGTTTGAAACGATCCAACTAAATTACAATCATGTCGAAAAAATTGAAGTTCCCAACATGCCACCAATTAGATCCCAAGACGGCTTTGGGCTTTGTGGAACTTTTGCAGCGGCTTCAGCAATTGATTTTATAAACTGTAAACAAAAAAAGTTAGACTGCTCCAGCTTAATGCAATCAGAGCAAGTCTCAACTTTGGATTTGGCAAGTTATGGCCTAAGACCCGATGATCCAAGTAAGGGGCCTGACACTGAGCTCAATGTGAAAATCTACATTAGCGGGTATTCGTCCGAAGCAATTAAAAATCTTTACAACAATTCGTATTCTGTTGGCCGCGAAAGTTGTGCCCCTTTCGAATCCGAATTGAGCGTCACTGCTAAAACCATTGATCAAGCCAATAAAGACGCAGAAAATTTAGCAAAAAAATTCAAGCAAATGAAAACCGAGGCTAATTTTTGCATTGACTGCTTTGCTCGAGAGATTCGGGAAACCTTTCCAGGCCTAGGATCCATTCAGGATATTCGCAACAAATTGATGGAGCCAAATTACGGAAAATTTCTACACAAGCTTTTGATTCCCCAAAAATGTGTCAAAGATCCAAATGAAAGAATTCCTGTGCCTGAATTCAATATGACTACTTGGCCAGGTGAGGGTGAGGGGGTGGTGGCCACTCCAGAGAAATTTTTAGAAAAAGCAAAAAAAATATTGGCCAATGGAACCCCAATTATCGCGGACGCCGTATGTTTTGAGGATCCGTTGCCGGCAAAGGCAGATGATTGCAATTCAGCCCATTCATTTATCATCAGTGGTTACTCTAAAATGTGTGATAGAAATAATAAGTGCAAAGATGCGTTCAAGGTCCATAATTCTTGGGGACAAAGATGGCAAAATGAAAATCGTGATGGCTGGATGGATGCCAAGGAGCTGATCAAGAGCACGATGCTTAAGGAAAGATCGTTTGTATGGCTTCGTTAAAAGTATTTTTGTCTCTACTTCTATTGGCACAAATAGTTTTTGCAGAAGATTTTTCCAATCAAAAAGAAGTTTTTCATATCGAAATGCAGGAAAGTATCCACGTCTCTGCTGACTGTTTGAAAAAAATAGATTGCTTAGCATTAAAATCGTTAACTGAAAAAATTAAAGATAGTCCGCCGCAGAACGGTCTGTTAGGTCATCCGGCTTCTCGATTTTGTAAAGACGCAGGCGGGTTAAATATCATTTTAAAAAGCAAAAAAAATCAGGCATTTGATTTCTGCCAATTCAAAGATCAGTCTTTAATAGACTCATGGGATTTGTACTATCGCCATCATAAACGTTAATTTAAATTGTTTTCAGATTAGTGTCGTTCGCATCAACAGTGAAGCTCTAATGAAAGTAACCCGAGATCTTTTGTCGACCTTGTGATCATTCGAAATATATTTAAAATATGCTTTTTCGCCTGGACCTAAGTCTTTTTAGGGACTTGTCTGACTTTTTTTTGACTCAAATTGATCAACCATAACAAATAGCTTCGATCTCTTAAGGGGTTGGCAAAACTAGACCGGACCTTAGGCAAGATTTTCATTCCTCGACTAAACTGAGGTCAAGAATCACCGATAAAGGTCGTGTCCAGTCTCGTCTGGTTTGTAACCGTAAGAGGGGTGTTATGAAGTACCAAGTTAAAAAACTCGCACAAAGTTCAGTCTTGTTGTCGATGGCTTTCTTAATGATGGGAAATCAGCAATGTCAAAATCCCACGACCGAAGTCCGTGAGCTTCGGCGTCGAGTCCAAATGGGGCAAATCGGTGCGCCCGTCATGCCACTGCCTAATGGTGGAAGCTTTGACTTTAAATATGCAGCCAATGCTCAGATGTATGATGTCTTAAGAAAGACGAAATCTTTTTCGACTTCGACAATGTCGGGTGGGATTTTAGATCCGTCGCAAATGACTCAAAAAGAAAAAGATGCCTTCAATCAGTGTGAGGACGTTCAAGGTTTTGCACCATTTCAAATGTCGCAAGATGCAGCTTGTATGATTCACATGCCTCAAGGAATCGTCAGTGGAAAAGTGATCAATTTCGAATTGACCACTGCAGGTGGATTGACCATAGGAATTCCTCAATATGGTAATTTGCAATTGGGAACAGAAATTAAAAAAGCAGTGTTAACCATGGGGATGGAAGTAAACGATCCGCTGATCCCAGGACATAACATTGCGGCGACAACTTCGAAGGCCAATCGCTACGAGACTTCGGTTAATTTCAAAATCGATTTGGGTGGATTTTCAGTGGGCCCTTCGGCTTACTTTAAATCAGATCTTGCTCAGGTCGTACAAAAAGCGATGGTCAACGGAGTTGAAGATTTAAAACAGCAGTGGAATCAAGCTGAGCCTTGGTACGCAATGGTTTTAAAAAATTGTGACAAAGCGATCTTGATCAATGCGGGAAATTCATCAGATGCAGGATTGCAAGAAGGCGATGTTTTAGAAATCTACAACGTTTGGTATGATTGGGAAGGTCAGGCCTGTGAATCGACGTTGATGGGTTCGATGAAATCCTCAAAGAAGCCAATCGCAGTGGCTCAAGTTGAAATCGTTGGAAATACTTTTTCACAAGCTCGAGTGATCGAGCAAGATCCAAACGGAACTAAAATTTTACCAGGTGCTCGGGTGTATGTTCGTAAGCTGATTCAGCCGGTCACTAAGGTTCAGGCCGTAAGTCAGGCTAAACTGAAGTAAGGTTAACATAATTTTAACAGTTAAATAGTGGCCCACCGTAAATGGTGGGCTTATGCTATTTCGATGTTAAGATTTGTTTTGGTTTTTTGTTTTTTTATTTTTGGTTTCGATTCTTCTTTCGCAAATCAGTCTTCTGTTGAATCCAAAGAAAGAAAAATTGTTTTTTTAGCTTCAGATTTGCGTAATGGCGGAGTTCAGCGAGTCATGCAGTCTTTTCAAGCAGCAACCCGAGAGTTGGGTTGGTCTGTTGAAACTGTTGACGGACAAGGCGATGCGATTGTTTTAAAGAGAGCCCTGAATCAGTTTTTAGAAAAAAAAGTCGACGGAATTGTTTTTGGCGGATTTGAAGCTACTGATCACAGTGAGCTCATTGAAGACCATAAAGGTGTACAGACAGTTTTAATTGGTTGGCATGCGAACGCTAAGCCGGGCCCGTCGCAATATTTGTTTTCGAATATTACAACAGACCCAATGGTCGTGGCAACTTTGGCCGCACAAAGCGTAAGTCAATTTGGATCAAAAAATCCAGGCGTTTTGATATTGTCTGACTCGCGATTTTCAATTGCTGAATCTAAAGCAAAAAAAATGGCTGAAATAATATCGAATTGTAAAACCTGTGAGTTGCTTGGAATTGAAAACGTTTCGATCTCTTCTTCTGGCAAAGATATTCCCATTCTGGTGGAGCAATTTAATAAAAAATATGGAAAAAAGTGGACTCATACGCTTGCGATAAATGATGTTTATTTTGATCATATGAATTTTCCGTTAAATAAATTGAAGAGGACTGATATTGTGAACATTTCTGCGGGCGATGGATCTAAGATTGCAATCAGTCGCATTCGCGGCGGAGGCTCACAGCAGGTCATGACGGTGGCCGAGCCATTGATTGAGCAAGGTTGGCAGCTGGCCGATGAACTCTGGCGAGCATTTCACGGAAAAAAATGTAACGGTCATCTGGCTGAGCCAATTGTTGTGACTTCTAAAAAACTTAAAGGCCTAGGAGTTGAAGATATTGAAGACTCTGATGGGATTTGTAAAAAATATCGAGCTCAATGGGGTTTAGTCCCCGAATTCAAAAAGGCAAAAAGTCATTAAATGAAAAGCGAAAGCTACTGTTTTTGAAAGCGTGGCTGGGTTACGCCGTTAATCGTGACATTTTCAAAAAACATTTCTTTAGGACGGACCCACATTTTTCCATGGTCATTTTCGTAAAGAGCTTCATAGTGCACTAGCTCCTCAAGGGTCTCGCTGTGGCGGACAATCCCATGAACCTTATACATTTTGCCTTTGTAGTGTTTGTACAGCCCGTCAATTTTGGTCTCGTTTGCAGTTGTATTTGATTTCACAAAATCCTCCTAAAAGAGGGCAACCCTGCCTCTTGCGAATGCGAGGGTCAAATGTTACAAGCACGCATCATGTTTTCAGGCATAGTCGAAGCTGTTCAGCCTATTTTAAGTGCTCATTTATCTAATTCAAGTTTGGATCAAAGTGGCGTGGAGTCGAACCTTCGATCTTTACGGATAGTTGTAAAAAAACCAAGTGAATTCAATGACATCAAGGGCGGCGATAGCATCTCCACTGACGGTGTTTGTTTAACCGTGGAAACCTTCGACCAGGAAACCGTGGTGTTTGCCCTGGGGTTTGAAACTTTGCAAGTGTTGAAGTGGGACGTCAGTTCGACTGGTTCGATCCGATCATTGGTTGGTAAAATGCTCAATTTGGAAAGATCTTTAAGATTTGGCGATCGCATCCACGGTCATTTCGTCACCGGCCATGTGGATAGCCTTGGTGAAGTGGTTCGCTCTGAAGGAAACGAAGAGGGATGGTTTTTGGATGTAAAAGTCGCGGAAACAGTTGCGCCTTTTATCTGGAAAAAAGGATCTATAACCCTTAATGGAGTCAGTCTTACGGTTAACCAAGTACAAAGCTCGATTTTGAGCGTTTGTTTAATTCCTGAAACTTTAAAGCGCACCAATCTGGGATTACTTAAAGTTGGCAGCAAAATAAACGTCGAGCCTGACTACATGGCCAAAGCCATGCGGCAGATGCTGGAGCAAAATTTTAATTTAGAGTTTTTTAAAAGTAGTTTGTCAGCACAGACAAAGGAAGTTTCAACATGAAAAAACAAGAAGGCTTTAACACGACCGAAGAACTTATCGAAGATATCCGAATGGGAAAAATGGTTCTTTTGGTGGATGACGAAGATCGTGAAAACGAAGGGGATCTTGTGTTGGCCGCTGACCATGTTACGGCCAGCATGATTAACTTTATGGCGGTCGAGGCTCGCGGTTTGGTTTGTTTGGCCTTGGCTCCGCAGCAAATTGAAAGACTTCAATTGCCGCAAATGGTTCGTGATGATCAAAATTTTTCGCCGAACAAGACAGCTTTTACAGTGAGCATCGAAGCGTCTTGGGGTGTTTCTACGGGAATCTCCACAGCGGATCGCGCTCACACAATCAAGGTGGCTTCAAATCCCGAAGCGAAAGCTTCTGACATTCATATGCCCGGTCATATCTTTCCAATTCGAGCGCAACACGGTGGTGTTTTGAAGCGTGCTGGGCACACCGAAGGTTCTGTGGATTTAGCAAAGCTAGCGGGTTTAAACCCAGCAGCAGTGATTTGTGAAATTATGAATGCCGATGGAACAATGGCTCGGGTTCCAGATTTGAAAATGTTCGCGCAAAAACACAATATCAAAATTGGAACGATCGTTGATTTGATCGAATACCGTTTGTCTCGTGAAGTATTGGTCGAAGAGTTGATCAATGTTGAGCTACCAATCGAGTATCGTGGATTTCGGGCTCGAGTGTTTAAGAGTAAGTTAGACGGTACTGAGCATTTGCTTTTGCAAAAGGGCGAGATTCATAAAGACCAACCAACTATGGTTCGCGTTCAGACTGA
The DNA here is from genome assembly GCA_964505225.1 of uncultured Bdellovibrio sp. Taxonomy (GTDB): domain Bacteria; phylum Bdellovibrionota; class Bdellovibrionia; order Bdellovibrionales; family Bdellovibrionaceae; genus 21-14-0-10-47-8. Next base: position 9,064 of record CAZDHC010000028.1, on the reverse strand, counting down.
AAATTACACGAAAGATGTATTCACTTTGTTAACCGGTGGAAAATCTTCCTTGAAACATTCAATGGATCGCATCGCAGACGAGGGCGCGGGTTTGTTGTTGTTACTTAGGTCTGAAGTGAAAACTCGAAATCTAGTCAGTGAAATCAAGGCGCTTTGTGGTGATCAACAAGCGACCGAGATGGACTCACGGGATTATGGTGTTGGCGCACAAATTTTACGTTTGGCCGGCGCTCACCAAATTCGTTTGCTATCAAATAAGGTTGAAAAGCGAGTGGGCTTAAAGGCCTTTGATTTAGAAATTATTGAAGTTGTTCAATTGAAAGAGGATGAAAATGGCGAAAGCACAGAAAAAAGCAGCAAAACCAGCAAAGAAATCAGCAGCGAAATCGGCGACTCCAAAGCCGGCAAAGTCGAAGCAAATTCGCATCGGAGTGGTCACATCCATCTTCAATAGCGATGTCACCGATAAGTTAGAAGAGGGAGCTCTTCAATATCTTGAAGGTGCTTCAGAAGAGCCGATCGAGATTTCAACGGTTCGAGTACCTGGCGCTATCGAAATTCCAATAGCAGTTCAGGCGCTTTTGGATCGTGGTTGTGACGGTGTTGTGGCTTTGGGCGCAGTCATTCGTGGCGAAACTTCGCATTATGACTATGTATGCAGTAGCGTAGAACGTGGCATCACAGCTTTAATGATCGAATACAAAAAACCAATCGGATTTGGTGTTTTGACCACTGAAAATGACGAGCAGGCAATGGACCGAACTGGTGGTAAACATGGAAACAAAGGTGCCGAGGCCGCTCAGGTGACTTTGGACATGATTGGCCTTCTGGCGGATCTAAGAAAATAAGCTAAAGTAATGTAATTGTTTGCCTCTGTTTCGGAGCTCTCGGTAGTATCCATAAGATATGAAAAATCGAGAGCCCGAAAATTCGCAACCCAATTCTGCCGAACAAAGTACGACTCCGTACTCGGTGGATAAAGAATTTTTCGAAAACGACGAAATCCCCATTTCTGGTGGAAAGCAAGAAACTAAAAAGCGAAAACGTGAAATCATTGCGATCTTTTTGATCGCCGTCCTATTTGTTTTGTTAACTTGGTTCGAAGTTAAGCTCTTCTCGATCAGCCAAACCTTGCCCTTTGTTCACTCGATATTCTTCTTCGGTTTGGTGAACTTTAATATCATTCTACTGCTTCTTTTAGTCTTTTTGATTTTCAGAAATGTCGTCAAAGTATTCGTTGAAAGAAAAGGAAAAGTTTTTGGCTCCAGCCTTAAAGCCAAGCTAGTTGCGGCCTTTGTTGCCTTTTCGACTGTTCCAACTGTTTTGATTTTCATCACCTCTGTTTTTTATATTAATTCCAGTTTTGACAAATGGTTTTCGGTTAAAATGGCCGGAGTTCTGAAGAGCTCCCTCGAAGTGACGAACGCCTATTACTTTAATGCTAAGAAAAGAAATTATCACTTTGCCCATCAGATCGCTTCGCAAATTCGGGTCGAAGGCGGTCAGGCAAAAATTAAAAGTGATTTGAAATACTATCGTCATATTTACGCCATCGATGCGCTTGAATATTATCCTTCGCTGTTCGGACAGCGTGAAGTTTTGATTTCTGACGACGAAACCATTCCTTTGATTCCGCCAGTCTCGCTCGAGTTTTTGCAAAAGGGAATCAAGTCCCAGGTCGATGCCAGTACGATTCACCAATTTGGTGAAGGAAACTTAGTTCGGGTTATTGTTCCGGTGAAAGAGGGCAGTGATCGGGGCGCCATCGTGGTCTCGAGCTTTGTGCCGCTGTCGTTGATCTCGAAAATGAATGATATTTCTTCCGCCTATGAAGAATTTCGAGACATCAATCCACTGGAATATCCACTGAAGTCGATTTACTTGATTATCTTATTTTTGATGACCTTGGTGATTTTATTGGCCGCAACTTGGTTTGGCTTTCACTTGGCCAAGCAGCTGGCGGTGCCGCTAGTGCAACTAGGCCGTGCGACGAAACGAATTGCAGGTGGAGATTACACTCCGGTGCAAGTTCGTTCGGGAAGCGAGGAAATCACAAGTCTCGTGGATAGTTTTAATTTGATGACCGTGAATCTTTCCAATTCTGAGCGAGAAGTAAAATCTGCCAATGAGAATTTAAAGGAAACTTTGGCAAATTTGGATCAGCACACCAGATATGTTGAGGTCGTGTTAGGTAACGTTAGCGCCGGAGTCATTTCCGTAGATCGCATGGGGATTGTGACGACCATGAATCGTCGAGCTGGTGCCTTGTTGAAGTTGGATCCCAATCATTTCGTCGGCCGCAATGTGAAAGAGCTTTTGACCTTAGAGTATTTCAGGACATTTTCAGAGCTGCTCAAGACCATGGCTGATCACAAGATCGAAAGCGTGCAAAAAGAGATCAAAATCAATGTGCAAGGTGAATCAGTGCCTTTGCAGATCACCTTGTCGATTTTGAAAAACGAAAAAGGATTCGAGATTGGTAAGATTTTAGTGTTCGATGATATGACTCCGATCGTAAGCGCCCAGCGGGCAGCTGCGTGGACCGAAGTGGCTCGTCGAATCGCACACGAAATTAAAAATCCACTGACTCCAATTAAGCTTTCGGCTGAACGATTGCAGCGTAAGTTTGGTGAGTCTATTACGGATCCAGCTTTTGGCGAATGCACCAGAATGATCATTCGCCAGACTGAAGATTTGAAAAATCTGGTCAACGAGTTTTCAAATTTCGCAAGATTGCCTCAGGCAAAGCCAGTTTTGGGTTCATTGAATAAAGTGGTGGATGATGCTTTGGCAATTTTCAGGCAGTCTCACCCACAAGTGGAGTTGATATTTGATCGTGATGGCAATTTGCCAGATTTCAAATTTGATCCAGACCAAATCAGTCGGGTTTTAGTGAATCTGATCGATAACGCCATTTCTGCTGTTTTGACTGAAAAAATTAAAAAAGTCGGAATTCAGTCGAAATACGATCCTGACCTTAAGATCCTAAGACTCACCGTGACAGATACGGGGGTGGGTATTCCGCAAGGGCTACGTTCTCGGGTTTTTGAGCCCTATTACAGTACCAAAGAGGGCGGAACCGGTCTGGGACTTTCCATTGTTAAGCGAATTATCGAAGATCATAGCGGCTTTATTCGCGCACTGCCTAATGAGTTCGAGGTTACAGATGCTCAGGGTGTGACCAAGATGCAACAATTGGGAACTAAGATGCTCATAGAACTCCCTGTCAATGAAGTCGGAGCTTGGAGACCTTCATAATCCCTCATATAATCAGCAACTTCGTTGTAAATTTGAGATTTGGAGTTGGTCTGTGAATGAAGCCATCAAAACCGCTAAAGTATTAATCGTCGATGACGAGTCCCCCATCCGTGAAGTTTTATCAGCGACCTTGCGAGACGAAGGACACACCGTTTTTTCTGCAAGCGATGGTGAGTCTGGAATCAAGGCGATGCAAGAGCATCAACCTGACATCGTTTTTTTAGATATTTGGATGCCAGGAAGTTTAGACGGAATTGAAGTTTTAACCACAGCCAAAAAACAATTTCCAAATATGGAATTTGTGATGATTTCAGGTCACGGCACCATCGAGACTGCGGTCAAAGCAACTAAGCTCGGCGCCTGGGATTTTATCGAAAAGCCTCTTTCGATGGATAAAATTTCGATCGTAATTTCTAACGTGATTCACTACCAACAAGAGCGTGAAGAAAAAACGGCATTGCTCAATCGTCTACGCAAAAGCATTGCCTTGTTGGGCGAAGCTCCCAAGATCGTTGCTCTTAAGCAGATGATCGCTCGGGCAGCACCTCAGCAATCTTGGATTTTGCTTTTGGGTGAAAATGGTTCTGGCAAAGAATTGGTTGCGCAGAACGTACACTATTTAAGTTCTCGGGCTTCAAGACCCTTCATCGAAATTTCGTGTTCTTCTATTCCCGAAGATTTGATCGATTATGAGCTTTTTGGCTACGAAAAAGGCGCATTTGCTGGAGCAGATAAGCCTAAAAAAGGTAAACTTGAATTGGGTCAAGGCGGCACCGTTTACTTGGACGACATCGCTGATCTTTCTTTGAAGGCTCAAGAAAAAGTTTTAAGAATTCTTCAGGAAAAAAAGTTTCAACGTGTCGGTGGATCAGAGCTGATTGAAATCGACATTCGCTTAATCGCGGCGACCACCAAGGATTTGGAAAAGTTGATCCAAGAAGGAAAATTTTTGGAAAGCCTTTATCACCGGATCAATGTGGTGACTTTTCCAGTGCCATCTTTGCGGGAGCATCCCGAAGATATTCCGGTTTTGGTAGAGCATTTTAGCGATCAAATTTCCAAAGATGCCGGCTTTCCCAAAAAATTAATTTCACCACAAGCAATGGCAATGATGGTGGGCCACAACTGGCCAGGAAATGTTCGCGAATTGAAAAATTTTGTTGAGCGAGTTTATATTCTCACTCCAGAAGAAAACGTCGATGTCCATGACCTGCGCTTTGCAGGTTTGGCCGGCGGTGCTACAGGTGGAAGTGACTTTGCCGAATTGCCAACTTTTCGAGAGGCCCGAGCAAAATTTGAAAAAGAGTATCTTGAGAAAAAGATTTTGGAAAATAGCGGCAATATCTCTAGAACCGCCGAAGTGATCGGATTAGAGAGAAGCTATTTGCATCGAAAAATTAAAGCCTTCGGAATCGAAGTGAATAAGGACGAGGTTTAAATTTATGTCAGGGAACAACAAGCCAAACAATTCTGGAGCCAATCAAGCAGCTAATCCAAATAACAAGCCAACAGTGACGGCAATCAATCCAACCCGAGCTCAAAATTATCCCGAGTGGTATCAGGAGATTATTAAGGCTGCTGATTTGGCTGAAAACTCGCCTGTTCGCGGTTGTATGGTGATCAAGCCTTGGGGTTACGCCTTGTGGGAAAACATGCAGGCGGTTTTGGATGGAAAATTCAAAGAAACTGGCCATGTGAACGCCTACTTTCCTTTATTGATTCCCCTTAGTTTTTTAGAGCAAGAAGCAGAACACGTTGAAGGTTTTGCTAAAGAGTGCGCTGTGGTCACTCACCACCGTTTAAAAGTGAGCAATGATCCCGCTAAAAAAGGAAAATTGGTTCCTGATGGTGAACTGGAAGAGCCTTTGATCATTCGTCCAACCAGCGAAACGATCATTGGCCACATGTACGCAAAATGGGTTAAATCCTATCGTGATCTTCCGTTGTTAATGAATCAGTGGTGCAACGTTATGCGCTGGGAAATGCGCACCAGAATGTTTTTGCGAACCTCTGAATTCCTTTGGCAAGAGGGGCACACCGTCCATGCTACGGCTGAAGAAGCTCAAAAAGAAACTTTGCAGAGGTTAGATGTCTACGCTGAATTTGCCGAAAACTATATGGCAATGCCAGTGATCAAAGGGATGAAGACTCCAGACGAAAGATTTCCTGGTGCGGTAGACACCTACACCATCGAAGCTTTGATGCAAGATCGCAAAGCTCTCCAGGCTGGAACTTCTCACTTTTTGGGGCAAAATTTTGCGAAAGCATCAGGAATTAAATTTTTAAGTGCTGAAGGCAAAGAAGAGATCGCTTGGACCACTTCTTGGGGAGTTTCGACTCGCTTAATCGGTGGCCTGATCATGAGTCATAGCGATGACGACGGTCTTATCGTGCCTCCACGATTGGCGCCGATTCACGTTGTAATCATGCCAATTTATAGAAATGACGAAGAGAAAGCTCAAGTGCTCGAGTATGTGAACGGCATCGGGGCTCAGCTCAAGGCGACGCTTTATGATGGTCGTCCTGTGAAATTTAAAATTGACGATCGAGATATGCGTGGTGGTGAAAAATCATGGCAGTATATTAAGCAGGGTGTTCCTGTTCGAGTCGAAGTCGGCCCAAGAGATATGGCTAAGGGCGAAGTTTTTGTTGGTCGTCGTGATAAAGGGCCAAAAGAAAAATCAGGAATGAAAAAAGAAGACTTCGTCGCTCAGGTGTCCAATATTTTGACCGACATACAAGATCAACTGTTTGCAAAAGCCAAAAAACACCGTGATGAAAGTATGGTCGAAATCAATTCTTTGGATCAATTCAAAGAGTTTTTTGCCGGCGGTGAAGACTCAATGAAAGGTGGTTTTGCTTTGGTCAATTGGAGCAAAGGCGCCATGGGGCATAGTTTGCTTGCTGAGCTAAAGGTGACTCCACGTTGTATTCCGCTAGGAAATAGCAAGCCAACCGGAAAATGTATTTTCACAGGCCAAGACGGCGAAGCGAGGGTGTTGTTTGCAAGGTCTTACTAAATCCATCGAACCTTTTAAGAACCCTCTTTGTATTGCTTTAGATGTTGATTCGGACGAGGTAGCGCTTCGTTTGGCGCTGGATCTGAAGGATTTTGCGGGTGGATATAAGTTAGGGCCACGATTGATCTATCGCTATGGCCAAAGCTTGGTGCAAAAAATCAGTCAATATGCCCCAGTCTTTGTGGACTGCAAATTTTTTGATATTCCTTCGACCATGGAAGCTGCAGTTCGAGCCACTTTCGAAGCCGGAGCAAGTGTGTGCACCGTGCACGCCTTAGCGGGGGCCGAGGCCTTGCGGTCATTGGCGCATTTGGAAAAAGAGCTCAATCAGCGCAGACCGTTTCGAATCTTAGCGGTGACAATTTTAACGAGCTGGACCGAGCAAACCATTCCGACCAATTTTAAAAAACAGTCCGTGGCAACTCATGTTCGCGAGCTTGCTGAGCTCGTTCGCGACGCTGGATTGCATTCGATTGTTTGTTCACCAGAAGAGATCACGCTTTTAAAGGATCTTGGGTTGTTTTTATTAACACCGGGGATACGTTTGCCGTCTGATTCAGCAGGAGATCAAAAACGAATATTGGGCCCTAAAGAGGCTATTGAAAAGGGATCTTCTGCCTTGGTGGTTGGGCGACCCATTATCGAAGCAAAAGATCCAATTCAGGCAGCAGAAAAATTTTATAAATTAATACAAACAAAAACATAAATTCCAGGGAGGAATCATGGCTAAGAAAAAAAGAAACAAATCAGCACGCGGCAAAGCAAAACGAATGACTAAAAAGAAAAGAATGTTGGCAGTTAAAAAACGCAGCTAGTATTTTTGATTCACTGATTGTGAAGAGCTTTCAGTGTACAAATTGATGGCGAAATCAGCGAAGTGAAAATATAAAATTGCTGATTTCAAATTTAAAGGGCTCTTTGGATTTCAATCTGAATTTCAAGGAGCTTTTTTTATTTTTTCTTGTGAACTAATCGCTTCGACTTTTACTGATTAATCAACCGCTCGGCGCAAGCGGCATCGATTTGAATGCCAGTTTTTATAGAAGAGGGTATTAAGAGGTCGGTTCCTGCGACCATCAACACAACAAATTGATCAATCCAACTCAGCTCGCAATATCCGGCTTCGACAAAACAATACAGATGAGAATCAAATGCGATTTCTTTGATTTCTTGGCAGCTGCCAGCAGGTGAATCTGATTTCATATTAGCATCGAGCTGTTCTTGTAAACATTTGCGGGCTTTGGGATACCAGGCTTTTAAGGTGTTCGAAGAAAATTTTTGATTGGTAAGATACCTTTCGCAATTTTTCTTTCCAAACTGCAATAGATAGCCCTTCCTTCCGCACTGAGTTTGATTTTCAAGGCACGAGTAATAGTCGCAGTTATCTTGGCTTGGCTGGCACTTGTTTAAATTAAAACCTACTGACGAATTTGTTTCAGCTGATTCCGTGAAATCGATAGGAGTTTGGGCAAAAATATTAAACGGTAAACTGAGGGTTGCCGCGGTCAGCAGTTTAAACAATAGAGTTAATGGTCTTAGGTTCTTCATCGAAATCAATGCTTAGCAAGACCTATTTAAATTCGCATGATCTAATTTGTGTTGTTCTGCCATTTCCAATTATTTTTGCCGAAATGGCTCTAAACCCTGTATAAAATTCCGACCAGGGGTTTGCTTGAAATGGCGCATTTCATATTTTTCAAGTCTGATATATAAGAACCGCCATGCGAAAATCATTTGGAAAATCTTCAGGTAAATCAAATAAACGTCCTCAATCGGAATCTCGTTTTCAAAAGTCATCTGCAAATGGGCGAGGCGAGCAAAAATCTCCCTCTCGGGGCGGTGGTCGGCCGGCTCCCAAGACTGAATTTCGTAGTAGCGCTCGCGAAGGCCAAGAATTTCCTCGCATTCAATTTCCAAAACATTGGCGAACCGTCATTGGTTTTCATGCCATTCGCGAAGTGTTGTTGATGCGTCCAAAGAAAATCGAAGAAGTGTGGATCAAGCAAGATTGGGAATCCTCTCAGGAGCTAAAAGAGCTTCATCAGCAATTTAAGGCCCGAAATTTAAAGATCGAAGAGAAGCCAATTGGCCTTTTGGACAAAGTCATGCCTAGTCATCAAGGTGCTGCTGTGTTTGTGGGCACAGCTCCCGAAGTGGATTGGGAAAAGCTAAATTCTGCCGAAAAATCCATGGTTTTGGTTTTGGATGGCCTTGAGGATCCACACAATTTAGGGGCGATTTTGCGAACCTCTTGGTTGATGGGTGTGCAGGGTGTTTTGATGCCCGAAGATCGCTCGGTAGGATTGACTTCAACGGTTCATAAAGTCGCTTGTGGAGGGGTTGAGCACGTGCCTGTTGAGCGCACGACAAACTTCTCTAACCGTCTAGAAGAATTAAAGAAAAATGGATATTGGGTTTTTGGACTTTCTCATGAAGGCAAGGCGACTTTGTTTGATTTAAAAATTCCTGAAAAAGTGGTTTGGTGTATTGGTGCCGAAGACCGGGGATTGAGGACCACAACCGAAAGAGCCTGTGATGAATTAGTGAGCATTCCTCAGTTGAGTGCTGCGGCAAGCTATAATGCTTCTGTGGCAACCGCGATTGCCTTAACAGAAACCTTTCGTCAGCAAAGTCAGCTTAAAAAATAATCACTTACACAAAAATTAATTTTAACTTTGACTCAGACCCCATTTCTTCATAGAACCTTCCGGTCGTGTCTCAATAAGGCTGGCTTAGCTCAATTGGTAGAGCAGCTGATTTGTAATCAGCAGGTTGCGGGTTCGAGT
>CAZDHC010000027.1:26240-32048 GCA_964505225.1 uncultured Bdellovibrio sp. | reverse complement strand
GAAAGATTAGCCCGCTACGTAAGTCGAGAAAGCCAATTGGAGCGACTCCTAGATAACAAGAATCTAGATCCAATTTATAGGACTAAAATGATTGCAAAAGTATTAACGGGCTTACCAAAGACAGTTTTTGAAAAGATAGCTCATATTATGCCATTGTCTAAGAGTGCTCAAAACTTAATTGTAGAACTTAAAAAGCGCGGATACATTGTTGGAATTGTTACAGACAGTTATTTCGTTGCCTCAGAAATTATTCGAAAACGTATTTTCGCAGACTTTTCAATAGCTCATCTTCTTGAGTTTAAAAAAGGTTTGTTCACTGGAGAGCTTGAAATTTCCCCCCTATTTATATCAGATAGATGTCAAAAACATGATTTTTGTAAGTTAAATGTCTTAAGTCACATAGATCGATTTTACGGAATGGATCACTCGCTGATTCATTTTGCAGGTGACGGTCTTAATGATGTTTGTTTGTTAGAAAATCTTTCGAATACATTTGCAGTAAACCCCAAAGATCCAAAAGTTGAGTCTGCCGCAACTGGTGTTGCTTATGAACTTAACGAAATCTTAAGTAGATGGAATTGAATAATGGATTTGAATAAGAGTACCCAAGACCTATATAAAGATGGCACTGAAAAATTAGGAGAGATCAAAAATCAGTTTTTAAAACTTTTGCCGTTCTGGATTGCTGGTTCTATGACAGCTTTGGTTGCAACGATTTATGCCAAACTCTTTGCCTTAGCAGAATCTTACTCAATTCAGTTTTTTGAAAAATCTGGAAACTGGTTTATTCTTATTCCACCAGTATTTTTTTTGTTTTCTTGGTTCTTGGTTCACAAATTTGCCCCAAGAGCAAATGGAAGTGGAATTCCGCAGTTGATGGCTTCCATCGAACTTCTTCATTTAAAAAAGGATAATTTGGTTCAGACATTGTTGGGGGTTCGAATAATTATGGTTAAGATAGCGAGCTCACTCCTTGGTGTTTTAGGTGGTGGTGCTATTGGTCGAGAGGGCCCTACTTTACAAATTGCAGGTTCTATTTTTTCAATATTTACAAAATACTGGAAGGTCACAGAAATTCAGAATAAGTCTGCATTTGTAATGGCAGGAGCGGCATCAGGTCTTGCTTCAGCTTTTAATACTCCTCTTGGTGGTATTGTCTACGTTGTGGAAGAACTTGCGAAGTCTCATTTAAATACTTTCAGAACTGGTGTTTTGCATGCGGTCATCTTTGCTGGAATCATTTCTCAAATGATCATGGGTCCGTATTTATATTTAGGATTTCCTAAGATTGCAGAGTTTAGCGGTCTTTATGTTTTACAATATATCTCAGTTGCTATGCTCTCTGCATTAGCTGTCATCGGCTTTTCGTATCTCTTAAAGTTAATTGTTAAAAAACGAAGTATTCTGGTCAAAGTTCGCTGGCAATTAATAGTAGCGCTAACTTCAGGATTATTGTTTGGCCTTTATGCGGTATATATTTCTAAAACAATACTAGGGCCAGGAAAGGATCATTTAAGCCATCTCCTTTTTAGCAACGAGTCAGCTAAGGTCAGCGATGTAGTCAGTAGATTTTTAGGTAGTCTGCTGACATATGCAAATGGAGGTGCTGGCGGAATATTTGCACCCACTCTAAGTCTAGGAGGTTCGTCTGGTTCTTACATCAATAGCCTTTTTAATTACAACCTGGGGCCGCTAGCCGTACTTATAGGAATGACAGCAGGACTGTCGGCATTGACTCAATCTCCACTCACTTCTTTTATATTGATTTTAGAAATGACTGATAGACACAAAGCTATTTTTCCATTGATGTTGGCGGCCATTATTGGACATGGATTGTCACGTTTAATTCTAAAGCAGTCCTTTTATGAGTTCGTCTGTGAATCTATATTGAAAAAAATGAGTGAGCGCGAAAATGAAGGCTAAGATTAATTTCGACGGAAATTGGCTTTCTGAAAAAGAATTCGATTCTTATAAGTTTTCTATCAAGGATCGAATAAAGAGAAGCCTCAAAATATTTTCTATTTTCTTTGGAACTGCTATTCTTTCTATCCTTATTCCCATATTGCACTTTTTCTTAGTTCCTTTGTTTTTAGGGCTATCAGTTTTTTTGTCATATCGTAAATTTATGGAAGTTATGTCGATTGATTTGCGAGGTATCACCTGCCCAGGCTGCAAAGATAATTTAATCTCGGGCGAAATTGCTTTAAGAAAGAAAAACCCGACCGTACGCCTAACTTGCGATAGTTGTCGAAAAGGTTTAACGATTTTTTTCGAGGAAAGTCTAAATGAAGTACCCTAAATTAAAAATTTTACGTCTATTTTCTCAAATTAAAAACTTACTTGATTTAAAATCTGATTTTGATGAAAGCGGAGCCCCCGAGCTTATTAGCAGCGGAGTGGATTTCAAAAGTGGAAATGCATGGGGTTTAATTTTTGCCATTTTTGTTGCAAGCATTGGACTAAATGTTAATTCAACTGCCGTTATTATTGGGGCTATGCTTATTTCGCCACTTATGGGGCCTATTGTTGGCGCGGGCTTTTCATTGGGAACACATGACTTCGAGTTGTTAAAAAGATCTGGAAGAAATCTTGGATACGCAATAGCCATAAGTATTGTTACATCAACATTGTTTTTTTTAATCAGTCCAATTGGATCAATTAAATCTGAGTTATTGGCTAGAACACAACCAACCATTTTTGATGTTCTTATTGCCTTTTTCGGTGGTGCTGCTGGAATAGTTGCTAACACTCGAATGAACAAGGGTAATGCAGTTCCGGGAGTCGCAATTGCGACAGCACTTATGCCGCCACTTTGTACTGTTGGGTACAGTATAGCTCATTTACAATTTCAATATGCAGTTGGGGCACTTTACTTATTCTCCATTAATGCCATTTTTATCTTGATTGCCACATACCTATTTACAAGAATTCTAGGCTTCAAAATTCAAGTGGATCGAAATCCTTCACGAGATAAGGTCATTCATCGCTATATGACTTGGGGCTCACTTGTCTTTATAATTCCGAGCATAGTGATGGCGTGGTATCTTCATAAGAAAACTCAGTTTGAAAGCAGTCTTAATGATTTTATAAATTCTGAATTTAATTTGCCGACAACGATTGTTGCAAAAAAAGATGTCCTGTTCGATTTCGAAAAGTCAAAAATTACAGTTTATTTGTTTGGCGATGAGCTAAGCCAAGAACAAAAGTCAAATATTGAAAAAAGTATTTTGAATTATCCATCTTTAAGAAATTCTGATTTTAGCATCAGCTCGATTAAGCGAGATGGGTTTTCAATTAACGATCTCGAAGAGCGATTTATAAGTCGAAGCGAGTTGTCCCAATTGCTAAAAATCGAAGAAACCAATAAGATAAAATTCAACCAAGTAAAACAGTTAGATATTGTAACTGCTTTGAATTTAAATTTGGACGATCAGATTTCAAAGATTGAAATTATCGAAAATAATATACGAGTTTTTTGGAAAGTTAAACCAACAAAAAATAAGATCAGTTTGATCGATTTAGAAATATTTAAAATTCTGACCGAGAATAACTTCAGTGTTTCTCATTCAGTGCTCGTAAAGTAGAGGTAAATTTGACTTTATATTTTATTTATGTTTAGATAAAAAATTGAAATTTCGCAGGGTGTGTAAGTTTTAAATTACATAGTTTTTAAGAAATAGGGTCGTTTCTAAAGGGAGCCCTATGTCAATCAAAGTTGGTCTTTTAGGATTTGGTCGTACTGGATCGCTGGTCGCGAAAGAAATCGTCACTGATCCCGAATTAAAATTGTGTTGGGTTTGTCGGAACAATATTCCAACTAATCAAAAGTTTGCTAGTCACTCTTTAGGATATGACGATAGTTTTGCAGAGTTTATTAATCCTTCAATGTTGAATGATCAATTTTTAATTTCGAATCCAGTCGATTTAGTTATCGATTTTTCCGCAGGAAGTTCATCAATGTATTATCAGTTGCTTGCAAAGCATAACATTAAAATTGTTACTGCAATTTCCAAATATTCTGATGAACAAATGAACGAGATTACAGAAGCCAGCAACAGTACGCCAATTTTAGCCTCACCAAATATTACATTAGGAATAAATTGGCTTTTGATTGCTTCAAAAGTCCTAAAGAAAATAATACCCCTAGCAGATGTAGAAATTGTTGAAGAGCATTTTCGTGCTAAACGCGAAACATCAGGAACTGCATTGAAAATTGCAGAACATCTTAACATTGATTCTAAAGAGCACATAAACTCTATTCGCGTCGGAGGAATAGTTGGCAAGCATGAAGTCATTTTTGGACTGCCACATCAAACGTTACGGCTCACACACGAATCCATTAGTCGTTCTGCATTTGGAACTGGAGCCATTTTCGCAGGGAAGTGGCTTTTAAAAAAAGACTCTGGCCTTTATAAAATGGAGCATCTTATTCACGAAAAGTTTTTAAAGCATATTACCAATTTAGAAATTTAAATTCTGGGAGTACTCGTGTTAACAAGATTGAAAACGTCACTCATTAAATTTATTCACATTGAATCATCATCCAGCATTGTTTTAGGTATCGCGACACTTGTTGCTTTGCTTTTGGCGAATTCAAGTTTTTCGACTAGTTATCAGTCTTTTCTAAGCTTGAAAATTTTCAATCTTTCAATTTCTCATTGGGTCAATGATGGATTGATGGCTATCTTCTTTTTCCTGGTTGGACTAGAGATAAAAAAAGAAATTATTGTTGGTGAGCTTAACTCTGTAAAAAAAGCATCTCTTCCTATCGCAGCGGCACTTGGAGGAATGATTGTTCCAGCATTGATTTATTTGTTATTTAACCCACAGTCTCCCGAAGCGAATGGTTGGGGAATTCCAATGGCAACGGACATTGCTTTTGCGTTAGGTGTGCTGAGTCTTTTTGGAAAACGTATTCCAGCTGCACTTAAGATTTTACTATTGGCCGTTGCAATAGTTGATGACTTGGGCGCTATTATAGTTATTGCCGTGTTTTACACTTCAAAATTAAATGTATTGGGACTTGCAATAGGATTAGTTGCGGTTTTGGCCATACAGTTATTAAAGCACTTTAGAATTTCCAATTACTTTGTTTATATTCCATTTGGAATTTTGCTTTGGTTTGGAGTTCTTTACTCTGGAGTGCATGCGACAATAGCCGGCGTCATTCTGGGAATATTGACGCCAATTCAATTTAAAAACAAAAATTCAAAGCAAATTGAACCTATAGAAAGTTTAATTAAATTTCTGCATACGCCAGTTAGTTTTTTAATTATGCCGCTTTTCGCAATTGCAAATGCAGGGGTCGCGTTTAGTGTAAGCTCACTTGAGACAGCGAGTTCGACAGGACTTTTTAAGGGAATTGTATTCGGACTCATTTTTGGCAAACCTTTAGGAATTTTACTGTTTAGCTTTGTGTGTTATAAGCTTAAGATCTCCCATTTGCCGAAAAGTTTGAGCTGGCGACATATTTTTGTTTTAGGTAACATCGCCGGAATTGGATTCACAATGTCGCTCTTCATTTCGAAACTAGCTCTTTCAGCTGATTTAGATCAAATTGCTAAATTGGCTATCCTTGTGGCTTCGACTTCGGCAATCTTAATCGGTGGCGTAAGTGCTCTTTTGCTTGTACCTAAAAGAACTAATCAATTGTCGAATTGATACTTTGGTCTCACTTGCAAGACTAGTCGTGTGAACCTGCGGTTTTTTTTTTTTGGTTTTTATTAAAATAAGTATAAAATTAAAGTTTAATAAAGAAAGATAGATGATTAATTTAAAATTAATTATGCACAAAGCACATTAAGTAAT
>CAZDHC010000027.1:0-26230 GCA_964505225.1 uncultured Bdellovibrio sp. | reverse complement strand
CAAAAAGAACTAATCAATTGTCGAATTGATACTTTGGTCTCACTTGCAACACTAGTCGTGTGAACCTGCGGTTTTTTTTTTTTTTGGTTTTTATGAAATTAAGTATAAATTTACAGTTGAATCCAGACTGATCGATGATTAATTGAATATTAATTAGGCACACAGCTCATTCTGTCTTACGATAAGTAAAACAATTAGCTAGGGTTTCACGCTTTCCAAAGGTGAAAGTTATCGAGTGGTAGGGTCGCCATTTATTAAGGAATGGATTCCTATGTCTGAAAAATTATTCGATATTGCGACTGTTTTGATTCCGGCAATCATAACATTTTTTTAAGCCACTTTTGCTTACAATAAAAGAACTGTTAGATTGTCTTGTGGATACTTTGTTCTCACTGGTGCCACTGGTCGTGAGACACTTCCTTGGAAGAACCCTTCAAAAAATCAGCAAAAATCTAAATCTCAGTAACTCCGTAGAACCTGCTTCCGCAGGTAGAGCAACCTCTAGAGAATGAGGCGAAATTCAAGGTGGCCAACTCTTTATTCCGTAATTAGAAAAACCAATAAGAAAATTGTAGAAAGGCCAATATAATCCACAGTGGATTTGTTTCAGAAAATTTCTCTCCTCTTTCGGCGCTTTCATCCAAGGCGTCTCCTATAGCTTTGCCAATTTCGCTTGGTCCGAACGCAATCAATTTAAGCCATGTAGGATCAAGTAGAATTGGCAAAACCAATAAGTTAATCAAAACCAAAAGTGGCCATCTAAAAACGGGATCTAAAGATAAGATCTTAAATAACCAGACATTGCCGTGAATAACAGATATTATGCAAAAAATCGAATACGCTGAAAATATATTTCTGTCTTTTTTAATTTTGGGAAGTTTCGAAACATTTCTTTCTGTCATCAGTTAGTTTCCGTTTACAAAAATGTTTAAGTTCCCCATACACTGATTTGAAATTTACTTGTTTTTTTAACTCTTTGCTTTCTCGGTTTTTTTCTATGGTTGCGTAAATCCGCGCCACTAATTTTGGATTTTTGTCTAGCAAAGTGGGTGTGTTTACTTCATAGGTAAAATTTAAGCTCCTCTTTGTGCTATTTTGAGAATAAGTCCTCTGAAATTTTACAATATTAGAATTGTGTGTGATCCTGATATGGCCGGCTCTTCGCGGGGGCTGGCTAGCGAAGGCAGGTCTTCGCAAGTCGTAGGAGGTCTAGATGTACGTTCAAGGAAATTGTGACCCTTGCACTAGAGAATTACGTGGCTCCACCCAGGGGAGCATCCCACCCTAGCAAAGTCTCACCATAGGGTTCTAAATTTCGAACCCCAACCTGAATATTCCGGCAAATTTGAAGAGTCCGTATATCTTCTTATGAAGAAATCGTTATCCCGATTTAAATGAATGATAATCATGATCTAAAGCCCTCCACTGAAGAGGGCTTTATTTTTTTTGATATTATCTTTAAAAAAGATAATCATTAGAAATTGAATTAGTCACAAATCAAGGGGTCATGTATGTCTGGCAAAATTGAAAATAAAAAAGAATTTAGAAGAGTCGCAATCGTTGGCGGAGTCAGAACTCCGTTCACCAAGTCCATGAGCCATTACTCTAAGACTTCCAATCAAAGTATGCTGACGGCAGCTCTACAACAGCTGGTTAAAAAGTATCACCTTGAAAATCAGATATTGGGCGACGTGGCCTTGGGGGCGGTTATGAAGAACGCCGAAGACTGGAATTTGGCCAGGGAGTCAGTCATGGGTTCAGGACTTCATCCAGATACGCCGGCCTATGATGTTCAGCGGGCCTGTGGAACCGGCTTAGAAACTATTTCCCATATCGCACTGAAAATTGCGGCCGGTCAAATAGAGGTGGGTATTGGCGGCGGCACCGATACCAACAGTGACATCCAAGGAGTCTTTGCCCATGAGTTCACTTGGAAACTATTAGAAGCGCAAAAATCCAAATCATTGCTAGGGAAAATTAGAAATTTACTTTCAATTAACTTTAAGGATTTAAAACCCAGATTTCCAGCGGTGATGGAGCCAAGAACTGGTTTGTCGATGGGGCAACACACGGAAAAAATGGTGCAAGAGTGGGGAATCGGTCAAGCTGAGCAAGATCAGTTGGCTTATCAAAGTCATCAAAATGGTGCCAAAGCTTATGCCGATGGATTTTATCAAGACTTAGTTTTTGATTTTGGTGGACTGAAAAAAGATTCGATTTTGCGTCCTGAAACAAGTTTGGAAAAATTGGCTAAGCTGAAACCGGCTTTTGATTTTACTGGCAAAGGGACTTTAACGGCGGGGAATAGCACGGCCTTGACGGATGGAGCTTCGGTGGTTTTGTTGGCGAGCGAGGAATATGCGAAAGAACACAATTTGCCAGTGCTGGCTTATTTTTCGGACTTTCAATCAGCGGCAGTGAATTATGTCGCGGGAGCTGGGCTATTGATGGCGCCAACAATAGCAGTCGCTAAAATGTTGCAAAGAAATAATTTAAAGTTACAGGATTTCGATTTTTATGAAATTCATGAAGCCTTTGCGGGACAAGTGCTTTGCACTTTGAAGGCATGGGAATCAAAAGACTATTGCAAAAATGTTTTAAATTTAGATTCTCCTTTAGGAAGCATCGATCGAAGCAAGATGAACATTAAAGGTGGTAGCCTGGCTTTGGGCCATCCTTTTGCCGCAACGGGCGGGCGGATTGTGGCGAGTTTGGCAAAAATTTTATCAGAAAAAGGTTCAGGTCGTGGATTGATTTCAATCTGCACAGCAGGTGGTATGGGTGTCGCGGCCATTATTGAGAAACCTTAATGACGTGGATGTTCATAGTCAGTGGCTCCAAAAATGCAGTTGAATCCTAGCAACCTACTAGGAGGAAATATGAAAATGACGAAAAGTGTATTGATGATGTGTTTGATGGGGTCTTTCTACTGTGGATCGGTGCAAGCTTTAGAAAGTAGTGATTCAGTATCGACTGAACAGCGGAGCCTGATGGCAGAAATGCATCAAAAGATGGCCGAGTGTTTGAATTCAAGCAGTTCGATAATGGATTGTAAGAAGAGTATGATGCAAAACAAAATGTGGAACCACCAAAAAATGATGTCAGGCCATGGAATGATGGGAATGGATGGGGAAAATTGTGAAATGCAAAGCCCAGCTCCTTCCGAAGCAAAGACAAAGTAGACACAATCTTCAAACGGCTTTAAAAACCAAAGAAACGACACAATTTTTTAGCGTAGGTCATAAATTGAAAGGCAATGCTGCCATTTTTGGATTTCAGGATTTGGAAGATCTTGGGCGAAGGCTTGAGACCGTCGAAACCAGTAAAGACTGGGAAATTGCCGACAGTCTTTTGGAAGAACTTGAACTTTGGTATTTGCGACAATCGAAGAAATGAATCAAATTTATTAGTTTGAACAATTAGGTAAATGAAGAATCTCTTGGTCAATATATTTAAATAGTGTTGGCAAATCTAAAGTTCGACCGCCTCCGCCGACATAACTAGCTAGGTTGGCTTGTTTCTTAGAGCCACTTTTTAAAATCTCTTCAACTAGATAGTTTGTCGGAAGGACACCCGATTTTTCGCGGATGTAGCTGATGACTAAACCTGCGGCTCCAACTACTAACGGTGTCGCCATTGAGGTTCCAGCCATGTAGATGTAGGGTTTGCTGCCGTCATTACGAGTCCATCCCACTGATAGGATTCCATCGCGACCCACATCAATTATACCAGTGCTGGTGTCACATCCTGGAGCGGCGATATCGACATATGTGGTGCTGAAATTGGAAAATCCACAACGTGCGTGTACACCGTTTGGATTGGCATCCATCGCACCGACAGAAAGCATGCCTGGAATTTGTTCGGCATAAATGGCAGGAGCAAAAGGAAAAGTGTCTTTTAGAATTTCTCGACTGTTGTTTCCGGCAGCGGCCACAACCAATACGCCATTGTCGGTTGCATATTTTAAAGCGGCAATCGTGGTTTGTACTTCCACAGTGTCTCGGCCCAAACTTAAATTGATCACTTTAGCACCCATATCGGTAGCGTATCGTATCGCTTCTTCTAGGCTGGCTAAGGGGTCCGGTTCGCCAATTCCTGGAGTGCCGGATCCAAAAATATTAACATGCATGACTGATACTCTGGGGCCAGCAATACCTGCGACACCCAAGTTATTGTTTAACAGAGCACCAATAAGTCCGGCAACATGTTCGCCATGTGGAAAGGGCCGATAGGTTCCTGCGACATCCGCAGTGTTTGCAAAGAAGTTCCAACCGAAGATGTCATCAACAAATCCATTGCCATCATCGTCTACTCCAGTCGTACCAACTAGTTCTTTTTCATTTTGCCAGTGTTGGCCGATCATATCTTGAGAAGC
The DNA here is from genome assembly GCA_964505225.1 of uncultured Bdellovibrio sp. GTDB lineage: Bacteria > Bdellovibrionota > Bdellovibrionia > Bdellovibrionales > Bdellovibrionaceae > 21-14-0-10-47-8. The sequence goes on along the minus strand of CAZDHC010000027.1, from coordinate 21,855 downwards.
TCGATCGTTTCCAGTGTCTATGACGGCTACTAATATTTTATTTGTGGAGTCTATGGGTGAGGCGAAAAGTTTGTTGAATATTTCGGGTTGTCGAACGGCATGCAGGTGATGGAGTTCAGGGTAAAGTGAGTCGTTTGGGATTTGATGTGATTTTTGATTAGAAGAAGTCATTGCTAAAGTTGGCTCGATTGGTAAATTTGGCGAGATGGATTGAATGCAATCAATTGATTTTGCTAAAGTAGATAGCTGTTCTAAAGAAATATCTGCTGGTAGATTCCAAATGACCGACTGCTGTTTAGACATTTTAGAGTTTGTTGTTTGCCGCAATTGCAATTGAATTTGATTTAGTGGGATGGTCGAAGAAAACCTTTTGGCGCACGAGCGGTCTACCAATAAAATAAGCGATGTTCCTTTTTTTAAAACTTTTCCACTCTGCAGCCCGCGGAATTCAAAAAGATTCACTTTCTGTTTAGGCGAGGATTGGGCAAGTGACTTTTGAATTTTGTCATGAGCAATTTTACTGAAAATGGAATTTTGATCTTCAATTTGCTTTTTTAGATTTGGTCGGGCGCACGATTGCCCCTGATTATTTCCATCAGCGGAAATCAGATTGGCTGACATATTTTGATTTTGGCATCCTGCCGATACCAAGATAGTAAGAATGAAAGAAAGCCAATACAGAAGCATCATCTTGGGCTTTTCGAATTTTAAAGAGATAATGAAGAGTCCAAAAATTAAGACTTATATAAACTAAGCTACTTCCGAACTAGACTTAAGTTGAACCTTTTTAATAAACTTTCGCCAACCCATAGGGGGCCGATCAACAGAAAAAACACATCTTTGAAAAAAGATGGGCGTTTGCCTTCGATATAGTGACCGATAAATTGGCCAATCCAAGCGACAATAAACACGGTGATGTAGACGGTCAGTTCGTTTTCATATCTTAAAAGTTTAAAAATAAAATAAGGGAAGGTCGTCAGTGCAGAGACGATGATGACCAACCAATTGCGAAACTGAGCGTAATAGGCCAAGGCTAAGGGGATGACTAAAAAAATCCAATTGAAACCTAAAAACTCAGGAATACAGGAAATCATTCCCAACACTGAAAACTCGATGGGCGGAACACAAATTTTGTGAATAGTTTTATTGATAGAATTTTGATGGCTTTCACTGTATTCGGAAAGCAAAGCCTCTAACTTTTGCATAGATTAAAGTATCGAGAATGATTTACTGGGGGTCAATAGCCAATGAGCCCTGAACCGAGCTATAAACATTGTAGCTACCAGAAGTTTGTCTGATACCAGTCATCGGATCGCCCAACGAAGCAGACACATAATAGCCATTCAACTTCACATTTTGTTTAGAGCCAGCAACTAAGCCAGCAGAAGTCTTACCGCTTTTTTCGCCAAAAAGTTCCGAGAGGTCCTCAATACTTCCCTTTACCGAACAGGCAGTGGAGCTTAAGGCAAGGCTAGCAAGTAATGCGATGGTCGCAAAATTAGGACGTTGCGGTTTTTTTGCCAGCTTATTTGTCAGCTTATTTGCCAAATGAATTGTTTTAACGTTCTTCATTTCAATCCTCGTTTCATCGCGGACATGCAGTTAGTTCAAAGTAGCAAAACTAAATGCCTTAAGTGTTACAATAACTTATCGGCAATCTAGAGGTCTAGTTTGAGGGGGCAAAAACAAATAAATTCTTAAAACAGGACGCTCCAAAGCCAACCTATTTTGTTAGGATCATATGAGTGTCTCAAATTGATATTTGAGTCTTTAGCGAGTGGTTTTCAGGATGAAAGCTTAAATTCCAAGGAGTGGATTGTGATGATCAAATTTCGTTCCCTGTTTTCTGCAGTTTCTATATTTCTCATTTTGTTTTCACCCCTTGTGAACGCGCAAGAAGTTTTCACGACTTGCAAACACACCAAGGCAATGGCTCAGCAGGCGAAATTTGAATTGGATCTAGAAGATCTTGCGGGGAGCCCCGCTGTTGATTTTATCGCAGTCGATAAGGCTCGAAAGCTGATGCACCTGATGCAAAATGGAAAGGTTGTAAAATCTTATAATGTTGCCCTTGGCAGTTCAGACGGAAAAAAACGCCAAGAAGGGGATAAAAAAACACCCGAGGGACTTTATTCCATTGGCACCAGAAACTCGGCCAGTAAATATCATCTATCTTTGGAAATTACTTATCCCAATCAGGATGATATTGATTGGGCTCGAAAAAATGGAGTCAGCCCCGGTGGCGATATCATGATTCACGGTTTGCCAAATGCCAGTTGGCAAATTCCATTTTTAAAACATCCGAACCGTAATTGGACCACTGGGTGTGTCGCGGTCACCAACGAAGAAATAGAAGAAGTTTGGAAATTAGTGAAAACTTCTGTTCCGGTTGAAATTTGTCCGTAGTATCCTGTTTTCATGAAATATGTTCCTAGAATCATTCACGAGATTGAGCTAGAGTACGTGCGCAGTCGTGGTCCCGGCGGTCAGCACGTTAATAAGACCAATTCCGCGGTCCTTCTACGCTGGAATTTTCGAAACTCATATGCTTTTACCGATGAAGAAAAATATTTGATTCAAGAAAAGTTAAAAAACTTGGCGACCACCGACGGAGATTTAATCTTTCGTGCGGATGAATTTCGCGATCAAGATTCGAATCGCAAAAAATGTTTCGAAAAATTGGATTCAGCATTAGAAAAGGCTTTTTTCGTTCATAAAAAGCGAAAAGCCACCAAGCCCACCAGATCCAGTCAGCGTAAACGCCAAGATGAAAAACGCCACCGGGGCAAAATCAAATCAGGCCGCGGCCGAGTTTCAAACCATGAAGATTGAGACTTAAGGAACAGGCTCCAAATTGTTTTGCAGGCTCGTGCGAATCTTCATCGCGATATCATAGTAATGAAAAGCTGGAGGGGAATTTGCGTCGCCAAGGTGATCGGGTAATAAAGTTAGATGTCCGGTTTTTAAAAGGACGGCTTTCACTTTTTCATTTTGCAAAACTTTTTGTGCGGTCGCCTTAAATATCAACTCATAATGTGCTTGTGCGCCATCGGCATAAGGAAAGATCTTTTTTCCATTGTAGGTGATCCATTTGATATTCAATATTTTCATATTGTCGTTGGCAATTTTGCCCGCATTTTTCGCTTCGAAAGCCACCATTTTTTCAACCTGGGCTCTGGTGAATGGCCATTTGACTTGGGAATTTTGCAGGCGTTCGTCGTTTGGATTTTCTGGATATTTTAGACTTTGCCAAAGGCCTTCGATGCTACCGAAGTGTTTGCCTTCGAAATCAAATGGGGTGTCGGCAAAATTTGAAAGCAGTCCCAATTCGTTTCGCTTCGATAGAATCACTTCGCCTTTGCTGCGATCGGCGGCTTGAGGCAGGACCTCCCAGCCTGGGGCATTTTCAGTTACTGGGGCCCACCACTGATCAGGGTAGCCATCGACGGTTTGAACTGAAGGAGAAGAGAAAGACTGCGCCACGCTGACACAGCCAACGTTGAGAATGATTCCTAAAAAAGTAAAAATCTTAAATTGGCGTTTGATGCTATTGATGATCATGGATCCCCCCAATGATATGCCTTCTTAATCGGTAGCCTGCCGGTTTACGGTTTTCAAATGTAAAAGATAAAAGATTGAAATTGCTTTGTGCGTTGATTTTAGAAATTATAAGCAGATGGTCATTTTTCTTTTATTTGCGTTATTTTTGCTTGGAATGTTGTTTCTCAGTGAGCTTTTTGTTCGCCTGATTTGGGTGGCCAACAAAAAGAAAAAGTCAGAACAGGTATCTTGGATCATAGCACTTTGTTGTGTCGGTGACGAAACTAGTACGGTAACCCTGGACCGTGTTACAAATTTGGTTTTGGCCGCAAAAGAAAATCCAAATGCAGTTGTTGTGATTTGCGGCGATGAAGTAAAAAAAGAAGTTTCGACTTTTCAAAAGTTGATTGCTGGGCAAATTCAAAACCAAATTTTGTTAGAGACTGAAAGTAAAAACACCTGGCAGAATCTGCGGTTCGCAGTGAAGTTGTTTGAGGAGCAGATTAAGTTTCAGGAAAAAAGTGGCTTGATCGTCACCAGTCAATATCATCAGCCCCGGGCGTTGGCCATGGCTTGGTCATTGGGTATTAAGGCTAAACCTTTTGGAATTGATAAAAGGGTCTACAAAATGAAAACGCTCTTTTTTTGGAAAGAGCGTTTTTCAAATCTAAAATATTTTTTGCCAATGCTGTTGCGGCTTTTCATAAGAGGCCACTAAGAGGCCACTAAGAGGCCTTGGAAAGGCCCCTTAAATTAAACCCACTTGCCAGATTCGTTACGAGCTGAACCTTTGCGAGGTTTTCTTTCAGTCGATTTGGATTCAGAGTGAGAATCGATCGTCGTTTGGCTAAATGATGGTCGTCGGTCGCCAGTAAATGGTCGACGTTCGCCACCGCCAAATGAACTTCGCTCACCGGTAAATGGTCGACGCTCGCCACCGCCAAATGAGCTGCGCTCACCAGAAAACGATCGGCGCTCGCCAGCACCTTCAGCTGATCTTCGCTCGCCACCAAAAGACCGACGATCACCACCAGTAAATGGACGACGTTCGCCGCCACCTTCTGAACGATTGTCTGGTCTGTTGTCTTGTCTGTCATTTCTTGGTCTATCAAAAGATCGGCGTTCGCCAGTAAATGGTCGTCTTTCGCCAGCGCCTTCGGCAGAGCTACGCTCTCCCGAAAATGATCTGCGATCTCCGCCAAATGAGCCGCGATCACGGTCGCCAGTAGATCTTCGGTCGCCACCGAATGATCGTCCACCGCCGCCAGAAGATCTGCGATCTCCGCCGAAAGAACGTCCGCCACCGCCAGATGATCTACGATCTCCGCCAGAGAAATTTGGACGTCGATCTTGATTTTCACGAGGGCGAAGTTCAAAACTTCTTGGCTGTTTTAGATCTTCGATCATACCGATCTTCATGATGCTCATCGCTTTGATCAGCCATTCTTTTGTTTCTGGGAACATTTCGCCCATTTCATCAGAAGGAAGTTCGTTGAAAGAAAGCTCGTAAAGATCTTGGTCTTTGCGGCCTACTTTTGCTTTCGTTACATCTAATAACCAACGTCGGATTTGAGAGCTTCTCACGTCTTCAACAGTTGGAATGCGTAAAGATTTAAATTCAAATTTCAAAGCGCGTTCAAACTTACGTAAGAATTGGCTTTCTTTAGGGCGGACAAAAGTCCAAACAGTTCCTTCTTTACCAGCGCGGGCTGTTCGACCGATACGGTGAGTGTAAGTCTCAACATCCCAAGGAAGTTCAAAGTTTACAACGTGAGTGAGGTCTTCGATATCCAAACCACGAGCCGCAACGTCAGTTGCCACTAGGATCTGGATTTCTTTTTTCTTCATGCGATTGATCGTGCGAGTTCGTTCAGCTTGAACCTTGTCACCGTGAAGACTGTCGACGTTAAAGCCCATGGCGCGGAAGCGAACTTCAAGATTTGCTACTTGTTGTTTGGTTTGCGCAAACACGATGCCGTAAAAATTAGGTTCGCTTTGGATCAATAATGATAAAGCGTCTTCTTTGTCTTCTTCGTAAACAACAGCTGCGAAGTTTTCGACTCGGATGGGCTCAACAGATCTGTTTAAAGTCACTTCAAATGGTGTCTTTAAATACTTAGAAGCCAATCTTCGGATAGAATCACTCATGGTTGCAGAAAATAACCAGGTGTTGAAATCGTTTTTAGAAAGCTGTTCCCAAACTGATTCCAAAGCGTCTTGAAAACCAAAGGAAAGCATTTCGTCCGCTTCATCTAAAATGAAGTATTCAACGCCCTCTAATTTTACAACTTTTTGGTCCATCAAATCCACAAGGCGGCCCGGAGTGCTCACCAAAATCTGTGGATTGTTGCGAAGAGCATCGATTTGACGGCGGTAAGATTCGCCACCAAGGATCGTCACAACTTTAAGACCTTTTCTAGTTCCGTAAGCCTGAAGATTTTGAGAAACTTGCGAAGCCAATTCGCGAGTTGGGCAAAGAACCAAAGCTTGAAGTTTCTTTTCAGTGGTGACTCGCTCAACTAATGGAAGTCCAAAAGCTGCAGTTTTTCCTGTTCCAGTTTTAGCTAAAGCTAAAAGATCTGTTTTGCTTTCAAGTAAGCGAGGGATACAAGCATCTTGAACCGGAGTTGGTTTGGCGTAACCCATGTCCTTAATTGCTTTGATAATTTCCGGAGAAAGTCCAAAGGCCGCAAAGCCTAGTTCTTTTTCGACTTCGATTGCGTCAGCAGTTGTTGCTGCAGTATTGGCTTCACCCGAAAGGTCACCGATATCAGCTAAAATATCGATATCTAAGCCGTCGATGTGAGTTGAAGATTGATTGTCATTTTCCATGGGTTCCACCTATGCTGTTGCAGCAATTGAGTTTTAGAGTTGGCGCAGTTTGTCAGAGGTTCCTAAAATTGTCCAAAGAAGCTTAGGAAGCCTTTGTAATTCGTTGTTTTTTAATCTGTTTTGAAAGAGTTCCGTGTATTAAATGCAGAACTGTCAAAAATACTGACTAATTTGTAGTTTAATTGTGGCTAGTAAATTGTGACTTTGGCTAAGTCAGGGATCGTAAGTAGTGAATGACGTCTCCAGCGTTATAATCGGTCTTTCCTGATAAAATTCGACCCAGAAAATTAAGGTCATCGCCCGAGGTCAACAAAGGTAGCTCTGTTCCCCAGTTCTGCTGTTGAGGCATGCCAATATCAGCCATTAAGGCATTGCAAAGGCATTTCTTGCCAACGGTGTCTTCGATTAATCCACCTTTTTTGACGAAGTCCTCAACCGGCTCAGCGCCGCAGCGATATCCGATTTTACCGTCATCTTTGGTGAAAGTGTGTCTTAAATAGCCAAGGTCGCAGATTCGTTTGCGAGCTTGGTAAATGTCTGAATTAGCTAAAGTTCCAGCTAGGCGAACCGCTTTAAATGGAAAGCCAGTGGGTGAGGAAACTGGATCGGTGAAAACCCAACCATTTTCGGGATTTTCGTTTTTTAAAATACGATCGATCACTGATTTTCTGAGTACATTTTCGACGCCGGATTCTTGGCAAAAGGCAAAAAGAGTTCCCACTTGGATTCCAGCGGCTCCCTGATCTAAGGCACTTTTTAAAGTCTCGGGTGTTGCCGTAGATCCTGCCAACCAAAACGGCAATCCCAGCTCGGCCATTTCGCTCATCGGCACTTCGTCGCGGGGGCCGTAGATCGGCTCGCCCAAATCACTGAGCTTCATTGGGCCACGAGGTGGGGCGTTGTGGCCGCCGGCCAAGGGGCCTTCGACAACAAAACCTTGAACTTCTCCAGTGGATTTTTTCTTTAGACTTGCAGCCAAAACAGCCGAGGAAACGATGGGGAAAAAGTCTGGTCTTTTTAAATGCTTAAGTGGCATGCCTTCCATAATTACTTTAGGGTCCAAGCGGGTCAGAACCTCTTCGGTCGCACCCACGGTTGGTACCTTTAAGGTCGCAGGCAAGTGCTGACTTAAAAGATCCAAAGCCCCAGGAATTTCCCGAGGGATACCAGCACCCATAATCACATAATCCACATCCGCCAATAGCGCGCCATAAAGACAAGCTAGGTTTGGCAGTTGGATTTTTTCTAAAAGATTGATGCCGACAGGGCCTAAATTTTGAGTCGAACTTTGAGCTAAACTTTGGGTTTTTCCAAGGTCAGTGTTCTGGCCGTTTTTAGCCAAGTAAACTTCGACGAAGCTGGCAGCCACTGTTGTTTGCAGTAAAAACAAAGGGGACTCGACAGAAAATAATGGCGGACGTTTGTAGGCCGCAGTCGACGCTTTTCCGCCCTCGATAAAATAGGTCTCTAGAATTTTTTTAGCGATATTTTGATTTGGAAAATGGGAAAGCGCTCGGCGGCTACTTCCATCTTTATCGCCATCTTGAAGGCGTCTGACCAAAACAGAATTGATAGCAGTTCCAGAGACCACACCTATTTCTCCGGCTCTGGAAACGGCCAGCGCTAGCTTCCAATCGGAAACCGCGATACCCATGCCACCTTGAATAATACGAGGATGTCTTTTCATCAGGGGCACAGTTCTATAGAGGATGGGCTATAGGGGCAATGAAAAATGCCGAAATTCTTAAGTTTTCGTTAACACGGCTTGGTGATGTTGAGGTTGTAAACTTATGAAATTTGCTAAGGTTTTTGGCTGCGTTCAATCAATGTCGAAAGAATTTTGTTCAGTGGCAAACCAACTGCCGAAGCTCGAACTCCTAAGTCCTTATACTCTTGTGGTAATTCTTGATCGCCATTCCAAGGGGTGGTTAAGCGAACTTCGCCCGGAACTTGAGCAACTGAATTCCAACCGGGACTCCATAGAAAATCAGGATGGGCGTTTTGGTACCATTCGCCGCCGACGATTTCGCCCGCCGCATTGATTTCAAGATCATAATAATAATCAACATGCATCAAGTTGTCGTCTTTTTCGGTGTCGACTTCTTGATGATTGGCATTTCGTTCAACGACATAAGCCAGACTCATTTGTACGCCGATGATTTTTGCGGTTTGAGGAGCGCGAAATTTCTTAAAGGGATCTTTGGTGTACTCAAGAGTGTTGATCAGATTATTTTTCCAATCCGGATCCGTTTTTTTTGTTTGTGGATTGTAATATTGAATCGAGTAAGAAGATATTGGCTGATTCCAAACTTCGTAATCATAGGTTGCATCCATCACCAATGACCTTTGATCCGCGCCCATTTGATTGAGCATGATCAAATGAAAAGTTGCCGGATTGACGTCCCAGCAGTCGTTGTCGATGACTCGGCCAGAAAGATCCCGTTTTGGATTTTTTTGATTGCAGCGTCCGCCGACAAAATGTGAAGAAGGTTTTCCGTTAGCCCAAAGCAAAGTGGTCAAAGCTTTTAAATCGTCAGGAAAAAATTTTAAATTTCGAGTTTCATCCAACTTCACTTCGACTGGATAGATGGGTCGCTTCATCATAAAGGAAGCAGGTGCCCAGCCGTGACATAAGCCAAACCAGCCTTCGATTTCACCTTTTTCATCAACAGAAAGTTTAGAGTTCTGAATAGAATATTGGGTCAGATTTAATTTTGAGTCGCCTATGAGCAAGTCGTATTTTTCTGCTGGCGACAAAGTGTCTAATTCTTTTATTTCTCGGTAGTTTGTCTCTTTCAGCATTTTTGTAAAAAAAGTATCATAATCTTTCCACTGATATTCTTTCGGAAAGCTGGCGTCGGCATATCTGGCGGCAATTCCACCGCGGTAAGTGGGCCAGTAGTCGCCGGACCAGGGCTGCTGCAAAGGTTTTCCTGACGCAAACTTTGGATCACTGAGAGCGTTGATCTCGACGATTTTTGAATTTTCTAAAAAGTAGGAAATTTGGCCAGAAGGCCCCATAGCTTGAAAAATTGTGGCAAAAGATTTTTGGCAAGGTTCACCGGCGGAACTGCCTCGGCAAAGATGAGATCGCAATTCGTCTTTTTGATCCAAAAAATCATTGTGGGAAATTTCATCCACGGAAAAATACTTTGAACCCGAAACTTTGCGTCCCTGATGGTTGTACTTGACCGGAATTTTGGCCATTGCCGAGTAGGAATCATTTTCGAAATCTTTAAAGAATTCTTGTAGGCGCTTTTGAGAAAATTCACTGGCACTAAGTGAAAGCGGTAGAGTTTGTATTAAGGCAATAAAAAGTACTGAGAAAGTCTTCGCGATTTTCATGGGGATCTTGTACGGGCGGCGGGGAGGGAAAGCAATTTTTATAATTTGGGCCTGAGCAAGGTCGGGCAAAATGTCTCAAGTGCGCTAGAATTTAGTTCGCTTTCGAAAAGTGAATTAAATATCTGTCAGGAACTTAACAGGGAGGGCGCCAAGGAACGCCATGCTACTTTGCGTTGTTTTTGATTATTAAACCTAATTGAGAGGATTTTATGAAAAAGTCATTTGTTTCTTTTGTTGCCTTGCTAGTGGTCGGTTCAGCACAGGCTGGGACTATAAATTGTGAAAATAGCGGCCGAGAAAAAGCTCCGTCTCAGTCCGATTTGAAGTTAACCGCGACTATCGTTTCAGCGGAAGAGCTTCGGGATATCAAAGTGAAGACCGTTCAGGATGCAATTTCAGGAAAAGGTGATGATCAAGGCGTGGGTCGGCTTGACGTTGCGACTGCAAATCCGAATTACAAGCCGCGAAAATTTTTGAACAGCAATCAATTCGTTTTAAGTTTAAATGGCGACAAAGCAAATGATTATGGTGTTGCAGTTGATGAATGCCAATTTGTGGTGATGCTTTCGAAAGACATCATGAGCTTTAAGAAATCTGTGAAGTTTAAGGTTCCGATGTTGTCTCATTGTGAGCAAAACGGCGGCCGAGAAGACCTAGTTTGTATTTTGAAGTAAGAGCATGAATCGCTTAAATCTTAAAGATACTTCAAGTGAACAGTTGCAGCTTGTGACTGTTCAATCTTAATCGCGGCGTCTTCAAATTTTGGGGCGCCCATACGGCCTTTGGCATCTTTTGAAACGGCGATTCCTTCTTTAGGCATGCCGATCCAATTGGTTTCCAGTTTGGTGTTTTCATTTTCATCGTGGAAAACTGTGAAGGCGTAATCGCCAGCACTGGCTACTTTTATTTGTAGGTTTGCAGTGCCTTCGGTAGCTGGAAATTTTGTGACTGTCAGAGCTTTTTCTGTTTCTGCCGGGAAACCCGCTTTTTTATCAAACAATAGAACGACCAGTTGTCCTTTGGTGGATTTGACTCCGACGACACTGATGTCTAACTTAATTTCCGCAACAGTTGTGCCTGTGGCACCGGTGGTTGTCGCTGATTCTTGGGCCAATAAATTCGAGTGGGCAAAAAGGCTGAGTAAAAGGGTCAAAATTTTAGTTTTCATTTTAGTTTATCAAACTCCTCTATAAATTTACCGATTTCTGGATGCTTCTTAAGAGCGGCATCACCGATCACAAGATGAACACTTTCACTGGAAATCAAATAGGTCATGTCGATTTTATCATCGATTCGATTTTTAAGTTCGGCGGGACTTCCCATTGAGGCCAAGCGCTGCAAGGAAATGGCTTTGTCAGTTTCAAAAACAACTTTAGCATTGATCGTGCAGTCGATATTTTTGATCAACAGATCTTTCATGAGATCTAAATTTCTTGTGTATTCTTTGAGCTCAAACTTTTTTTCAACGGCTTCTTTTTGAAATTGATCTCCGCCGGTGGCGTAGCCTCGCACGATTCCCACCTTAAGGTCATTTAGGTCTTGTGGGTATTTTTTGATTGGGTGATTGGTGATAACTGAACTTCGGCAAAAAAGTCCAACTTCTTCGAAAAAAATCGGTTTTGAATATTTAGTAATCCAAGGGCGCATTTGTGGACGATTGTAAAATCCGATTCCAATCATGGCGGAATCGCTTTTAGTCGTTTCTTCGAGTCTTTTCCAAGTCATGGGTTTGAACTCGAAATGAAAGTTAGTCATTTTCTTTAGAGCGGGCAAAATAGAATCGATGTAGGCTCCAGCCGGCGATTCATCTTTGGTTTTATAAATGAACGGTGCGTAGCTTTCGTCGTACCCTAAGATGACTTTCATGCCGTCAGCTAGCGAAGCTTGAACTGAAAAGAAATATGTAAAAAGCAACAATACGATCCGCATCATGGTTCGAAAAGTTTAAGCCCGAAGTTTCCGTGTAGTCCATTAAAAAGTTCAAGCCATCAATGCCTAATATTGACTTGCTACGCCTCGGTATTTGTGGTGCGATGAACGAATGGATTTCAAGATGTTTAAGCCAATTTCAATTTTGCTCTTAGCTGTCATTTCTTTCTCTATTGGCAAAGCTGAAGAAATTTTGCTAAATGCCGAAGACGACTGGGCGCCATACTCGTCGATGACCACTGACAAAAAAGAGGTTCAGGGGTTTTCTCCTGAAATCGTCACTGCCGCATTTAAAGCTGAGAAGGTGGACGTTAAGTTTAGGGTTGTTCCTTATGCAAGATGCATGAAGGAAACTTTGGATGGGGATGTGATTGGTTGTTTTGATTCAGTTTTGGATGAACAGACAAAGTCCAATCATATACACCACAAGACTCCGCTTTTTGAAACGACGGTGGCGATTTGGGCTAGCGCAACTTCGACCGAAACTGATGCCAACTTGAAAACCTTAGAGGGAAGTACCGTTGGTGTTACCAATGGCTATAACTATCCCCAAAGTTTTACGGAAAATAGTCTGATCAAGAAAGACAGTTCGACCACAGAACTGTCAGTTTTAGAAAAAATCGCCGCGGGATATCTAAAGTACGGCATCGTTTACGAAATGCCAGGCTATTATCAGTTGAAAGCTCACCCCGAATTGGCAAAAAAAGTGAAATTGATCGGAATTCTTTCAAAGGAACCGATCTATTTAAGTTTTTCAAAAAAGCATCCCAAAGGTCAGCACTATGCGAATGTTTTTGAAAAGGGACTGAAAAAGATTAAGAAAAATGGCACCTATAAAAAGATCGAAAATCGCTTTAAGAAAAGCCTAGATTTTCCAGTCCTTCCAAATTCGAAAAAAAAGTAAAATCTAGCTTCAAACTTTAAAAGTACGAGTGAAATACTCGGTAATCTAGTATCAACCCGCCATTGTCCGGAGTTTCAGTTAATTTTTCCAATTGAGCTCGGCTTAGTTTTTTAATTTTTGCAAAATCTCGACTGCGGCTAAATACGCCATTTCGCCATTGATAGACTTCATCCAGCTTTTGTTCAAAAGTGTACGAGTGTTCTTTTTGGTCATCGTAATAGTCATCAAATTTATTTCGTCCAAGGTAGATCGCATTTGAGCCTTCGTAGCCGGTTTTTTGGTAGGTGATTTTATCCGTATTCAAAAAATACGACCAATCACCGGGAACGAAGTTCCTGGAAGCTATTTTCTCTTTCATTTCTAAAATTTTACCCGGACGATGCAATTCTTCGGGTTTAAAATCATCTTCAAAAAACCACATCTTTCCCGGTTCAACGTCCACCAAAGGTTCTTGATCTTTTGCCAGAAGCCGTTGGGTGACTTTCCTTAAGGCAATAGGATCTTTTTTCACTCGGGCATAATAGTCGACAATTCCTTGGGCCATGGCAATTTTGGTGGCTGTGTAGCAGCCAAATGCGTACTTCTTCTGTTGCTTAAAGATATCCAACAAAGTTTCATCTAAAGAAAATGGACCAGTTGGAGTGCCGCGAATCCAATATTTTTTGTTCCAATAAGCCGAGCCTCCGTTGGGCCAATTCCAAGCTAGGATTTCAGTCCAAGCCACCGTGTTTTGGCGGATTCCAACGTGATCAATAAATGCTTCGGCTGTACAGTGTTCGCCTGAAAAATCAGTGCTTCGGCCGTGCTGGAAAAGAGCATAAATAATTTCTTTCTTCGAGACAGTCGAGACTTTTCGGTTCGGTCCATTGTGGGTTGGAAGTTCGATGATTTCGTCTTTGATATTCAATTCAGGTCTTTTTGAAAGATCTAAGGTATTGGTGTCATCTTTAGGCGAGTTCAAAGAAAAGTTGAGTTTGGAATTTTGAACGTCCAATTGAACAATGTAGCTTTCAGGATCGATATTCAGACTAGCTAAGTAGGTTTCCATTTCGTTTTGGATCAAAGGTAATTGGTTTAGTGAGCAGGTAAAGTTGACGCCATCTGTTTCGTTTTTATGATCATTGTCGGATCTAAAAAAAGAACTGGGGGAACTAGAGGAGAGGTCAAACCCGGCCATAGAAAAGGGAAGTAAAAACACAAAAAATAAAGAGGTCATTTCTTTTTGTCTAAGCCAGAACATTTGGGCCTCCAAGGCATTTGCCTTAATTAAGGCAAATGCCGGACCAGCCATAACTAAAATAGACGAGATTAGGAGTGTCTCATTTTGAGAATTTACAAATTTTGCTAACAGGGACGTAAAAGATGGCTTTGTTGGGGCAGATGTTTTACAAGTTCGAAAGCCAATTTTTAGTGCTAATTTCGGGGAGATTTATGAATCCATTTTCAGTTCGAATGTTTTTAATTGTAGCCTCAGTCAGCGGTGCGCTTTTTCTTTCTGGTTGTGATTTGGTTGATAAGGTTGATGGATCTTTAGATAAAATCAATGACATGAGCGACAACACTAAGAACATGCAAGAGAAAATGGATCAACTTCCAGTTTTAACTAAAGCCAGCTGTGAACTTTACGATGCTCTTCGCCAGGGTGATACTTTGACCTCCAGAAGAAATGCAGTGGTCAACTTGTTAAATTCTCGGCAAATGGCACGTAAGATCTCGGAAAGCGGCAAATACTTTATGGCCTTTGAGTTTCAGTTGTGGAGCGACTCTTGCCAAGATGAATCCAACTTAAAGTTAGATTACCTAAAAGATTCAGCGGCTCGAGAGTTTTTAAGAGAAGCCCAAGAATTTGTCGCTGATGGTGATTTGTCGCCTGATCCAGCCGCTCAAGCGGATGGCGATATGTATTCGACAGGAAATTTGAAGGCTTCGTTCAATGCCCTAGCTGCGACTTTGCACATGCTTAATCCTAAGCAAGAATATCGTTCGAAAAAAGAAGAACAATTTAAAAGCTATACCATGTTGGATTTACTTCAAGACGGTTTGGCGGCCAAGGCGGATTTGCAATCTGGCCGGATTTCAGCTGATGAATTGCCTCTGCAGTTGAGAGAAGTTTTGCTTCAAGAAAAATACGCAGTGGCCCTTTTGCAAGCTCGGTACAATATCGCAGTGGCGATTGTTTTAGATGGAATCTCCAATATCAACGGTGGTTTTTTCTCTCAAACAAAAATGTTTTTATCTCCTTGGTCCGTGGATATGAATAAAGCCAATATCGCTCAACTTATCGAGTTTCAATCCTATGTTAAAGGGGCGATTGAAGTTCGGGATTTTTTACGAATGCATGGATATCAGCCACAGTTGAATTCAAAATTTAAACAAGTTCTTAGGAATATGCGATTTAATCCTGATCAAAAGCGCACCAAAGCGCAATCTCGTGAAGAGGACAAATTGATCAATATGCTCCAGCAGTACGCAGACGAGAGATAGTCAAAGAAGAGGCTGAAAATTTTGAAGAAGGTTCCCAAAAAACATCAACCTCGAGGTTTTGAAATTCTTCATGAAGACGTGGATCTTATTGTCGGCAATAAGGCGCAAGGCCTGCTGACGGTTTCGGCGAAGTGGGAAAAAGAAAATACCGTTCACAATCTACTGAATCAATATGTTCGTAAAGGCAATGCCAGATCACAAAAGTGCGTTTTTGTGGTTCACAGGCTGGATCAAGCGACCTCGGGTGTTTTGATTTTTGCGAAATCAGAAAATGTCCAAATTTATTTAAAAGACAATTGGAAATCCACGATTAAAACCTATTATGCGATCGTGCATGGTAAGATGGCCAAAAAATCGGGAACAATTTCAAGTTACCTGACTCAAGACGAAGACTATGTCATCCATTCGGGCAAAGATTCTGAAAATGGCAAACTGGCGCACACCGAATACAAGGTTTTAACCGAGACTGACAAATTTAGTTTGCTTGAGATCAATTTGCTGACTGGACGAAAAAACCAAATTCGCGTGCATCTTTCTGATGTGGGTCATCCCATCGTGGGGGACTCAAAGTACGGGGATAAAAACACGAAGTTTCATAATTTGGCGCTGCATTCCTCGAGCATTGAGTTCACTCATCCTTTTAAGCGAACGCGAATGACCATTAAGGCACCTGTGCCTGGCTATTTTAGAAATCTGATAGAGTATAATTATTAAATGAATGCTTTAAAAATTGTCTATTTAGTATTGGGGATGGTCTCTTTAATTCTTGGGATCATTGGGATCTTTTTGCCATTACTTCCAACAACACCATTTTTACTTTTGGCGGCATGGCTTTTTTCAAAAAGCTCGGATCGTTTTCATCATTGGCTTATGACTCATCCTCGACTGGGGCCTCCTATATTGGATTGGCAAAAAGACGGGGTCATTCGACTGCCTACAAAATTGCTGGTGACCTTCATGACCCTAGCAACGTTGGGGATTTCTTTCTGTTTCTATACTTTGCCGTCCATTCCAAAAATTATTCTACCGACAGTCATGGTGGCAGTTTTAATTTTTATTTGGACTCGGCCATCACATTCTTAAATTATTAAACATTGAGATGGGGCCAGAAAGCCATACTAGGCCAACTTCGCTCATTTCGGATTTGACATGTCGTTCTAAAGAGCTTTCTTGTTGCGTTGAACTCTGCGAATTCATTTAATAATCGTGAAATTAAAACATCAAATTCTATAGGAGTTCGTGCATGTTGAAGTTCAGTTCCACTGTTTCTATTTTTTCCTTGGTTTCGGTTCTTTTTGGATCCGTTTTTTCAACTCCAGTTCAGGCGAAAGAATTGGCAAGTCGGCTGGGTGTTGGTTACCGAACTTCTTTTGTGAGTTTCACATTGCCAGCAGTCGCAGCTTATTATTATCCAACCAATGACTTAGCCGTGATTGGAGCCTTGGGTGTCGACACTCAAGAAAATGATTCTAAATTTGCTCTTTTGGGTGGAGTTCGTCGAATTATCTTCAAAGAAGAGAACATGAATTTTTTCATGGGTGGAAATGCGGCAATGGTCAATCAAGAGGTGACCAACAAGAAAGACTCAGGGTTTGAAATTGCGGCCAACGTGGGTGGCGAGTTTTTTATTCATGGCTTGGACAGTCTGGGATTTTCTTTCGAATCAGGAATTGGCATCACCAATATGTCTAAAACTAGATTTCGCACCTTGGGCGATTCGTTCGTCAGTGGCGGAATGGCCTTTTATTTTTAAACAACCTATTTTTAATGCTAAATCTTTTTGCGAGGTATCTATGAAGAAAGTAATTTTAACTCAAAATGCTCCAGCTCCGATTGGTCCTTATTCACAAGCGATCGAAGTGGGCAACCTAGTTTTTTGTTCTGGTCAGATTGCACTAGATCCTATGACTGGACAGACGCTGAGCGGTGATGTGAAAGCTCAGACCGAGTTGGTGATGAAAAATGTCGAAGCGGTTTTAAAAGCTGCGGGGCTTGGTTTTCAAAATGTTGTGAAGAGCACCATTTTTTTGACGAACATGGCAGATTTTGTCAGTGTGAATGAGGTTTACGGTCGGCATTTTAAAGAAAATCCACCAGCCCGCTCAACTGTTGCAGTGGCTGGGTTGCCAAAAGGTGTAAATGTTGAAATCGAAGTCATCGCTACAAAAGGATAATTCCGAAGGGAAATTCTTTTTGAAATGGCCATTTTTGATTTTTTTGACTGTGGTCATTGCGTCCATCACTATTTTTTTTAAAGAGCTTCGTAAGATTTCCAACCAGCCAATTCAATCTTGGACCGAAGAAGTTTCAGCAGATTGTGGTGTGGTGCTAACCGGCGGAGCCAATCGAGTTAAGGAAGGTTTTGATCTTTTATCTCGGGGGCAAATTAAAAAATTAATTTTGTCGGGTGTTTATGCCAATGCTCAGCTGCGGGAAATTTTTCCGCAGTGGCCCTTTTACGGGGAAGTGCGTGAAAAAGACGTGATTCTGGATCGTAGATCGGGAACCACCTATGGAAACGCTCAACAGACTTTGCCAATAGTAGAGGCCATTGGTTGTCGAGACCTAGTGTTGGTCACCTCTAACAGTCACATGTATCGAGCGCAGAAAACCTTTAAGGCCATTTATCCAACAACGATTCCGATATATCCTTTGGCCGTGGTGGCCAGTCGAGCTGAATCAACTTGGTACGAGCTCTCGACCGAGGTCCTGAAGTCTATGTTCTATTCTTTGTGGGCTTATTAAAAAACTCTAAAAACAATCTATTAAATCATGAACTAACTCTGTGAAATTCCGATAGGAAGTTCATGATGATTTGGGCTCCTGTCGATCGTTTGGGTCGATCAATTACAAATAATCTTGAATACACCTCTCGTGTTTTGCTGATGGTGTATCTTTCGCTTCGAGCTACTTTTCGTGATCAAGCTCAAGGTCTTCGCACGATTTTTTCTGTGATTTCAGCGCAAATTTATTTCACAGGTTGGCAGGCAATGCCTTTGGTGAGCGTTTTGGCTTTAGCAGCAGGAAGTGTTGTGATCTTGCAAGCAAGTTCACAATTAAATCTACTGGGTGGTGCTCAGATGATTGGCAACCTATTGGTTGTGATCATCGTTCGAGAATTGGGGCCCTTAATGACAGCCCTGATCGTCATCGCAAGATCAGGAACAGCTGTCGCCAGTGAAGTCGGAAATATGCGAGCCAATCGAGAAATCGAAGCCTTAGAAAGTATGGGAATCAACCCCCTAAGCTATATCGTCTTTCCTCGGATCATTGGTGGGGTTATCAGCGTTGTTTGTTTGGCATTTTATTTTGTGATGGTGGCCTTGGTCGGTGGATTTTTCCTAACAAAAATGATCAGTGATTTGCCCGTCAGTTTCTATTTAGATTCTTTAGCTAAGGCCATCGCCTTTGAAGATCTATGGCTTTTCCTTTTGAAAAATACTTTTAGCGGAATGATTATTTTTGTCGTTTCTTGTTACCAGGGCCTGTCTGTCAAACGCAGTCACACCGAAGTCCCGATCGTTACAACTCAAGCGGTTGTGAACAGCATCATTTACGTTGTCGTATTTAATTTATCCGTCACGTCTTTGTTCTATTTAAATCAATTGATCAAACTGGGAGTCTTATGAAAATTCAAAACATGAAATTTGAAGGTTTAGTGTTTGGCTATGAGGGACAAGACCTTATTTTTGATCGAGTTGATTTTGATTTTCCAACAGGTGAAATCGTTTGGGTGAAGGCTTCGTCTGGCGCCGGCAGATCAAGTCTTTTGCAATTGATGGCAGGACTGCTGGTTCCAAATCAGGGGAAATATCTGATCAATGATCAAAATGTTTGCGATATGTCCTTTGAAGAATTTTTGCCGTATCGAATGCAAATTGGTTATGGCTTTGATTTTGGCGGACTGATAAACAATCGAACGTTACTTGAAAATGTGACCTTGCCTTTAGAATATCACAAAGTTGTAGGTCACAAAGAAGCAGTCGAGCGGGCTATGGATTACTTTCAAAAAATGAATATCATGAAGTTTAAAGATCAACGGCCGGCATTGGTTCCGGGTGGCGTTCGCAAAATGGTTTGCTTGATTCGGGCGATGGCGACCTATCCCCAAGTGTTGTTGTTAGATGATCCATCGGTGGGATTGGGTCAGGATGCTATTTTGAAGTTTTTTGATTGCATTCAAGATCTACGAAAACAAGGTTTAGCTCAGCATGTGTTTATCAGTTCCTTTGATGAAAAATTGATGAGCTGCTTGCCTCATAAAGAAATTTTCATTGATTGTGGTCAGATTTATTCGGATGTGACCGAGGACCAGGGTATGAAAAAGGTTGTTTCGCTATGATCAAAGTGAAGTTCAATAAATTCGAAAGGGTCGCCGGTCTTTTTGTCGGCGTGGCCATCTTTGGATTTTTGTTCAGTATGTTGGGTGTGGCCGTCAAGCAAGGTTGGTTTGACAAAAAAGTTTATTATATGACTTCCTTTCAAACCGCAGATGGAGTTCACGTCGGCACCACAGTGCAAATCGCGGGACTTAAAGTCGGAAGTGTGGAAGATGTCGAATTGACTGCCGACAATAAAGTGACGGTTAATTTTTACGTATTAGAAAAGTTTCAATCAAAAATTAAGCAAGACTCAAATGTACAGTTGGTTCGTCCCTTTGTGATCGGTGAGCGAATTTTAGATATCAGTGTTGGCAGTCCGCAATCTCAGATGCTGACGGATGGTTTTGTCAAATCAACTGAGACCTTAGATCTTATGACCGTGTTAAGTGGAAAGCAGTTGGGAAACTACCTGATGACCATGGGCGGAATGATGGACAATCTTAAGTTTTTAGCTGAGGCATTTTTAGATAAAAATAGGACCCAAGCCTTTGTCGATATGTTTGATCGAATTGATCCGTTATTGAAAAATTTGAATTCAATGTCGGTGGAAGTGATTAAACTTTCTAAGCAAGCGACCAAAGATGAAAATCTAGGAGTCGTTTTGGGGCAGTTGGCGACGACCACCAAAGAGCTGAATAAGTTGATTCCTGAGATCAATCAAAAAGCACCTCATATGGCTCAGCAAATCACTCAAATTATTGGCAACATGGCTGTGCTGACGGAAGAGTTTAAAGTCATTATTCCAGCGCTTGCCGAAGTGGCGCCAGATCTTCCTAGGGCCAGCCGACGGGCGATTGAGGCATTGGATGAAGCAGTGATATTGGTTAAAGCTATGGAAAAATCAATGTTCATTCGTGGCAGCGCCAGCGAAGTTCGAGAAGAAGAGGCTAGGGCAGCTCAGCAAAAGCAGCGAAATAAAAGTCCAAACGGCAATGAGCCTAAGTCAGAACGTTTTCCGGCAGAACAAGACGGACCCTAAACCACATAAATTAGGTATTTTTTGCCTGACACAAAATTATTTTTTTGCCATGGTTATGGGTATGTCCAAAATTATGGTGAAACCCCAAATTATGCCAAGTTTAGTGCTCGAGTTTTTTCGAAAATATTTATTTTCGAAACGAGCTGGGGCACTGGTTAAACGCATCTCTTGGTTGACGGTGACGGGTTTGATGATTTCGGTATCGGCCCTAGTTGTCGTGATTTCGGTTATGACCGCATTGAATCACAATATCGAAGATAGAACTCTTGCGGTCGAACCACATCTATCTATCGAAATTCCGGGGGTGACTCAAACGGCACTTTTGGAAATTCATCCCATCGCCACAAAGCTCAGAAGTCTGTCGGATTTACAAGTCGATGTGTTTGAATCGCAGGATATTATTTTACGGACCTTGGATGGACATTTCCGTGGCGCAGTTGCTCGTGGTTTAAAGCAAGAAAGTTTAAATCAAATGCTGGGCAAAATGCGTAAGCTTGAAAAAAAGCGAAAAGATATAAAGTCCTCTGAGCCTTTGATGGATGAAGTTTTGGCTCCAGGTGAAATATTGATTGGTGTGGACTTAGCAGTGTCTTTGGGAGCGTTTGAAGGGGATTCGCTATTGGTGATCCCCCCTGAAAGCTTGCTGCTTCCGCCGACGGAAACTCCAAAATATGAACGAGTCAAAATTAAAAGAATTATTTCGACTAATTTAGCCGATGTGGACTCGCAAAATATTTTTTATATTCGCGACCACACCTTGGGTGGACTTAAGAATACAGCCAGTCGCCATACAGGGATTGAAGTTTGGATCCCGGAACCTCATAAAGCCGAAGCTTTTAAAGCACAGCTTTCTGGTTTTCCCGAGGCTCGTGTACAAACCTGGAAAGAAAAAAATTCGGCACTGTTTTTTGCTTTGCGCTTAGAAAAATTGGCCATCACCTTGTTTTTAGGCTTAGCGGCGCTGATTGCCAGTTTTTCGATGATTTCAGTCTTGGTGCTTTTAGTTTCTCAAAAGAAAAGGGAAATTGGTTTGTTGCAGGCCGTGGGCTTTTCAAAACTGCAAGTGCGAAAGTTGTTCATGAGCATTGGGCTTTGCCTATCAGGAAGTGGATTGATTTTTGGTGTGATATTGGGTTCTGGAATCAGTTTTTATATCGAGAAAAACCCCCTCAATGTCCTGCCGGATATTTACTATGACTCGCAAATCCCGGCTTATTTGGATGGAAGCTTTGTTTTCACGGTTCTGTTTTTGGGGTGTGCTTTAGCTTGGGTCGGTAGTTATTTGAGCAGTCAAGGGGCGGCTACTGTGAGCCCAAGCGAAGCTTTGAGAATTAAAAATTAATCGATGCTGCCAAAAATATTGATTTGTTCCAATAAACCTTTGACCGATTTTGTAACATGGCTTTTGAATTTATTTTTTGTGGTCAAGTCTAAAGAATGATAGATATTTTCCTAAATAA
>CAZDHC010000026.1:0-32347 GCA_964505225.1 uncultured Bdellovibrio sp. | reverse complement strand
GTACGCACACTAACTAAAAACGAAACTATTAACTATAACTTAAAAAGTCGCTTTTCCAGAGATTGACATTGTGTAGTAATTCAATCGCTCGATTGGCTTTTCTGATTTCAAATAAGGCTGCACATAGGACTTTTGAAATCCGCTGTCGACCTTATTGGTCAAATTCCACATATATCTAAAATCAAGACCTAAAGCGAAAGACTTAGTGATTTCTAAAGAAGCACCAGTCATCACACCCATATCTAAGGCCTGCGAAGAAACCGAGTTATCAGACAATGCAAACTGTGTGTCTGAGAAAGTTCGGTAAGTGTAAGACAACAAAGTTCCGATTTCAGGTCGCAACATTCCATCTAAAAGTTGGTACTTCACCAATCCTGAAGTTGAATACTGATTCATTTCAGTGATGCGAGGATAACACTGGGTTTGTCCGTAAGCATCCACCATACAGCTACCATCACGTTGCTCGACAGAATAGTTCGAATACAAAAATGATCCTTCAACCACTAAACGGTCTTCGAACTTTCGACCCAAAGCCACACCAATTGAACCTTGGCCACGAACATTGACTGCATCTGGATAGTCGCCAGAACCAACCAACAATCCTAAGTAAGAAGTTGTTTTTGGTTTTTCATCTTCTTTGCTCTTCAACTCAGAAAGAACTGCAGTTACTTCACCACGAATCGCTTCGCGATCCATTTTCTCTTCTTTTTTCACTTCAGCAGTTGAAACGACAACCGGAGCAACCGCAACTGTTTGAGCTGGGATCACAACTGCAGTCTCGACTGGCTGAACTTCAGCTTTGGGAGCCTGAACTGGAGCTGCCAAAGTATTAAACTTATCACCAAACAAAACCTCGGCCCGACGTTTTTCATCTTCAAGGCGAGATTTTTCTAATTTTTCAACGATCGATTGCTCAGTTGAAAGCTCGGCGTCTTGGCGACTTTTTCGAAGCTTTTCAGCATTCGATTCTGTCAAAGGCGCAGCTTCAATCACAGTTGTTGGCTGTTTTTGCGCAGCTTGATCCGCCACACTTGCCACGGCTGCAGCTTGAGTCATCGCCTGAGGCTGACTGACTGTCACTTGCACCTGAGTTGCTTGAGGCAACTGGCTAGCTTGAGCAGTCTGAACCGCCTGAGCTGCTTGCACTGCTTGAGCTGTTTGCACAGTCGCCGGCTTCACTTGTACGGTTTGAGCCGCTTGAGTTGCACCTGTTCCTGCAGTTTGAGTCGCTGACACTGATTTTTGTTGGCCATACATTTTGTCCAACTCAGCGTTCACCTCTTCATCTAAATTTCCTTGGGCAAGCACAGCGACAGGCAAAAACGCTGTGATGGCCATAAATCTCAATACGTTCTTCATAATGATCTCCTCTTAAAAACCATATACAAAATCAATTTCAAAAACTTTTGCTTCCGGGCTCCTATGAGCAAGGGGGGTGCCATCCAAGGCGACTTTCTGCCATTCTCGCAACCTATTAAAATCTCAAGGGTTTTAGGCGTCACTGGAAACACTCAAACAATCCAAAACCAAAAATCAGTGACCAGGTTTGCGACAGAGCCTGAACTTTTTTCTAAGATCCAGGCTCCCACTAATACCAATAAATTCGCTTATTATAGCTCTGCAATGTTGATCAACATGTCCTTAACAGTCGAAGTCTCTGAGGCACATTGACGAATCAAAAGGTCTTTCGAGTCCTTAAATAGAACCACTTCACACTTCACCGAGTGCAATCTTGAATTGAACACAGATTCGTCTACCAAAAGCTCAATATTATAGAACCGCTGATTGGTAGCGCCCTCGTCTATAATACCGACGATATCGCCCATTCCATTTTTAACCTTGTTCTCTTTGAGCACATTGATCTGCACCTTGTGCACTTCCATTCGCGACTTTAAAGCGCGCTCAAAAGATGATTTATTAACACCAGGGATAACCGTTGAGCTCAACTGAGCCATCAACTGAACCGAAGCCAAAGTAACCATTAACACTGTTAAAATTTTTCGCATTTGATCCTCCTTAGGATTAAGACCAAGCCAGCAAGAGCAAGCTTTGTTCCCATTCCAAAAGTGGTCGGCGATCAAAACACAGGCAATTGAACCCAGATTTCATGTTAAAAACATAGACAGGGCCCTTTATTTGGCATTGCCTAGCGTCAATCGTTGAGTCTGACTTCATGATCGTGATTAATTGCGGACTTCCAATTTTACGAACTATCGACAGTTGGCCCTGTGGTGGAATTGGTAGACGCGCTGGACTCAAAATCCAGTGTCCGCAAGGACGTGGGAGTTCGATTCTCCCCGGGGCCACCAACTTTTTCGATAGATACTCTAATATTCTGTCCAAATCCTAAACAGCAAAAAATTACCGGAAAACACTGCGATCTAAGGCTTTTGGGACTTTCCCCTTTTGTTTTTCAAAGCAAAAAAGTAAAAGAGCCGAATGAAAAACATCAATTCTATTTCGAAAATTTTGATCACCTTGGCCTTAACGACATTTTCCATTTCGGCATTCGCTACTGAAAATATCTCTAGATGTTTAAAGCCGACCAAGGAATCCGTGCCGGCAAATTTGCCAAAAGAAATTTGCATCAACACAGTTGAGCTTGTCGGTGGTCCCGCTGGAGTTCGCAGCATGACCATGTCAGGAAAAACTTTTGACCTTGCGACGACCGAAGTTGTTCCTTTAACAAATCAGAACTACACCATTGCGACTTTTAAATTTTCAAAATCTAGAAAGATCCAACTTCGCATCGCTTTCGTTCCCGAATTCAATCGGGCCACCAAGACTTGGTCCATCGGCAATTGGAACAGCGTTAAAATGGATCTAGTCTATCCGTCAGATGCACGAGCTTGCTTCTTAGGCGCTGGTTGCACCGAGACTTTGCCTTACCAATAGAAACTACTTGTTTCTTGGGTATTCTCATTTAGCTTTCACTTTCCATTCATCTGATAGTCATTGCTCAGAAAAAGTGGGATCCCAGTTCCCTTGTGAAAAAATATGCAATATCACGCCATAAGTAGGAGACACTTATGTTCAAATTATTCATGTTTTGCACAGCTATTTTCATTGGCCTTCAAGGTCATACAGCCGATCCAGAAACTTTGGTTTTTTCTTTTCAAAAACAAAAGAACCCGGACGAGATTCAAAAAACTGCAAGTCAGGTTGCTGACTTTTTATCAAAAGAAATTGGATTAAAAGTCGACGTCTTGATTCCAACTTCTTATGGAACCACGGCCCAAGGCATGATCTCAAAAAAGGTTCATGTTGCTTATATGGATTCTTTGCCATTTATTTTGGCCTCGAACGAAACCCAACTGGAAATCACGGCGGTAGAGAAAAGAAAAGGCAAGACATCCTATGACTCAATCATAGTGGTCCCAGTTGATAGCACTGCCAAATCATTAAAAGATTTGAAGGGAAAAACGTTTGCATTCACGTCGCAGACTTCAACTTCTGGATATCTCTACCCCTTTGCAAGATTGGTGAAAGAAAAAGAAATCAAATCTCCAGCGGACCTGGCTCAATATTTTTCCCAAATCTCCTATGCCGGTGGATACGACAAAGCTCTACTTGCCGTCGCAAAAGGACAAGCCCAGGCCGCAGCCGTCAGCGATTATGCTTTTGAAGGCGAAAAGTCTGACCTCTATATCGACGCCGTCAATAAAGCGAAACTGAAAGTTCTCACCAGGACCCCTGGTGTTCCCACCCATCTGATAGCGGTGTCTAAGGATCTTTCGGAAGCGTTGAGAGCAAAAATACAAAATGCCCTATTGCGTCTTTCAAAAGAAATGCCTGAATTGCTGTCCAGTGTTTATGGAGCAGCCGAGTTGGTTAAAGCCGACAACACGCATGTTAAAAACACAGAATTGGCCCTAAAAGACACTCAGTTAGAGCCAAAGGCATTTGTCAAATAGCCCACCTTTAGATAAAAGATTCTTATGAAAAAAGTTTTTGAGGCTCCCTATTTGAAGTTTAGTTACAACAGTGGAGCCTCAATTCTTGAACTTGAAAATTTTAGTTTAGCAAGCGAAGAAACCGTTGTCCTTAAGGGTCGATCTGGAAGTGGCAAGACAACACTGCTTCGACTTATCGAAGGCTCCCTGGCCAGCGACCAAAACATTATCAAAAAAAAATCCAAAACTGTTCTGATCTATCAAGACCTCAGACTGATTGCTGAAGTTTCGGTATTGAAAAATGTTTTAAGCGGTGGTCTTGCAGAACTTCACCCCTTATCTGTGCAATTTCGACCTAAAGAAATTGATCATGCTCTATTTTTGTTAAAAGAAGTTGGCCTTTTGGAATACAAAGACAAACTTGTTTCCGAATTGTCTGGGGGCCAAAAGCAAAGAGTCGCAATTGCAAGAGCTCTTATGAGCAAGCCAGAAATTCTTTTGGCTGATGAATGCTTTAGCCATTTGGACGAAGAGACGGCTCGGGAAGTTTTTTGGCTCATTAAAAAGTTGCAGAAAGAATTTAAATTTTGTTTTTTTGTGAGCCAACACGAAAATTTTATACCTGTTACTGAATTCGATCGAGTCGTGAAGTTGAATTCAAAAGATCCGGTTGATCAAAAAAAACCACTTCCACATTTGAAGTTTTTTTCACTTTTGATTTCAATTCTATTTATTTTGAGTTGGTTGAATGTCGATCAAGCCGGACTTAATTCTTCAAATGCCTTTGCCGAATCAACAAGCCTCCTCGCTCGCTTTTTTCCGACAGAACTTCATCAATGGACAGACTTTCCATGGTTGAATGCTGTGAAATCCTGCTTTCGAACTCTTCAAATGGCGCTCATCGGTTCAGTCGTTGGATTTATTTTTTCAACTCCTCTTGCTATGCTTTCCGCTTCCAATTTATTCCCGCCCTTAATAGCCAGACCGACTCGAATTCTTCTGATGGCGCTTAGGACTGTTCCATCATTGATATGGGCTCTTATATTTGTAGCCGCATTTGGCATTGGCGAAACGGCTGGTATTATGGCGATATCGGTCTATTCGACTGGGTACCTTTCCAAACTGCTCTATGAAGGATTCGAGGATCTCGAACAACATGCCTTTTTAAGTTTAAAGCAACTAGGCGCCTCGAGCTTTCAGGCTTTTCTCATGGGTCTTTTACCTAAATCAAAACCGATGCTTCTTGCTAACTTTCTATTTATTTTTGAATACAATATCCGTTCAGCAAGTCTGCTTGGCGTGGTTGGAGCTGGTGGTATTGGCCAAGAGCTGATGTATGCCATTGAGTGGCGGCGCTTTGAGCATGCCGGCATCATCATTTTTCTTTTGGCTTTGTTGGTTCTGATTGCAGACTATTTTTCTGAAAGGTCCAGGTCTGCCATTCGGAAACAACGAGGAATTTAGGACCTTAAATCCACGGGGCCCGACCCTGGACTTTAGTTCAATTGGCTCACATTTATTCAGAAAATTCCGATACCTTCACTGTGAAACGAATCTTTGCCTTAATTCTATTTTCCTTTCTTTTTTCTACATTGGCTGCAACGTCAAATGCTGCGTCTGAACCCATTTCTGCTCTTTGCTTAAAAATTCAAGAATGCCGTCAGGCCTTTATTGAAAATGATTGCGATAGTTTTGTTAAAGCCAAAAGTTCGGGTGATAAAAAAGATTCTCAAGACTCAAATAAAAACCTCATTTCCTGCCAAGAAGATGAAGTCGCTAAAGGCACAGGGGATAGCTTTTCAAAAATTCTAAGCTCGTGCGGCGAAGGGGTCAAAGACTCGGCGCTAATGACCATTCATAAAATCGCAAGTCTTCCCGATCATGTCTTTGACAACTTCAACGAAAACATTGCTGCCAACAAAGCCGCACAAGCGATTTGTCAGGAAAAATTAGGTTATAATTTTGATCAAGCTTGGAAAGCTAAAAATTCCATCGGCAATGACTTTGACAACGGCAAAAAGCTTCGCTCCTTTAATGAATGCCAAGGCAAAGAGTCTGCAAAAATTTTAAATTATCATCTGCCGAAAATTCCAAATTTGACGGAAATCAAACAAGCACTTTTGGAATTAGACAAAGCTCGCAAATGTTTCAAAGTTGAAGCTCAAGCAAAAATTGTTTGCCCCGTAGCTGCCAGCCTGGTTGCCGGAGGCGCTGCTGGCTTTGCCTTAAAGCGCGGGATCATGGCGGCCTCGAGCCGATTGGCCTCGACCGGCGGAAAAGCCGAAGCCTACGTCGAAGATATCGGAAAGCTTGCTCAACTAGAAAAAGAACGCTTGAGCTATGAACATCAAAAAGATCTTTTGGATTTTTCAGACTCGGCCAAAGGCAAAGCTCTGGCTAAGAAAACCGGTCTTAATGTCGACGATATGAAAATGGGCATGGCGGATTCGGACCTAGGAAAAAACCACAGTGTTTGGGTCAGTAAAGTTTTATCCAAATCAGAACAATCCGAAGAACTTTTAAATGTTTTAGCTGGCCGAAGCTCAAGCCCCGCAGGCATTGCCATGAAAGAAATTATGGATGAGGCCGGAATGGGATCTAAAACAATTCTTAATCCTAAGCTAAACAACGAAACCCTAAGAGAGACGATTAAAAAAAGTCCGATCTTAGAGGGCTACATGCATGAAATCCCAGGCATGAGCAACGCCATCGAAGCTTTAAATGCGAAAAGAATTACGGTAGTCGAATTCAAAAATCGAATGAAAGCCAATCTTTTTCACAATGGTCCCCATGCGGGATTTTGGGGAGACGAACTGGGAGATATTTACGTCCCAGGCGCATTGAACAAAGCTGAAAAATCTAGAAAAGAATTTTTTAAGAACACCGTTTTTGATCGCGGCCCCAATGAATCTGGTGTTTACGCTCCCAAATATCCTGGCCCGATCAGCCCCGAAGGTGTGTTTCACACTGTCAGTGATCGCATCAGCCAAGGCAGCCGCGGCGGCATGCTCAAAATATTTTCTGAATTGGGTGGCGAAGTGCTCGAGAAAAATCCAAAGATACTTCTAGGCGAGCTGAAAGATATGTCGGGCCTACCTGCAGGTTTAAAAAATCTTGGTGAAATGATGCTAGGAAATCCAGGAAAAACTCAAAAGCAATTGGTCGCCTTGAATGAACATTTGCTACAGATGAAACAAGTTCAAAAATTAGACACAAACCAATTTCGTCAATTTCAAAAGCTTTTAGAAGATTCTCAAAAAAGACTTGATGAGCAAATGAAATTTATCAATTCCTCGGTCATTAGAACTCCAAATTCAGGTCCTATTCAACAAATTGAAATAAAATTCAAAGACGCCAACGGGAACTGGCAAAAAAAGATCATCACCGATCAAACGCCGGCCAATGAAGCCCAATCTTGGATGAATCAAATGATGCTATCAGAAGAGAAGGTCAACGGAGATCCGATGCGAGAATTAGGTTTGATCTCGAAAGGACTATTGGCTACAGCAGGTCGAACCACCGTGGTGGCCGCAGCGACCGCACTGTCTGCCCCGCCATTATCTTGCCGAGGCAAAATTTCTGACGTCAAAGGCCATGCCCCTAACGTCAACAATCCGAATTTAAATTCTGCTGGCGCACATTAAATTTACTGTTGTGTTTTACAAGTCAAAGCTAATGCAGTCTTACGAACGGTGGCACCGACGCTAAACTCGCCATCAATGTTTTTTGCACCATTGATAGATAGAAAAGCCTGATCACTGCCTATTTCTGTTACCTGTACATTGACGTAAGAAAGATCCTTAGCGCCGTTGAGCACCACAGAAAAAACCTGATTCGATCCCGAAAGACCAAGCTCCTCTGATTCGCCTGGCATTTGCATCATTTCAACTACTTGAAACTTAGCCCCTGCTTTGGGCTGCATCAACAGCTTGCATTTTACAGTTCCTGCAATTGCCGAAGATACCATTAAAAAACCTGAAACTACTATAACTGAAAAACGTAAAACTGCTTTCATAAAATCTCCTTGTTATATTTTTAATGAACTCGACCACAACTGCGAATCAGCGCTCGATCTGATCGTTCAATCAAAATCGTCACTTCACGACCCTGATCGCTCAAATTGACTTTACCATTTCCATTCATCGGAAGACCGCGTCCCCAAGGCACTGGCGAGACAATCACTTCATTGGGCATGACGGCTGTGATCGAACGAAGATCCACAATCTGATCACTTAACACCGACAATGGCGTGTACTTTTGCAAAATAAAAACATCGGGCTCAAGCATCGCTTTATCCAAGGCGTCCTTCATTTCCTTTTCAGTTAACTTTGAGCCAACCCAAACGGCATCACCACCGCGACCATCTACTCGCTTTAAGACATAGTCCTTCGGGTTTTTAAGAACCGCATTGACCAGCGAAGTCCGCACTTGACCGGTTGTTGAACTCGCCAACTTTTCAGTCGGAATATTTTTTAAAATTGGTTCTTCTTTTAAATAGAAGCGAATCAACTCTTCGATATAGACATAAAATTCTTTGTCACCGATAAAATCAACTCCGGCTGAATAGTTACTGCCCACCTGTTTTTTTGCGATCGAAGAAAACAAACCTTTTAACGGTGTTCTTTCAATAATATAAATATCTCGAACTTCTTTCTCGATTTGCCTTGCCACTAAAGCTCTTTGAGCAGGATCAATACCTGGCTGCTGATATTGAGAAATCAACTGTCTTAATTTTAATTCTATGGCTTTCTCAGAATCACTTTCTTTTAAGTAATCTTGCGCAAGCTCCATAAAATAGCGGATCCGCGAGGCTTCCATCGTGCGATCCAAAGATGCGTGTTCCCCGTTCTGGAAAATATAGCCGACTCGCTCACGGGGACCATTAGGATCTTTGCTATCATAGGTGAATACACCGGCATCGGTAATCTCAAGGCGGATTCGCGAATGGGGCGTAATCGTCTCGATATCAAATTTTTTAAATAGGTCCCGAATTCGATGATCTTCGTTGTCAGCATAAGGCGGAGCCATAAACACAATAGCTTTTCCTTTGTGCTTGCGTGCTTGGGCTTTCAAACTTTCAGACAATTTCTGATAAAAGCTCAATGGCGAAATAAAGTTTTCTGAAATCGCCAACTTAGGATATTTCTTCATCATCAGATCATAGGCCAAAGGCAAATCGCCAATACCACCGATAAAACCAGGGTTGTCTTCGATGACTCGCCACTTTCCTTTTTGATCCCGAATAATATCTGGGCCATACATGAAAGCGATCTGTTTTGGATCCACTTGACCTAAATACGACAGTTCACCAGCACGATCCATGATACGGTTCACCACAGCCTCGGGCACGATCCCTTGGGCTGCAAAAGTATTTGTTCCCGAATGAAGATCTTTTAAAAAGGCCACCAAAGCTTTGGCTCTTTGCGCGACTCCGTTTTGAAGCTCAGCAGATTCCGCTCGAGTTAACACTCGCGGAATGGGATTAAGGGCATTGTCTCCCTTAAAGTCTTTACGTGATTGGCGCAAAAATTCAGAAACCTGCTCTGGCTTAAGCTCAAGCAAGCCAGAATCGATCAGTTCGTATTGTTGTTTAATTGATCCTTTGGAGTGAAAAAGCTCATCGAAATGGGGACCTGGCGCCATTTGAACCTGCGCCAAAGCCGCAAAAGGGAACAACCCTGTCAAAAGCTTGAACACCAAAATCGATTTTAAACGCCAATGAGTGATTTCATTTTTCATATCGTTCAAATAGTGCAATTTGAGAGCAAGGAATTAAGTGTTTTAAGCTTACGAAAACCTAACTTCGGACAGCACCTAGATCCATCACCAACCAGAACGACATTTAGCTTAGATTTGATTTTGAAAGTAAAAAGGGCGGCAAGGCTTGCCACCCTCTTTGGAACTGATTCCATCCTCTCTGAACAGAGGAGGTATCTATGACCCCAAGTCATAGATCTATTCGGAAAGGGTCGATAGAACCTGAACGGGTTTTGAGAATTTTTCTTCAAATCCTTCAGATCATCTATTGGCTCATTCTGATCTGGACGCTGATCTAAATTTAGGTAGGGCTTAAGAATTTGTCTGTGCGAACGTCGGGCTTAAAACCCGAGGGGTTTTAAGGATGAATCGAGGGCGACAGGCTTTGCCACTATCTTTTGGCAGTTAAATATCATCCAAAATCTTAGAAATTCTGCCAATGCTTTCGCCCGAGCAGGATTTTGGCGAGCAGTGAACCGTGCGATAGCACTTAGCCTTTTTATCAAAAGCATAGTCTTCTTCACCCTCGATTAAAATTCCCAGTAGCTCGACTTTATTTTGATTAAAAACCGGCGACCCCGAGTTTCCACCAAAAGAAGTGATGGCGGCTAAAATCTGATCGTCATTCTGGGAAATCACTTTGCCACTTTCAATCACCTTAAGTGGCAATCCCCCAGGATATCCCAAGGTCATCAACGAGTCTTTATAGGCAGTTTCTGTTTCAGCACGCAACTGAATCGGTCGACGCTCACTTGTCACTTTTCGATCTAATTGTAAAATGGCATAGTCTAAATGCTTATTGGTTTTATGATATAAAACTTTTTGAATTCCATACGTGTCTTTTTTTTCAATCAAGTAAGGGTTCGCCTGACTGTCTATTTGTGCAAAGCCAAACACCAGCTGGATATCTTGTAGGTTTTCACCTTTTAAACAATGTCCCGCTGTCAAAACTTGATCATCGCCAATCAACAAACCTGAGCAAAAAGCTGGATTTTTTTGCGACCAAAATGGTTCTTCTTTGCAAAGTTTTTTTTCGATTCCGTAGGCAACTCCGCCCAACTCCGCTTTTTCGTCGTCCAAATCCCGAATGTCTGATCTTTTCACCAAGGCGACTGAGGCCATTGCAACTTCATAGGCAAATTTTGAATTGGATTGATAAAGCTCTTTGCGATCATCGGGGCCGTAGATGGCTTTAGGACCAATCGCGCTACTGAGGCCTGAATATAAGAGCATGAAAGTGGCGATTGTCATCATCATGATTTTGGAATTGAAAAGCATCGCGACCTCTATAACAGTCCATCAAATAATCCAGTTTCTGTCTATATAAGAAATCTTCAGATTGGAATTTCTAACGATACCCTGACATTTTGCTGATAGCCTTGCCATTAAATCAAAACCCCATTAGGCTTTTGAAATGGATAGCTTTACAAAAAGATTTAAAAGCACTTTGTTTTTACGCGCGTTCACCTTTTGGAATATTCCTTTGATTTGGTGGGTTCGTCCTTCGGTCATCGAGGCCGGAAAGAACAAAACTATCGTTCAAATCAAATTGAATAGGCGAACTAAAAATCATCTCAATTCTATGTATTTTGGTTCCATCGTTATTGGTTCAGAGCTTGTTGTTGCCCTTAAGGCCGTTCAAGCTATTTTTGAAAGCAAACAAAAAGTGGATTTCGTTTTTAAAGATTTTTCGATCAATTGCTTAAAACGCGCCGAGGGTGATGTTCATTTTATTTGCGAACAGGGCGAATCCGTCGAAGCCTTAGTTCACCAATGCATTCAATCCGGAGTTCGCGAAACCAAAACTTACGAAGGCTACGCCATCGTTCCCAGCAAAGACCCAAACGAGAAAGTCGCAACTTTTACGGTGACCCTGTCGGTAAAGAAGAAGCAGAAGAAGTCCTAAAGGTTTGCAGTTCTGCCATCCCAAGCCTGGCAAAACACAAAGCAGCGTAAACTGGAACAACTAAGAACAAAAGTGGAAAAATCATCAACGTCGCGACGACCACTCCCATTAATAGAAAATCAATTCTTCGCTGCTTCATTAAAACTTTAACTTCATCTCTTGAGGCATATTCGATCAATACATCGAAAGTAAAAAGTCGATAATTAAGGTAGCCATTCAATAGAATCGGAATTGCAAAACCTAAACCCGGCACCATCCAAAGTGGCAAGCTTGCCATCCACAGAAATAAGTAAACAACACTGGACCAAAAAGTGTTTTTGAGTGAAGTGTGAAACCAACCAGTGCCCTTTTTCTCTAGGGTGGGAAATTCGGTTTCAACAACGGCCACAACCACCGGCATTACCAGCAATTGGGTGATCACAACAGATGTCAGCACTGCCATTGGCACAACCATCAAAACTGCAACCAGCCCAGCCAAAGCTGTCGCCACCAGCGCCGGAGTGATCGAAAACCATTCAGTCACCCACTGGGGAATTTGCTGCACATAAAGAAACTTATCGCTAAAAATTTGAGCCAACACCATGAGCTGGCTCCAAAACAAGACAGCAATTGAACCCCACAAAACAATGGAGGCTAGCGGTGGAACCAAAACCAATAGCAAGATTCGAAATCGAAAAAGATCTAAAAATGCGGCACCAAGGGCTTTAGCTATATTCATATTATTAATCGACTCCGTACCAGGACATGGATTTTAATCTTTCTTCAAAATTCTTTCGCTCTATTGGATCTGAAATCAAAGTTCCCAATCTTTTTGCTTCAATTTTATTTTTTTTTGCAGCTTCAAGATCGCCTCGCAAAGCCGCCGATCGAGCCAATGCCTCGATCGCGTAGGCTTCGTCGAAATCTTTACGGTCGCTGGCTGACTTTGTGTAAAAATCGCATAAGGTCGCATGCTGCTGCGCCAATTTAATTTCACCCAAAAAACAAAGGACTCGGCAAACCAACCAGTGCCCCCTGGCCATTTGAATCGGGGTTCCGCCTCGGTTCCATTGATGCAGGACAGAATAAGCGGCGGCCAGAACTTGAAGCTCTTCGTCCTTATTGAGCTTATCTTTTGCCATCATTTGATGCACAAAATCCCTAGATTCATCAGCAATTTTTTTAATTTCGCGATAGTCCATACTTAAAGGCTAACAATCCATTTCCCATTCAGCAAGTTAGTTTGCCAAGTGATGCATTTTAGTCGTAAATAAAACTAGGAGACTCCATAGCTCAAATGGATAGAGCATCCGTTTCCTAAACGGCAGATCCAGGTTCAATTCCCGGTGGGGTCACCAAGTTTTCTAGTCAAATTTTATTTACAATTCTTAAGCTGGCGCTAATTGAAAGCGTCACCTTCGTCCAACTGGTAGCGGCAGTCGCTGGAACAAACACCTTCGCCTTTAATATTAATGTAATACAATGTGCCTGGCTGAACCTGACATTGCGTCGAATGCACATAAACATCAATCTGTCCGGCTGCTAGTTTCCGGCATTGAGCCGGAACATCATCGTAGTTCCCGCCTGGCGTCCCTGGTGCCGAAGCAGACAACCAAAGTCTCATGGCATAGCCCAAGCTTCCGCCATTACTTGCTGACAATGTGACCTTTTGAAAATTGGCTATAGAAGACGAGGATTGTACTCGAATCGAAATAATATGGCTCGGGCTCGACAGATTGATACTTGAAGTTCGACCAGCATAAGTTGCTGACAATGCAGTTTGAGCCGCACATCCAGAAGAGGAGCTCATCGGAGGAGGCATTCCGTTAAGACACCCTGGAACGTAATTTATACTTGCAGTATTGGAGGTGGCACCTATTGAACCAGTTTGATCCACAACAAAGATATTGCTCGTATTTGGCGGCAACCATAAGCCAGAGCCAATTCCCGGATCAGCGGACTGGCTGGCTGGAGGATTCGTGGTGGTGGTGGTATTACAATTTAAGGCGCCTGAATTTCCCACCTGAATAGAATTCGACATATAGTTTGCACCATTTTCATCTTTAACTAAGAAAACATAGGTTCCCTTAATATAGTTCCCATTATTCTGAGTGTAGATATTTTCGGTCATCCAAGTGTCATTTCCGGCCGTATAGGAAAAGACATTCTGAACTGTTGCAAACTTTCCTGGTGAATCACACTGATAGTTCGCACTAGAGTCCGTTCTTTGCACACAATACCTAAGATTCTGACCCAACCCTGATGCCGTAACGTAAAAGAAAGAATTTCCCGACGAACAATTCTGCATCACATCCGCTGAAGCCGTCACCAGCACCTGTCTGTTTGAACTTGTATTGGAACTTGAAACTGCAGTCGCACTGGAATCAAACATTGAAACTTGGAAATCAGAATTTTGGCAATTTTGAAATCCAAAAGCAATTGCCGCAGAAATAAAAACTATCGAAAGAATAGATATTTTTGAAGTTCGCTTCATAGATTTAGTCTTTTGCACTTTCTTACACCATTATTTCACACTGCGATAGCATTTCATAAATCGATCTAGCATCACCTGATCATCACCGGTAAAACCAATGCTCAAGCGCAACAGTCCTGGCGAAAGGTTCATCTTCTTTTGATCCGCTTCAGAAATTTCACTAGATGTACTGACCGAGGGACAGCTCATCAAAGTTCGAGCAAACCCCAAAGACACCGCATACAAGCCAAAAATTTCATCTTGAAGCGCTTTCGCTAAATACATGGCACGCTCTGATGTTTTCATATCGACAGCGATCATTCCGCCGTATCCAAAGCCGGGATTCATGTTCTTTGTAAAAGCCAGATGGTCCGGATGGTTTTTAAGCCCCGGATAAATCACTGGAACCTTTTGCTCAAACATTTGCTCGGCCATCATTTTTGCAGAAGACGAATGTGCTCGCATCCGTATGGGTAGATGATCTAAGCGCAAATACAGCTCATGCGCAATTCGTGCATCCATCACCGCCCCTTTTAGCATCACCATTCCATGATTCAGATCCCGCAACGAGTCGATGAATTTTTTCGAAGAGCAAATCACTCCGGCCACCATATCACTGGAACCGGAAATAAATTTGGTACACGAGTGCACAACCACATCTGCACCAAACTGAACCGGATTGAAAAGAACCGGAGTAAAAGTGTTGTCCACCACAAATTTGAGATTGTGCTTTTTTGCTAATTTCCCTAGTTCTGATAAATTAGCCAGTTGCAAAAGGGGATTACTTAACGTTTCGACATACAATATTTTGGTTCTAGAATTGATGGCCTTTTCCACTTGGGACAAATCCGTAAAGTCGACAAAACGCACATGAATATTTTGTTTGGGGTAAACATTCTTAAAAAGAGCATAGGTTCCGCCATAGACAGATAGGGCTGAAACGATTTCGCCACCTGGGGAATCCCCTTCATTCATGATTTGTTCAATGCTCGAGTTAATTGCAGCCAAACCACTGGCCACACCTAGAGCGTCTTCGGTGTTTTCGATAGCCGCCATTTTTTTCCCAAACATATTGACGGTCGGATTGGAGTGGCGACTGTAAAGGTAACAGCCCTGTTTCTCCCCATGAAAGGTTCGCTCCATATCCATAGGATCTAGAAACGTCGAAGTGGCTGCCAACTCAATTCCAGGGATAACCCCGCCTTCTTCTCCAAAATGCTGAACGTCACGCAAGCGTTGCTCTAAATTTTTTCCCATTTCTTCCCCTATTCTAATGACCGCCACCAGCACCCGCACCTTCAGGAGGTTTGGTTTTTTTCATAAAAGCAATGGCAGCCACACAAACTAATAACATAAACGTCAACACAACAAAATTATCGCTGAATGCCTGTATCACCGAATCTCGAATAGGATCCAGTAACATAGAATGTACAGCCTCAGCCCTAGCTCGGCCCGCATCCAATCCCATCGCTTTCATTTTATTTTCTGTGGTGATCAGAGTTTCAAAAACTCGGTAGTCGGAGCTGCTGACGATTTCGATAAATCTAGAAAAATGAATCCCTTGTCTTTCCACCAACATCGTACTGGTCATAGCGATTCCGACAGAAGCCCCCAAGTTTCTCATCACATTAAAGATCGAGGACGCATCGCCCGAATCTTCTTTCTTAATCGAAGCCATGGCCATCACCGACAACGGGATGACAAATAACGGCTGCCCCAAAGCTCGTATGATTAAAGACCACTCAAACTGCTCACCACCATAATTTAAATTCAAACCAGAATTGAGCTGATTGGACCAAGCAAAAATCAAAAGTCCAATTCCTGCCAAAATTCTTAAATCGACTTTCTTCATCAAAGGCGGCAACAGCGGCATGACTAAAATTTGCGGCAGCCCCACCCACATCAGAACCTTTCCAATTTGCGCAGCCGTGTAATCCTGCACTTGCCCTAGGTAAAGCGACAGACCGTAAATTCCACTAAACAGCGCACACCCTGCTAAAGCAGTGACGAAAGTCCCCAAAGCAAAATTTCGATCCGCTAGCAGCCTTAATCGCAACAAGGGTTTTTCAATAGTCAGCTGTCTAGCCACAAACAATGGCAGCGTTAAAATCACAATTAGAAAACAGATTTGCATATTGCGACTTTCAAACCAATCTTCTTTGGATCCTTCTTCTAAAAAGTAAGTCAGAGTTCCCAATCCAACAACAAGTGTGACTATCGAAAAAATATCAAAGTCCCGCAGTTTTTTGATATTCATTTTTGTTTCCGGCAACCCCCATCGCATGGCTGACAGCATGATCAGGCCTGGAACAATATTGATGAAAAAAATAAATCTCCAACCATATTCATCTGTCAACCAACCACCAAGAGTGGGCCCCAAAGTCGGCGCCAACGTTACCGTCAATCCAAAAAGTGTTAGACCTAATGGTTTTTGCTTTTCTGGCATCAAACTTAAAATCAACTGAAACGAAAGTGGAATCAAAGTTCCGCCAGCAAATCCCTGCATGGCCCGAAAGAAAATCATGGATTCCATATTCCAAGACAAGCCACACAACACAGAAGCAACCAAAAACCCGATGCAATTGATCACCAAATACCGACGCATTCCAAAAACAATTGAAAGATAACCAGTCAATGGAATGACAATAATTTCGGCGATCAGATAAGCGGTTGAAATCCAACCACTCTCGGCAACTTCTAAGTTCAAGGCCCCAGAAATTTCTCGAATACTGGCATTGGTGACTTGAATATCTAAAATTGCCATGAAGGCACCAAGAGCTCCCCCAAGGACTGCGACCCAATCCTTGAGAGACATTTTTTGCTCAGCACCCATTGAGTTTGGCATCACTTCACTCGAACTATCACTTCTGCGGACATACCAGGTCGTAGTGGCTTATCTTCTCTTTGCTTAAAGGAGATTTTGACTGGAAATCTTTGAACGACTTTGGTGAAGTTTCCAGTCGCATTTTCGGGAGGCAGTAAACTTAAAGACGCAACTGAACTTGGATAAACAAACTCGACTTCGCCATCCCAAGTTTCACCTGGATAAGCATCGACTTTGATTTCAACCGGCTGATTGTGTTGAATCATTCTGATTTGAGTCTCTTTAAAGTTGGCTTTGATCCAAGTTCTGTCGGTTGGCACTATCACAAACAAACTTTGCCCTGGTTGAACAAATTGACCGACTTGAGCTGCCTTCTTTGCGACAATACCATCTACCGGAGCCACTATTTCCGTGAATTTCATTTTTAACAATCCACCTTCTTGTTCGGCATGAATTCCCGCCAATGTCGCCTGCGCTAGCTCATAATCAGACTCGGACATCGCATGCTGATTGTGCAAAGCCTCAGCTCGGCCTGCATCAGCTTTCGCTTTTGAAAGCTTGGCCTGCTTATAAGAAAGCTCCAACTTGCTATCAGCATCATCAAACTTCAAAAGCAATTGACCCTTTTTGACTACGTCATTTTCAGCAACGGCAATTTCTCGAACAAACCCCATCATTCTTGAATTCACTGGAGACAAATCGGTTTCAACGTAAGCATTTTCAGTCGAAATGTATCGTGCCGTCCAAACAAACCAATAAAGCGATAGGCCAATGGCTGCCGTTAAAGAGCCAATAATCGAAGCCTTCATGATAAAAGGCAGAGTTTTAAATTCCAACAAATGGCCATGAAATGAACTATGCCCTGAGCTGCTGCTTGGATGATGTTCCGTCGACATTCTAATCTCCCTTTTCACTTAAAAAATAATCTGTGAAGTCACCCAAGGTTCGAAAATAGCTGACCTTTGCGGCCTCGTAATTGTAGACATTTTCCACTTCGGTATCACGTGCACTGGCCAGACTGGTGTGGGCATTTGTAAGCTCTAATATATTACTGGCACCTGAGTTGTATCGTTTCTCTGCATACTGGGACTCTTCAGCTGCTGTTTTAACATAGTCAGCCGACGCCTTAACTGCTTCTTGCGCAGCTAACAACTGCTCGACTGCTTCCTTAGACTGAGAATCAATTTCCGCCTGAGTTTGTTTCAGTTGCAAATCTGCTTTCATTTGTAAAACGGCGGCTTCTTGCCTTTTGGCCGTGATCAGACCGCCACTGTCCAAAGGAATCGACAAAGAAAGCCCAACAAAACCGTTTAGGTTTTTTGCTGGGAAACCCAACATTGTCGGCTGTGTTGTACCCACCTCACCCAAGAAGGCCAATTTAGGAAAAAAAGTTCTACCAGTTTCATCTTTTGCCAAATTCGATGCCTCGAGCCCAAGCTGAGCTACTTTCAAATCATTGCGTGTAGCCGTTGATCTTTTAGAAAATAGAGACGGTTCTTCAGCGGAATAAAGTGTTGCAACCAATGGTGGCAATTCTTGGCTGAGCTCATATTGACCCAATGAAATCAACAGTTCATGTTTGGCTTTCGAGTACTTAGTCGCCATCGCCATTTTTTTCAATTGATCCAACTGAACTAAGTTTTTTGCTCTTGCCACATCTAACGGAATGCCCGCACCAACATTCTTCCGAGTCGTCGCTAATTTTAAAATCAACTGACTTTTCTCTAAATTGGCATCCATCAATTCAATCTGCTGACGCAACTTTTGAACATTCAAATATTGAATCAACATCAAAGCCGTCAATTCATTTTGATAGTGCTTCGTCTGGGCCGCGGATATTTTTTCATTGGCTTCAGCCGTTAGCAACTTTGCCTTTGCTGCTGGGTCCAACATGGTCCAAGACATTTCAAAAGCCGAGGTCCCAAAACCAACCGTATCGATGGTCGTAGGATTCGCGCCGCCAAATTGAATGGGATTGATTCGTGCGGCATATTGCCGAAATCCTAATTGAAACCTGGGATTGAATTCAGACTGAGCCTCTTTAGTTTTGGCTTCTGCATCTAAATTTAAGCTGGTTGTCATTTTCCACTTAAAGCCATTTGTCTTCAAAATTTCGAAAGCACTTTTTTTTGAAAGCATATTTTGAGTGGAACTTAAAGACTGCGCCGCAAACGAATTTAGTCCAAATGCCATTGATAACACTAAAGAATTTAAAATCTTCATATACTAAGACTACCTGTTCAGAGGATCGAAGTCCTCTAGACAATAGTCAAAGAATTCATTAATTCTATCTGGGATCTTCTAGTTTCTATTTTTTATTTTTTGGTGAAATCATGACGGCATCATTGCCATCACCATATTGCTCATATTCGACAGAATCTCTTTTAGAAAATTCAGAGATAGCATTTAACATTTTCTTTAACGTAGATCTCAATCGATCAATCTGAGTGCGGTCTTCATCTGAAATTAAATTGCCCTTTGCTTTTTCAAGATGGCCCAAGGTCAGCATGACAATTCCAGCGGCATTGTTCAATTCGTGATTCAGACTGATAATAGTTGCATTATAGGCTTTGGTTCTTTCAGCTGCCACCATCATTTCACGATACTTTTTGACTTCAAGACAGAGTTTGATTTTTGAAAGCATGACTTCTGGATTGATTCGCTTAGAAAGATAGTCATCCGCGCCGGCCTCAATTGCTTCCAAAATAACCGAATCGTCATCATTTGAAGACAAAATCAATACGGGAATATCTTTAGTCAAAGGATTCGCTTTAATTTTCGCGACGAGCTCAGTGCCCTTCATTTCGGGCATCTGATAATCCGTAATAATACAATCAGGATTGATCTCGGGAATTGCCGCTAGAGCTTGAATGGGATTGTTAAACAAAGTCACATTTTGAAAAAAACTTTTCAGTGCACTTGCTAGAAAGGTTGCAATGGCTTTGCTATCATCAACAATGACAATTTTATTTGTATACACAGACTTCACTTCCATCAGTTTTAAACTAAGATAGAAGTGTAGCGCTTAACCAATGACTTTTCTAACTTTCAACTGTTAAAGTTGAATTAAGATTCGTCATCCAAATCATCGGCAGAACCAAGACCATATTTTTCAACCCGGTAGCGCATAGAACGAAAAGTGATATGCAAAAGTTTTGCAGCTTTTTTCTTAATTCCACCCGACGCATGTATGGCCTTGACCAACAATTCCTTTTCGATCTGCCCTATCACTTTGTCTAGGTCCACTCCATCTTCACCGATTTCGATCTCGTGAGAAGATGCCATTTTTCGACCTGAAGGGGTGTTCACAAAAGGCGGCAAGCTTTCAGGCAAAATAGTCGCACCACTTTCAAGGGCGACGGTTCTTTCGATGATATTTTCTAACTCTCGAACGTTACCAGGATAGTCATAGCCTTTTAGCATTTCCATGGCTTCGGCGCTAATTCCGCCAATTGTTTTATTCAAACGATCATTGTACTTTTTCAAAAAGTGTCCAGCCAGCAATGGAACGTCATCCTTTCGTTCCCGAAGTGGCGGAGCCTTAATACCAATGACGTTCAATCGGTAAAACAGATCTTGCCGAAAGGTTCCATCCTTAACCATGACTTCCAATTCACGGTTGGTCGCAGCGCAAATTCGAACATCAACTTTGATATCTTCAGTGGCCCCGACTCTTCTGATGACGCGCTCTTGGATTGCTCTTAGCAATTTAACCTGAATCGTGATTGGCAATTCTCCAACTTCATCCAGAAATAAAGTTCCACCATCGGCAACTTCGAAAAGTCCAACTTTATCGTTAACGGCTCCAGTGAAGGATCCTTTTTTATGCCCAAACATTTCAGATTCCATCAATTGCTCTGGAATAGCTCCGCAATTGATCGTAACAAATGGTTTATCTTTTAATGGGCCATTGTAGTGAATTGCTTTGGCAATCACTTCTTTTCCAGTTCCTGATTCACCGGTGATTAGAATATTTGTTGGCGTTAAAGAAACTCGTTTTACCAAATCGTAAATTCGGTGCATGGGCTCAGAATTTCCAACTAAATTCTGAAAACTATATTCTTTCGTTAATTCCTTTTTTAAAACTCGATTCTCAACCTCAAGGGATTTAGTTCTTAACGCATTTTGAATGTTGATTCGAACTTCATCAATTTTGAACGGCTTGGTTAAATAGTCATAAGCGCCCATCTTCATGGCTTCAACCGCGGACTCGGTTGTTCCGAAAGCCGTGATCAACATAAATACCAATTCGGGATAAGACTCTTTTACAAATTTCAACAACTCGATGCCCGTCAT
Organism: uncultured Bdellovibrio sp.; assembly: GCA_964505225.1. GTDB lineage: Bacteria > Bdellovibrionota > Bdellovibrionia > Bdellovibrionales > Bdellovibrionaceae > 21-14-0-10-47-8. The sequence continues at coordinate 11,219 of CAZDHC010000026.1, read as the reverse complement.
GTTTGGCATTTGCAAATCCGAAATCACCATGTCGAAAGATTTTTTCGCAAGCACATCCTTCGCCTTTGCGCCATCTTCGGCGCAAGTCACTTCGTAGCCCTCTTTCTTCAACATGATTTCTAGAAATTCGCGAATAGATTCTTCGTCATCTACAACTAAAATACGTGGCTTCATCGGTTGTCCTCTTTCAATCTATTTTCAATTGTGTCTGCTGGTTAATCAACAGTTTTGTGTCCGACAGGGGAAATGATATTTGAAATTCCGTCCCCAGGCCCAACTGACTATTTACAAAAATGGTAGCCAAATGGCTTTGCAAAATTTTATGAGTGATAGCAAGACCTAGACCCGTACCTTTGGCCTTGGTCGTATGAAACGGCTCGAACATTCTTTTCTGAGTCTCAGGTTTCATTCCTGCCCCAATGTCTTTAATGCGAACCCGAGCACGCCCTTCAAACTCTTCCACCCAGATTTCTAAAACTGGCTCAGCCACCTTGTCCATAGCCTGCAAGGCATTGATCACAATATTCAAAAATGCTTGTTTCAACTTGTCCGAATGACCAAATATTTTTTTATTTAGCGTCAAATGAGTTACGATTTTTAACTTTTGCTGCTGTTCAATCGGAAGGCTCAATTTTGCATTCTCAGTCACTTCTTTTAAAATCTCAGGAAGAGCCACCGGATCCACTGGGACCTTTTCTGGCTTTGAAAATTCAAGAAATTCGGAAATCAGACGATTCAGCCTATCGATCTCTCGCAGAATTATGCGGCCCAATTTTCTATCATCTTCACTTTCAAAATTTTGCGAAAGCAATTCTATACTACCACTGATTCCGGCCAAAGGATTGCGAATCTCATGGGCAATTCCAGCTGCCAAGCCACCTACCGCCGCCATTTTCTCGGCCTGCTGAACTGCGACTTCCATTTTTCTTTTCTCAGTTAGATCTTCTATCACCACAAGGTAAGTGGGCACCTCAAAATCAGAAATTTGGGGCAAAACCTGAAGATCAAAGAGGTTGGTTTCATCGCCATTGTTGTATTTGACCTCAAACTTCTTACCTGTTTTCAAATCCGAAAGGTGCGAGACTTGATCGCGCAAAACTGGAATTAAAGAAAAAATACTTTCTCCCTCAAGAATATCTTTTTTGAAAATACCCGTGGCCCCAGGATTGTACTGTAAAACTTCCCCTAGCGAATTGACGGTCAACAATCCCGATGGAATCGTCTCAATAATCATTTCATTTAATCTTCGAACCATCGACAGAGTTAAGTTTTGTGCGTCTAGCTTTTCTTGGAACAAATTCAATTGATCGCTGATATAGCCGGCCAATCCAGCGACCACAAAAAAGGCAATGTTGTTTAAAATCAAAATAAAAACAAAAGACATGGCTTTAATTTCTGGGCCAAACCAGGACGCTACGGTAAAGCAAATCGATGCGATGGCAGCAAGCAGTAGACCTCCGCGCATCCTCATCACCAATCCGGCCAACAAAATAGTCACAAGATAAAGAAATAGAAATAGCGTTTGATTAAGACCGCTCGTGACCATCAAAGTCGATATAAGTGCGATGTCCAAAAAAAAACTGAAAAAAACCAATTTAGGACGATTAAAAAATGGCTCAAGAAATAGCGAAGCCAAAAGATGAAAGGCCAATCCTACCAGCGACAGCCCGTAGAATTGTCGCATCAAAATCCAATTGAAAAAATCTTCTTGGACCAAATGGTTGACCAAAGTTAAAACCACCACCAACGAATACAATCCGATTCGAGTCGCTTGTATCAGCAGGCGGTGATTCATTCTTATTGTCCTCCGGTGGCCACATTTGCCATATCAAAGATTGGCAAGTACATAGCGACAACCAGAAATGCGATCACTCCACCAAGTACAACCATCAATAATGGCTCAATCAAAGAGGTCATCGCTTTCACGGCATTCTCAACGTCATCCTCGTAGAAGTCGGCAATCTTTCCCAACATTGTATCCAAAGTACCCGACTGCTCTCCGATGGCGATCATCTGACCTACCATATCCGGTACCATCGGCTCTTTTTGTAAGGGCGTTGCAAAAGGCCGACCTTGCGTCACCGATTCTTTACACCGCACTAGAGCATCTTCAATAACTTTGTTGCCGGCTGTTTTAGCTGCAATATCAATCGCCTCAATAACCCCAACCCCAGAAGAAAGCAATGTCGACAAAGTTCGAGTCATTCGCGCCACAGAAGACTTTTGAATCAATTCTCCAAACACTGGAAGCTTGATGAAAATTCTATCAAAATTATTTTTGCCTTCTTCGGTGTTATAATATTGCATCAATCCGATTGGCGTTCCGACGATCCCTAAAATGACTAAATACCACTTAGTAATAAAAAATTGTGAAACATTGACCACAATTTGCGTGATCAAGGGCAATTCTTTTCCCGCACCTTGATAGAGTTCTTGGAACCGAGGAATGACGAAAACTAAAATACCCGCGATCACAATGATCGCCACAAAAATAATTGCCGCAGGATAAAACATGGCACTGGACACTTGTTTTTTCAATTTTTCCGACTTTTCCATATAGCTGGAAAGTCGCAATAAAATCCCATCTAAAATTCCGGCTTCTTCGCCCGCTCGAACCATGTTGACGTAAAATCGGTCAAACACCAACGGCGAAGCCGCCATTCCATCACCAAGACGTTTTCCCGATTCAATCAACGTCTTCACTTTTCCGGCCGCTTCTTTAATCATCAGATTTCTTTTACCTTCTGCCAATAGCTTCAATGAATCCACCACGGGGATACCGGCATTGATTAAAGTCGAAAACTGTCTGGTAAAAATCTGTAAATCTTTAGAAGGCACTTTTTTGTCAAAAAGACCCGGACCACTTGAGGCTCCACCAGCCCCACTTTTTGCAGCCAGGGCAATCCTCAACACCGTCATATTTTTCGCTAATAGCTTTGCCCGAACTTCGGCTTCGTCAGAAGCCTCAATTTGACCTGTCTGAATTTGACCATTGGCCGCTTTGGCCTGGAACATATACCTAGCCATTTAAATTCCCACCTTCTTCAAAAGCGCGTCCAACTCTTGAGGATGAGGGCTAAACTCAAATGCCGTTTTCAATTCAATTTTTCTTTTAATCAACAATTGAAATAGCGATTGATTCATATTTCGCATTCCGGTTTTGTCTGAAAATCCTTGCATCAAATGATCTAAATTAGAAAAATTCTGTTTTTCAATGTTTTCTCGAACGGCGTCGGCACCCAATAGCAATTCAAATGCACCCACTTGATTTTGCTCAATTCCTGGCAATAGCTGCAAGCGAACTGCCATCTGAAAAACTGCGGCCAACCTTCGCGCCCTGGATTGCATATCACCTTGAACAAAATCCAACATTCTAGGCAATGCCATTTTTAAATCCCAAGCTGAAATAGTCAGCAAGACAAAGCGACCTTCCTCAGACAATTGAATCGCATTTTCAATAAGAGACAGGTCCTTAGAATCAATCACAACCACGTCAGAAGCAGAAAACACTCCATTCGTTTTCAACTGTGCTGAAGAAAACAGATGAGTTCTTTCATCAAGATTCGAATTCATATCAAACTGAATGTCCGAATAGACTGAGACGATTTTCTTTTCTGGCTTTAAAGTCTTTAATAAGTCTGCAACCGCCGTTGTTTTTCCAGATCTTCTTGGCCCCACGATTAAACCAAGCCCCATCGGACGATCCATTAACTCTGAAACTATTGCGGGAAGCCCCCAACTGACATCGTGGTCAGCGATGCGAACGGCTCCCGAGATGCCATTGAAATCAATTTGAAAATCAAATTTGAACTCAACTTGATCAATAGTCCGAACACCTTCCACTTTCAAATTTTGAAAAAGCGCTCTTTTCTCTTCATCATTCAAAATTTCAGAGACGATATTTTGCGACTCATGCGAGCTGGAAAACCGCGAATCCAAGTTTCGCAACTCTCGTCCAATTCGAAGACGAAGGGGCTGCGATGGACTGATTAATATTTCCTGTGCATTTTGACTTAAAGCTGAACTCAAAACAGTTTGCAATTCGTTCATCACTCCACATCCTTCACTGAGGCATTTAAAACCTCTTCAATGGTTGTCTCGCCTCTTTTTAATTTCAAAAGTGCACTTCGTCTTAAAGTGGTCATTCCTTCAATTCGGGCCATCGCTCGAAGTTCGGCTGAAGACGCTCCCTTTAATATTGAATCCCTGATTTTCTCGGACATTTCCATCAACTCGAAAATCGCAATTCGACCTTTGATTCCAGTTCCATTGCAAGTTGGACAGCCTTTACCTTTGTAAAGTCGATAGTCCTTCACTTCATTTGCAGGAACGCCAAGATCAATTAGGGTTTGAGGACCAACTTCGATGGGCGACTTGCAATTTTCACAAACTCGCCCAACTAATCGCTGAGCCACGATAAGATTGATGGTCGAAGTTACGATATACGGGGCGACACCCATTTCAGTTAAACGCGTAATCGTCTGCGGAGCATCGTTCGTATGCAATGTGCTCACAACCAAGTGACCAGTGCTGGCGGCTTTCATAGAAATTTCCGCCGTCTCTAAGTCTCGAATCTCTCCGACCATGATGATATCAGGATCCTGACGAAGGAAAGATCTCAAAGCACTTGCAAAGGTCAATTCAATATCAGGATTCATTTGCACCTGATTGATCCCTTCCAAGTTGAACTCGACAGGATCTTCAGCCGTAGAAATATTCACATCTGGCTGATTGAGTTCAGCCAAGGCAGAATAGATCGTCGTAGTTTTTCCCGAACCCGTCGGACCAGTGATCAAAAGTAATCCTTGGGGAACATTGATTCTTTCTTTAAAAATCGCAAGATCTTCGGGTTCTAATCCCAACTTAGTCATATCCAATTGCAAATTTGATTTATCCAAAAGTCGCAAGACTACTTTTTCTCCCCAAATAGTTGGAAGAACGCTCACCCGGAAATCCATATCTTTTCCATTCGCAAGCTTCAATTTAATACGACCGTCTTGTGGTCGACGTTTTTCGGCAATATCTAGCTTAGAAATAATTTTAATACGACTTGAAATCGCAGCCGCAGAAGAGGCCGACTGACTGTTGGCTTCGACCATGCTGCCGTCAATTCGATAGCGAACTCGGAATTTTTTTTCATAGGGTTCAAAGTGAATATCGGAAACTCTTTTTCGAATCGCATCCGTTAAGACAGCATTCACGAATTTAATGATTGGTCCTTCTTCTTCCGAACCACCACCAAAATCAACAACCTCGGCACCGCCAAGCTCTTCATTCGCTTGTTCTTCTTCGACCTCGGCTCCAATGGCCGAAACGTTGGCCGAATAGTGCTTGTCAATGGCCGCAACAATTGCGGCCTCGGTCGCCACTACTGCTTGAACTTTACAGCGCGTGATAAATCTTAAATCATCTCGAACAAAAACATTTGAGGGATCCGAGAAGGCAACAACGATGGTTCCCGTTCCAACTTTTTGAACTGGGATCAATAAATTCTTTTCACAAATTTCTCGAGGAATAAGTTGCGTTGCCGCAGGCTGAACTTGGAAATTATTTAAATCAATTCCTGGTAACTGAAAGTGAGCTTCCATTGCTTTTAAAACTTGAGCATCTTTTACAATACCCATTTGAACAAGAACAGCTCCCAAACGACCGTTGGTTCGCTTTTGCTCTTCCATCGCCTTGGCCATTTGGTCTGGACGAACGACTCCCTGTTTGACCAAAATTTCGCCAAGCTTTAAGCCCGCCATAATCCCTCCATGGATTTCACCTCCATAGTATATCGACCATGCCGAAAATTGTTACTAGACTAACATCTGGTTTTGCGATTTGACCGCAGGTAAATTTAGATTCAGCTTTGCTGAGGCACTTGGGTTGATAAAAACAATTTCCACTTTTCCAGATACTCTGAAAAAGGAGTTTTGAATTTCGCTTCGAAAACAGACTTCAAGAATAGAAAATCGCGATAAGCAATGACTTCAAATCCATCTAAATGCAAAACACCGACATGCTCGGCCTCTTCCACCAGGGCTTTCACACTATTGGGATAAGCCAAATCCACAACGAGGCCACCATGATCTAAAAAATTCATATATGGAAGATCATCCAAAATAGCCTCACCAGACTCTGAATCAATTGTATTAAGAAGTAGCGATCCATTATTGGGCTGCAAAGTCAGTTCAGAATCCCGAATATACATCAAATTGATTCCAAAAAACCTTTTTTGAAGATCCGCAATTATGGCCTGAGCGTCTTCAGCTTCTCGAGCCACCACTGCAATTTTTTTAAACCCCATTTGAATCGCCGCAGTGACACACATGTGGGCCATCGTATCAGAGCCAGTCACATAAACTTGCTGATGAGTGTCCAGCTGAGGGGCTTTCTTCACAATCATTTCAATCAATGCCTGCTTCAGAAAACAACGGAACCACCACTGCCCCTGCTGCTTTATCGCAGCATCGGTCAAACCAGCCTCTATCACTTCTTCGGGAATTTTCGGCCATGGAATCATAATTTGTTTAGAAAAAATGGGCGCAATTAAAAATGCTGACCAATCTTTCATGGCCTTCAATTCATTCACAGGATCCGATATCAATTCTGGTGGAAGCGAACGCCATTCAAACTCAAGATCGAACTCGGTTTTGAACATTTCAGTCCAAAAATTCTTTCGAACTTCATTTTCTGGGACTGACAGTTCACCAACTATTTTTTTACCCTGGGTCACTTCAACACTTCCCTTGCCGATTGACAGTCCTGCTGGATTTGATTTTTTAATTCCTCGATTGAGCTAAATTTCTTTTCATCACGAAGGAACTTTTCCAATTCAACTTTAATAGTCTGCCCATAAAGATCTTGGGAAAAATCCAAAATATGAACTTCAGCTTTAATGGGCTGATGATCACCTTCTACGAAAGTTTTATTGGTTCCCAAATTCATGACCGCATTTAACTTTCGACCATCGGACAAAATCGCGCGGCAAGCGTAAACGCCAAGCTTGGGATAAAAATCGACATCTGGGCGAATGTTCGCGGTCGGAAATCCAAGAGTGCGCCCCCGCGCTTGCCCTTTTTCGATCACGCCTTTAAGATAATATTTTCGACCCAACATTTTTTCCGCCATTAGCAAATTTCCACTTTTTAATTTCTCTCGAATGTTGGAAGTTGAAACAATCTCAAGTCCATTTTCGCCTTGAACCTTAAAAGGTGGCTCCTGATAGAACTTAATTTTTCGACTTTCACAAAAAGATTTCAGTTGTTGAATACTTCCCGATCGGTTGGCGCCATAGGCAAAATCATGCCCCACCACAATGCTAGCAGGGTGAAAGTATTTCAAAACAAAATCCTCTAAAAACTGGGAACCATTTTGATTCGAAAACTCTCTTGAGAAAGGTTGGCGAAAAACCCCCATCAACCCATGTTTTTGCAATTGCTCCTGTTGGTCCTCAAGTCCAAATAGCCGCACATGGCCCTTTTCCGGAGCTAAAACCTGAGCTGGATGAGGATGAAAAGTCAGTAAAAGCGAAGTCAGCTCAGAGTTTCCCTGAACCTCTTTTAAAACTTCATTTAAAAGCCGCTGGTGCCCAAGGTGAACACCATCAAAATTACCGATTGTTAGGGCCGTTTTAAGGCCCGTTTTTTTCCATTTTTCGAGATCCTGCCAAACTTGCATAAATCCATGATAACTGAGGGAGTTTTCCAAAAGAACTTGTATTTTAAATGTCCTTTGGTATGGTGCGGCACCAACCATCCAGGAGCCCAAAAACCCAATGAATCTAGTGGTGAGTCTAATTATTAAGGCGAAATCCAAGATTAAACTTAGCCTTAAGTTTTGTGCGCTCAGCATTGAGCAGATCGAAGCTAAGCTTAGATCTAAGATTTGGGCACAAAGACTTCAAAAGTCTCGAGGTTGGCTGGTCCGTGCCTTACTTTGCTGGTCCATTGGTTGCTTTATTTTGACCAGCGACGAAGTGACTTCCTATGACACTCGTTTTCAATTAAGAGGAGAACAAAAGTCCTCTGACAAAATCGTTTTAGTGACGATTCATCCAACAGATCTTTCATCCGCTTCAAATTTCAGAAATCGAAATTTCGGTCCACTCCATGAAATCACCGACATCACCGACAGCTTCTATTGGGATCCAACGATCTGGACTGATTTGCTCAAAAAAATTCTTCAACAAAATCCGGAAAAAATCGGAGTGACTCTTTTTTTCTCGGAAAGCTTAGTTTCATCCAACCTAAGCATTGAGCAAGCCAAAATTCTTAAAGATACCAAAGTGATTTGGGGAGCAAATGCGAACTCTTCTGACAAAACCAACTATCCTTTGTTGGCTGACGAGCTAAGATCCAACATTGGCAACGTCAACCTGACCCGCGACGACGACGGAATCATTCGAAGGTTTTCATCCAACCCGTTAGAGGGCCCTCACATCGTCGAGAAACTTTCCCTGACCGCCCTGCCTCGAAACACCTTTCGATATATAAACTATCGAGGCACTTCCAAGGCTTTCCAAACTTTTGATGTCCGAGACATTTTAGAAGGACGAGTTTCAAAAGAAGTTTTCCAAAATAAAATTGTCATCATCGGCTCCGAGAATCCTGCAATCACTTCTTTCGTTACTCCCTTGGGAGGATCCCCTCGCCACGAAATCATCGGACAAATCGTAGATAATTTTTTGCAAGATCGCTGGATTTACCGAGCCAACAACTCTTTGTACTTCATATTACTGGCGGTTCTGGTTGGACTGGCAATTTCTATCATCTTGGGCTACCCCCAGTCAGTGGCTCTGGTCTTAATTTTTGGCATGGTCACCATGCTCGCGGCTCTTTCCTGCTGGTTTTTTGACTCATTTTATTTCTGGATTCCCATTGTCAGCACCACGACCATGCTAGGAGTGACTTGGGTGACTTTCATTGGTTACCAAGCTCATCAAATTGAAATGAAGAACTGGGAGCTTCAGCAAGAACAAAAATATCATTCCGAACTGGAGCAACTTAAAAATAATTTCGTCTCCCTCATCAGTCACGATCTCAAAACACCGATTGCCAAAATCCAGGCCATCGTAGATCGATTATTGACCATGGACTCGACCTTACCCTTCTCGACAGATCTGAAATCGTTAAGAGTTTCAAGTGAAGAATTGAATCGCTACATCCAATCCATTTTAAAAGTCCTTCGGGTTGAGTCTCGAGATTTTCAATTAAATAAGGAAGTCGCCGACATCAATGAAATTATCGACGAAGCCGTGGTTCAACTTTATCCATTGGCTTTTGAGAAACAAATCTCGATCGACAAAAACTTAGAGCCCATGTTTTCGGTGGAAGTTGACATCACCTTGATTCGCGAAGTGATGGTCAATCTGATTGAAAATGCGGTTAAATACACTCCCGCTGGCGGAAAAATCACCGTTCACTCGGAAGAATCCGCAAATAAAATTTGGATTTCCGTGACAGACACTGGCGAAGGAATTTCCCCGATAGAAATGCAAAATGTTTGGGGAAAATTTGTCCGTGGAAAAGACCAAGACATGAAAACAAAAGGTTCTGGCTTAGGACTGTATTTGGTAAAATATTTTATTGAGCTGCATGGTGGCGAAGTGTTTTTGAAAAGTGAATTGAAAAAAGGAACTTCGGTTTCATTTTGTTTACCGATAGAAGACTCGAACCCGGAGCTGAACTCGGAATTGAACTCAACCTCTAAAGGTGAAGGAGTAATCCTATGACTAAAATGTCTGTGCTGATCGTTGATGACGAAGCTGAACTTAGAAAAAGTGTGATTTCAATTTTAAAATCTGCAATTCCAGAAATCGAATTTGAAATTTCGGAAGCTAGCAATGGCAAAGAAGGCCTCATCGAATTTGAAAAATCAGATTTTGACTTGGTCGTGATGGACGTTCGCATGCCCGAGATGAACGGCCTGGATGCCTTGCGCCTAATGAAGGAAAATGATCCTAGAACTTTTATTGTGATCATGACCGCGCATAGCAATCTTCAAGACGCAGTCACCGCCATTAAAGATGGCGCCTATGACTACGTTGAAAAGCCCGTGAACCCGACTCGCTTAGCGGAAATCGTTCGAAAATCTTTAGAAGCCCGGGAAATGATCTCGAGTCTTGCATTATCAAATCCAATATTTGATGACGATGTGGATTCGGAATTTGTCGGCAGCTCACAGAAAATGAAAGAGGTCTTTGGACTTATCTACAAACTTTGCAAAGTCGACACCACTGTCCTTGTTCGTGGCGAAAACGGCACTGGCAAAGAGCTTGTCGCCAAAGCCATTCACTACAATTCCCCACGAAAAGCCGGAACCTTTGTTGCGATCAACTGCGGCGCCATTCCGGAGCAACTAATGGAAAGCGAACTTTTTGGTCACGAAAAAGGTGCCTTCACTGGCGCAGTCGAAAGAAAAATTGGAAAATTTCAATTGGCGACCAATGGCACTTTGTTCTTGGATGAGATTGGAGAATTGAAGCCAGAAATGCAAGTGAAGCTTCTTCGCGTGCTACAAGAGAAAAAGTTTCTACCTGTGGGTAGCAATCGCGAGGTTAAATCCAATGCTCGCATTATTGCTGCCACCAATCGAAATCTTGAAAAAATGATCGAAGAAAGTGATTTTCGCGAAGATCTTTTCTATCGCCTCAATGTCATGCCGATCTTTTTGCCACCCCTGCGCGAGCGTCACGATGATATTCCAGCTTTAGTGAATAGCTTCATCAAAAAGTTTTCCAAATCCCATGATTCCATTATTCAAGGGATCTCGGCTCAGGCCATTGAGCTTTTGAAGGCCTATCGTTGGCCAGGAAATATTCGAGAACTTGAGAACGTTATTGAAAGAGCTTTCATTGTCGAAAACACAGCGCAAATTCAAGCCGCCAGTTTGCCAGACACGGTGCAAAAGGCGAAAGACAGCATTCCTGCAATTAAAGGACTAGAATCTAAAACTTCAGAGCCATTAGATTTCGAGATCTTTAAGGAGCAAGCTGAAAAGGATTTTATCATTGCTGCCCTGAAAGCGAACAAAGGAAAAATCAACCAAACTGTTGCTCAGGCGAACATTCCTAAAAACACTTTGCTTCGAAAGATTAAAAAATATGAAATCAATGTCGAAGAATACAAGGACTAGAATTTACTGATTCAAATAATTTCGCGCGGCCAACACCTCGGTCGCGCTAATTTAATTCATAAACTCGTGGGTTCAAATCGGACATTGAAGATGTCAAT
>CAZDHC010000025.1:17570-34884 GCA_964505225.1 uncultured Bdellovibrio sp. | reverse complement strand
ATAAATTAAAAAGTTCATGGGGATCAAAAAAGCGACATTCAACCAGAAAAACTTTTTGCTTCGAGCTTTGACCAATTGCTTTGAACCCCAAGAAATACCTTGAGACCAAATTCCGCCGACGCCCATTAGTAAAATTAAATAGGCTGGCCCCATCCAGTGTGGTTTGAAATCGGCCCATAAAGGTTGCGGATAAAAAACCATAAAGCTAGGAAGCGAAAGACAAACTAAAAGTCTCCATTTCGGACTTTCGCGAAGCTTTCTGACTCCAACTGCAAATGCAAACAAAATAGAAGCGTAAATTCCTGGGCTGATTAAAACCAACTGCATAGAAAGATATTTTAACCAGCGTGCTGGATCAAATCCTCCGCCAGTATGTCGATCATGAAATTGAAATTTAAAACTTGGCCAATCATATTTCAGGTTCCAAATCACCACTGGAAATAAAGCCAAGGTCGCAATCAAAATTCCAACCCAAGGCCAAACGCTCAAAAGATCTTTTCTGCGTTTAGGAGAAGTCAGCAAATAAAATCCAAATCCTGGCGCCAACAAAACCATAATAAATTTGGAATTGAATCCCAAACCCATGATGACACCCAGATAAAGCCAAGTTTTTTTGGTGGACCATCTTAGATCGTCCTCGCGGACGCCATTCCAAAAAACATAAACAGCAATGAGCCACAAAAGCATAAAGGGCTGTTCGGGCGCCGAGACATATCCTCCAAAACCCCATAATGGCGAAAACAAAAGTAATCCAGCGGTGAAAGTGGCCGCCCATTTATCAAAAAGATTTGCGGTTAATTTCCAAATAATAAATACAGTAGTTGAAAAACAAATAAATGAAGGTAAGCGAATTCCAAGGCGATTGTCGCCGAAAATTAAGGTTGTTAGTTTCTCAAGCCAGGCAATCATTCCGGGGTGATCGAAATAAGACCACTCCATTTGCTGAGTCCAAGTCCAGTGATATGCATCATCATCGGCAAAGCCAATGCTTAAAGAAAAGATCGCGCGTAGTCCAAGTATCAATAAAAGAATGTTGAGCCATTTACGATCATTAAATTCTGGTGTCGCTGTAGAAAGACTAGTCGAGTTCATACTGGCTTTTGTACTAGATGAACCTAGACTTTGGCTAGTGTCTAAATTTACTTTCGCAAAAGAAACCATAATATTGTAACCTAAGGATAACGCAGAATAAGTCGGTCTTAAACCAAACCACGCGGGAGACTTCAGAATGAGAACGTTTTTAGTCATTTGTTCGCTGACAGTTTTTTTCCTGTGCGGAATGTACATCAGCCGAAGCTCCAAAGAGTTCCCGATGGATGCGTTTTATACCATACAAGCAAAAGCATCTCGGGATCCTGCGGCAATTAAAAAAGTCTATGATTTTTCCCAGCTCAATGGCTCGGCACTGAACTTTGCGGCCAAACAAAGATTGATCGACGGAGCTAAAATCATTCGGGAAAGCAAAGACCTAGGCTTGGAATTAGGCCATTTTGTAGTCAAGGGTCAAGACGGCTTGAAGGCATTTGCCTGCCAAAAATATTCAAAAGTAGTTTTACATTTCGAAGGTGATGGAACAGCTGTTGGCGGCGAGTTGCCTCAGATGGAAGTCGAGGGAGCTTGCGAGATATCCCGGGACATCAATAGCATTGCGGCAGTGTGGATCCCAGTTTCTAGAATTTTAGGTGAGCCTGTGGCCGATGGTGAATTTGATTTCCGCGAGGGTCGACCATCGAAAGTCAAATTTGCCAATGTTTCGGATCAGTGGCCGACCGTTTGGCAGCTCAAATCCGTAAAACTAATTGACCCATCTGGTGCCAACGGCGAAGTGTTTGTCGACAATCAGGAAATGAAGTCGATTTTAAGAAAGCCATTTTTACTCGAGTTCTAAATCTTACACAGTTGCCTGACTAGGTATTGTCGCAGACTATTGTTTGCGGTATGTCCTCACTTCTTCAAGTGAGGTTTGCATGAGTCAGTCAGACGTTTTAGGTCATCCCCGCGGTTTATTTTTTCTGTTTTTCACCGAAATGTGGGAACGATTTTCCTATTACGGTATGCGAGCACTTTTAGTTCTTTATATGACTCAATCGCTATTTCTAAATATCGAAAGCGGCCATGAAGTTCTTGGATTTTCAGGCATTCGAAGCGGCCTGGAATTTCTTTTCGGCCCCTTGACCAGCCAGGCATTGTCTTCTCAGATTTATGGTTTCTATACGGCATTTGTCTATTTCACTCCGTTCTTTGGAGGCCTTTTAGCGGATCGAATTATTGGACAGCGAAAATCTGTTTATATCGGTGGAGTTTTAATGGCCATCGGTCATTTTTTGATGGCCTTTGAAAGTCTGTTCTTTCCGGCACTTTTGTTCTTGATGTTGGGAAATGGATTTTTCAAACCCAATCTTTCAGCTCAGGTGGGAAATCTATATCAGGCAGGGGATTCTCGTCGCGATCGAGCTTTCACGATCTACTATATGGGCGTTAATTTAGGGGCGTTTTTCTCGCCATTGGTTTGCGGAACTTTGGGCCAAGTTTATGGCTGGCACTATGGATTCTCAGCAGCGGGCGTGGGGATGATCGTTGGCCTTTTCATTTATCATCTGGGCCGTAAGCATTTGCCAAAAGATCAAACTGTGAAAGAACAAATGCATCTAAGCGAAGAGCAAAAACGTCTGACGGCAGATGAGAAAAGAAAAATTGGGGCTTTGATTTTTCTAACCGTCATCAATATTCTTTTTTGGAGTGTTTACGAACAACAAGGCAACACTTTGCAGATTTGGGCCGATAAAAACACAGATTGGAACTTCCTTGGGTTTCAAGTTCCGTCGACTTGGTACCAATCCTTTAATCCATTTATTATTTTTGCAATGGCTCCGTTGATGGATCGCTTTTGGGCTTGGCAGAACCGTCGGGGTTCTGAGCCATCATCTGTTGGGAAAATGGCTTTTGGTTGTCTTTTGGCGGCCTTGGCTTTTGTGGTGATGGTGATCAATGTGAAAGTTGTTGGAACCGAAGCCAAGGGAAGCGTGATGTGGCTTTTTGGTACAACCTTTTTGTTCACTTTGGGGGAGCTTTACCTATCGCCCATTGGTTTGTCGCTTGTTACCAAACTATCGCCCGCAAGAATGGTGTCAATGATGATGGGTGTTTGGTTTTTATCTAGTTTTGCAGGAAATTATTTATCTGGATTTGTCGGAAGCTATTACGAAAAAATGGGACAAGGTGATTTCTTTGGCTTGATGGCGGCTTTAGCAGCGGTTGCAAGTCTATTGTTCGTTGCAACCGCCCGGCCTTTAAAAAATGCAATGTCGGATAAAAAACCAGAACTGGAATTGGCTTAGTACTGCTTAGCCAATTCCACAAAAGTTCTGATCATAGCGCCTGAAGCACCTTTTTTAGGGCAGTATGGAACTCGATTGCCGACAGCCCAAGCTGTGCCCGCGATATCAAAGTGTGCCCAAGGGATGCCTTCTTCAACAAATTGCTCAAGGAAAGCCGCTGCAGTCGCAGAGCCTGCGCCTTTTCCAGAAGAAATATTTGAAAGATCAGCGTAAGTGCCCTTCATGTCTTTCACGTGGTGATCACACAAAGGCATGTTCCAAACCCACTCGCCTGATTGGTCGGCAGCTGCTTCGATTTTCTTTTTCAAAGCCGCATTTCTTGTGAAATATCCAGTGTGAGTATTTCCAAGTGCCATCACCATCGCGCCTGTCAAAGTTGCAGCATCAATGATCATCTGTGGTTTCTGTTCAGAAGCGTAAGAAAGAGCGTCAGCCAAAATCAAACGGCCTTCGGCATCTGTGTTGTTCACTTCAAATGATTTTCCATTACGAGCAAAATGAACGTCACCTGGTTTTGTAGCAGAACCATTCACCAAATTTTCAGTTGCTGGAACCAAAGTGATCAAATTTACTTTCAATTTAAGTTTTGCAATTGCTAAAGTCGCACCAATCACATTGGCGCCACCGCACATATCGTATTTCATTTCTTCCATTGCCGCTGAAGGCTTAATTGAAATGCCTCCGCAGTCAAAAGTTAGGCCTTTACCAACAAAGCAAATTGGTTTTTGGCTTGCAGCTGCGCCTTTGTATTCTAGGATAATAAAGCGGGGCTCTTGATCAGAACCCTGAGACACACCCAAAAGTCCGCCCATTTTTTCTTTTTTGATACGAGCCTTATCCCAAACCGTCGCTTTGATTTTGGTGCCCTTAACAGCCTCAGCAACCGTTTCGGCCAAAATTTTAGGAGTCATTAAGTTGCCTGGTAGATCACCCAAACGACGAGAGAAGTTTACGCTTTCAGCCAAGATCATTCCATCTTGAAACGCTTTTTTTGCAGCCGCATCAGTCGCTAGTTTTGTTTCTAGCTTGACGATTGTTTCTGCTTTTTCATCTTTACCGGTTTTTTTCTTAGTTTTAAGTTCGTCGAAGTTGTAGTCGCTCAATAAGAGACCTTCAACAAAGGCTTGCACAAAATGAGGCGCTTCTTTCTTGCTGGCATGAATTCCATCCAAGTGAACTGTCGCATCTTTGGCTTTTAGTGTCTTAATTGCAGAAAGAACAACTGAAGCAGTTTGGCGAACTGTTTCATGATCGTACTTTTCACCTAAGCCAACGACCACAACGTGACGAAATCCGTTGAAATCGATGTCTCTAAAAAGAACGTGTTCTTGGTTGGCACCTGACACTTCTTTGTCATCGATTGCCGTCTTTAGGCGCGTCGCTAATTCAGAGTGTGTCAACTTGAGACGCTCTTCTTTTCCTGATTTCGAAATGGTTGCAAATGCGATCAAAACTGATCCAGATTGAGACGATTTTGTGAGCTCGAGCTTCATAGCACTCCCTTTGCATAAAGATATTGAGTAACAGGACCTAAGGCGATTGAAAATAAGCTGGAATTTGCCGAAATGCAAACACAGTGAATACAGAAAAAGGAGACCACCGTGAATCTGATTCCATACGTCATCGAGCAAACTGCTAAAGGCGAAAGAAGTTATGACATTTATTCTCGTTTATTGAAGGATCGCATTGTGATGTTGGGATCACAGGTAACTGACGAAGTGGCGAACTCGTTAATCGCACAAATGCTTTTTCTAGAGGTAGACAATCCAGAAAAAGATATCAATTTATACATTAACTCACCAGGTGGATCGGTTTCTGCCGGCCTTGCCATCTACGACATGATGCAATTCGTGAAATGTGACGTAGCAACATATTGTTTGGGCATGGCGGCGAGCATGGGCTCATTACTTTTAACTGCCGGCACACCAGGTAAGCGCTATGCAATGCCAAACAGCCGAATTATGATCCACCAGCCACATTTAGGTGGAGGCGGAATTGGTGGTCAGGTGACTGACATCGAAATTCACGCAAAAGAGTTGGTAAAGACCAAAGAGAAATTGACTAAAATTTATGTTGATCACACGGGTAAGGAGTTTGATTTCCTAGCTAAGACGATGGAGCGAGATCATTATCTAAGCGCAGAAGAGTCAAAACAATTTGGACTGATTGATCACGTTGTTGAATTCAGAAAGAGCAAAGGAAAATAGTCATGAGCACTAAAGACAAAGATAACGGTGGAACATTGAAGTGTAGCTTTTGCGGCAAAGGTCAGAAAGAAGTTAAAAAGCTGATCGCCGGTCCTGGAGTTTACATTTGTGACGAGTGTATTGAACTTTGCAATGATATCATTGACGAAGAAAAAGACCGTGAAACAGCGGTAAAAGGAAGTTTTAAAGTTCCTAAACCAGCAGATATCAAAGCGTTCTTGGATGACTATGTAATTGGACAGTTACAAGCTAAAAAATCTTTGGCGGTAGCGGTACACAATCACTATAAGCGAATCAATGCTCTTCAGAACGGTAAGAAATCACAAGATGTCGAGTTGGCAAAATCCAACATTCTTTTGATTGGCCCAACTGGATCTGGAAAAACTTTGTTGGCTCAAACGATTGCGAAAATTTTGAATGTTCCCTTTGCAATGTCAGATGCAACCACATTGACAGAAGCTGGTTATGTCGGAGAAGACGTTGAAAATGTAGTTTTGAACTTGCTTCAGTCAGCTGACTGGGATGTCGAAAAAGCTCAACGTGGAGTGATCTACATCGATGAGATCGATAAGATTTCTAGAAAATCTGAAAATCCTTCAATTACCAGAGATGTTTCTGGAGAAGGTGTTCAGCAAGCACTTTTGAAAATTCTAGAAGGAACAGTTGCGAACTTGCCTCCAAAAGGTGGTCGTAAACATCCTCAACAAGAATTTATTCAAGTGGACACTTCAAATATTTTGTTCATTTGCGGTGGTGCTTTCGTTGGTCTTGATAAATTAGTGGAATCAAGAACTGTCAATAAAACCATGGGTATCGGCGGAACAGTTATGACTGAAGCTGAAAAAAATGAAGCGATCAACGTGCTTCATAAAATCGAGCCTGATGACTTATCTAAGTTTGGATTGATTCCAGAGTTCATCGGTCGATTACCAGTGATTGCAGTTCTGGATCCTTTGGATGAAGCGACTTTGGTTGATATTTTGACTCGCCCAAAAAATGCTTTGGTCAAACAATATCAAAAGTTGTTTAGTTTTGAAGGTGTGGACTTAAAGTTCACAGACAAAGCGATCACAGCGATTGCACAGCAAGCGTTGATTCGAAAAACCGGAGCTCGAGGGCTTCGCGGTGTGATCGAAGAGTCGATGTTGGACATCATGTTTGAAATTCCGTCTAAAACTAACGTGAAAGAAGTGATCATCGATGAGAATGTCATCGAGAAAAAGGGTCAACCTAAGTTAGTTTATAAGACCGAAGAAGAAATGCGCGCGGATGATGCTAAAAAAGGATCAGCTGAAAGCGCCTAGTCGGTAAAAACAATTTTTTAAATTGAATCTTGAAAAGGGTGGCGAAATGCCACCCTTTTTTTTGTTGAAAAACTAGCCCTTTCTTCCACTTCTAGCGAAATTGGAGCTCTTGTTCCACCGCATTGGTCTAGGTTCTGTTATGACAGCGTTATCTTTGTATCAATTATCACAACTATCACGAAAATTTCGTTCCCTTCTTACTAGTAAATCTCTACACTTTTTATAGGTGATCTCTAACCAATGTTTGCATCGCAAATGTCGGAGTTGAGAGGCCAAGGAATGGCTGACCAAGGAACTAACCGAAACAGGGGCCTACCGGGTCCCAGACATAGGTCTAGTAAGGCGATACGGCTGTTTGAACCGCTAACCACTGTTAACCCAGGAGGGATTATGTCAGGGGCTACTAACAACAACCAATTACCGATGTTGCCTTTGCGAGATTTGATTATTTTTCCTCACATGATGATGCCACTTTTTGTGGGTCGTGAGAAATCAATCAATGCTCTCGAGGACGCAATGAGCAAGCAGACCGATATCGTTTTGGCTGCTCAAAAGGATGCGAAGACTAATAATCCTGAAGCTAAAGACATTTACAATGTCGGCACAATTGGAACAATCATCCAATTGCTTAGACTTCCAGATGGAACAGTCAAAGTTCTAGTAGAAGGAAAACGCCGAGTAAAAATCAAAGGTTACGTTCCAAACGATAACTTTTTCGTCGTGACCACTGAAGACATTAGCGAAGAGTCGACTGCTCCTGTTGAAAGTGCAGCTTTGATTCGTTCAGTTAAAACGACTTTTGAAACATACGTTAAGTTGAACAAACGAATTCCACCAGAAATTTTGATGAGAGTTTCAACGATCGAAAATGCCAGCGAATTGGCTGACATTATCGTTGCGCAGTTGAACTTGAAGTTAGAGGACAAACAAAAAGTCCTTGAGATCTTTGATCCAGCAAAACGCCTTGAGCATTTGTTGAATTCAATGACTGGTGAAATTGAAATTCTTGAAGTTGAGAAGAAAATCAGAACTCGCGTTAAAAAACAAATGGAGCGCTCTCAGAAAGAGTACTATTTGAATGAGCAAATGCAGGCAATTCAAAAAGAATTGGGCGAGAAGGATGACTATCAACAAGAATTGGTTGAGCTAGAAGAAAAAGCAGCCAAAAAGAAGATGTCTCAAGAAGCCAGAGATAAAATTAAAAAAGAAATCAAAAAGTTGAAGATGATGTCGCCAATGTCAGCAGAGGCAACAGTTGTTCGAAATTACATCGACTGGGTTCTTTCTTTGCCTTGGCAGGAATACAGTGAAGAGAAACACGATGTTCAGCGTGCTGAAGACATCTTGAATGATGATCACTGGGGACTTGAGAAAGTAAAAGATCGTATTTTGGAATACCTATCGGTGCTTTCAATTGCGAAAGATCTAAAGGGTCCAATTTTGTGTCTAGTAGGCCCTCCGGGGGTTGGTAAGACCTCGTTGGCAAGATCTATTGCTGAATCTTTGAATCGTCCTTTTGCTCGAATCTCTTTGGGTGGAGTTCGTGACGAAGCTGAGATTCGCGGACACCGAAAAACTTATGTTGGGGCAATGCCGGGAAAAATCCTTCAAGCTTTGCGTAAAGTCGACAAAGGAAATCCTTTGGTGTTGTTAGACGAAATTGACAAAATGGCGTCTGACTTCCGTGGCGATCCAAGTTCAGCAATGCTTGAGGTTTTAGATCCAGAGCAAAACTGCAACTTCCAAGATCACTATTTGGAATTAGAATACGACCTTTCAAAAGTCATGTTCATTGCGACTGCAAACAGTTTGCATACAATTCCTCGTCCACTTTTAGATCGTATGGAGATCATTGGACTTGAGGGTTACACTGAAACTGAAAAGTTTCACATTGCGAAGAACTATTTGGTCAGCAAGCAGCTTGAAATGCATGGTTTGAAAGAGCGTAAAGTTCAAATTCAAGATCAGACGATCAAAAATGTGATTCGTTATTATACAAAAGAAGCCGGTGTCCGAAATCTAGAGCGACAAGTTGCGAATGTTTGCAGAAAAGTGGCTCGCGATATCGTGAAACAAGAAGCCGTATCAAAAATGAAGAGCGAAGGTAAGGCGGGCAAAAAGAAAGCTGCGGCCAAAGCGACTTCTGCGAAAGCAAAAGCAGCTCCTTACATCGTGACTCCAAAGAAATTGATCGAACTTTTGGGCCCTGAAAAATACAAAATGGGCAAAATCGAAGAGCAAAACGAAATCGGCTTGGTTAACGGAATGGCGTGGACAGAAGTTGGTGGCGATTTGTTGGCTGTCGAGGCCACTGTTGTTCCTGGAAAAGGCAAATTCACTGTCACTGGTCAATTGGGTGATGTGATGAAAGAGTCTTGTTCGGCGGCAATGAGCTACGTTCGTTCACGGGGTCCTTTGTTTGCTTTTGACAAAGAGTATTTCCAAGAAATCGACGTTCACATTCACTTACCTGAAGGTGCGACTCCAAAAGATGGACCGTCAGCAGGTATTGCTTTGTGTACTGCGATTGTGTCAGCAATCACAAAAATTCCAGTTCGCCGAACTGTTGCAATGACTGGCGAAGTAAGTCTTCGTGGAAAAGTCTGGGCGATCGGTGGATTGAAAGAAAAAGTAATGGCTGCGCATCGAGGCGGAATCAAAACGATTATTTGTCCTAAGGAAAACGAAAAGGACTTGAAGGATATTCCAAAAGAAATCCTAAAAGACCTAAAAGTGATCTTGGTGGACCATGTGGATCAGGTTTTGGTGAACGCACTTGATATCAAAAATCCAAAAGAGCTTTTCAAAGTTCAAAAGGAACGAAATTTTGGTATCGAGGCCCACTTTACTGGTCAGGCGTTGGCTCAGACACACTAAAGGCCATCAAAATGTCACTTTTTTGGTCCATGGGCTGAAAAACAGGACAAAAATTTAAGAATTTTTAAAAGGTCTCCGTAAAAGGGGACCTTTTTTTATCTAAACCCCATGATTTTAGGTAGTTAAGTAAAATCAACTCAGTCGAATATATACTCTAATTTTGCAAACAACAGGGTCTGTTGCACATAAATTAAGCGTCAAAAAATAACTAAGGTTGACGGGTTGTTTAGAATTTGTCAGAAATGACCGCCTCGAATGATAACAACAAATGAACCAAACAAAAATATCTTAGCTCAGAATGCTTCGGCAGCTCAGGGTGTATTGGCTTCCCAGCAAATGGAAGTCGGCAGGCTGTATGCTGAGCGGGGTGATTTTGAATTGGCTGTGCCAAAACTGACAAGTGCAGCTGAAATGTTTTTGCAAACTCGTGAGTTCGAATCCTATTTAGAGTGCCAAAATCAGCTTCTTAGAATTTTCGCCGAGCAAGAGCAAGTTGACGCCATTCATGCGATCAAAGAAAAGATTCAAGATCTTGTTTTAAAAGAAGGCTTAGAGCTAAATGCGAAGACTTTTTATACCTTGGCATTGTGTACGGCATTTCGTGGTAATCACGAAGCAGCTTTAGAATACCTTCAAAAAGCACTCGCGATCGCTTTAGCTTCGGATAATAAAAAAGACATCTGTTATGCAATCAACGGAATCGCGATTTGCTATAAAAATATGAATCGTCTGACCGACGCCCTAAAAGAACTTTATAATTTACAGGTGTTCTTTCAGGTCCTTGAATTACCAGAAATTAAAATTTCTTCTCAGATTTTAAATGCTCAGATTTTGAACGAGTTAAAGAAGCACGATCAAGCTCTTGAAATTCTATGGAGCACTTACGATCTATTGAAAACTCATAAGATTTTGAATCTGCATTTAAGCGTACTTTATAACCTCGGCAAGACTTTCATGTTGATGGGCGATAAAGATACGGCACGAACTTATTTTAAACTTTGTGGCCATAGTGTTGACCCAAAAAATATGGTTCGATTGGCTCGCGGAGTTCAAGACATGTTAAATCAATTGGGTGGCGAAAGTGCGGCCAATTATGATTTGATTTTTGAAACAGACGATCACTCGATTATTGAAAAAAAATTAGGACGAGTTGATTTTAAAAATCAGTTTATCCTAATGGACCTATTGCGACTTTTTGTGCAAAATCAAGGGCAGGTTTATTCTAAAGAATACTTGGTAGAACAAGTATGGAAACAGAATTACGACCCCCAAACTCATGACAATAAAATTTACGTAACTATTAAGCGTCTTCGAAAGATGATTGAGCCTGATTACGACAAGCCCAAATACATTTTCCGAGCAAAAAACGGTTACTTTATGAACAAGTCCGCGAGAGTACTCATTGAGAAAAAAGGGGACCTTCAATGAAAATGATGCTGGCACTTTTAGTTTTAGTTTTAATTCAAATCCCATTTGCCCAGGCGGCATCGAGTGGGCCTTCTTGCCTTCCATATAGCGGAAGTCGCATTAATCGTGATCCGGGTGATGCTTGGCCATGGGGTAGTGAGCGACCATTCCCGTGGAGAGGAATCCAGGGAACGTGGCAGACTAACTTAAATGGCTGCACAGCCTTATTTACGTTCAGAGTTACTAAGTCAGTTTCAGGTGTTAATCAGCTTCAAGTAATCCAATATGATCCGGTTAGCTGTAAAGTGATGTCTCGGGGAATTGGTTTTGAAGACACTCGAGTTGTTAGAGCTGTTATGACTAACATTCATCAGGAAACTTTTGATTTAACTGTTCATGTATTCAACAAGACAGATATTAATGCTGGTGGAATGTTGGCTTTCTCAACGAAGACAGTAACTGTCATGAACATGAGCCCTTTGGGCGTTTCTGATGAGCGATTTAGCTATCAGCTAGAAAAGTTGAGTACAGATCCTAAGGGTGTGTGCCACTAAGGTTCATTTGAGGGAAAATTTGAAAATTCCCTCAAATCTCGATCAAAAAGACTTGATCAGCTAAGGTCTGTTTGTTACACCAGACAGACCGTTTTTGCGACATAGGGAGTTAGCTCAGTTGGTAGAGCGCCACCCTTACAAGGTGGATGTCGCAGGTTCGAATCCTGTACTCCCTACCATTTTTACACAAATCAATTCGATTCAAATCCTATAAGTTCGTTTTAGCAAAAAACTTATCCATAATTTTGAGTTTTCAGGTCTTTTAAGATACAACTCGGAGCGTCAATTATTTGGAGGATTAATGAAGTTACTTCGAGCAGCTTTGAGTTTGTTGGTTCTATTTACGTTTTCCTGGGCTCTTTCAGCCCCGCTAATTGCCACTCCTGGCGAGGTTCATGACGATAAAAGCGTCATCTCCGCGATCAACTCACGAAGAAATGCCTATTATGTCCAAGCTGGAAATCTGGTGGTATCAAAAATATTACCAACCGACACAAAGGGCCTTCCTCATGAAAAATGGATGGCTACATTGTCAGACGGAAGTTCCGTCATGATCGTTTACAATCTAGAAATGGGTGAAGAGGTTCGCCTAAAAGTAGGCGATGTATTTTCGGTTGGCGGGCAATTTATCTGGACCAAAAAAGGTGGGCTGATTCATTGGACCCATGACGACCCAAGAAAGACCCGTCCTGATGGTTATGTATATTTTAATGGTGTTGTTTATGGCGACACTAACGGTGACTCTAGAAAATAAGCCACAAAGCATACTTTGAAAAATTGGAACAAAGGAAGAAGTCGCTAATATCTAGGCGGCTTTTTTATTTTCGGCCTCAGTTTTTTGCGGCTGCTTAAGTGGCAGATCGATCACAAAGCGGGTATTGGCGCTATCTTGGTCATAAATAAATCGACCATGGTGTTCTTCGATAATTCCTTTAGAAATACTAAGACCCAGGCCCGTGCCTTTTCCTACACCCTTAGTTGTAAAAAAGGGCTGCATCAATTTTTCGACCACTTCAGGCGCGATTCCTTTTCCGCTATCAACCACCGAAATTCGAACTTTATTTGTTGAACCCGTGACGTTCAGCTCAACCCATTTTTCAGGAAGATGTTCTACGGCATCGTGAGCGTTACCCAACAGATTCATAAGAACCTGCGATATCTGTGCTGCTCGACACTCTAAGTCTGCGTCTACTGCGTTATTCACTCGCAATTCGATTTGGTGGTTCTTAAATCTCTCTTGGCAAAGTTCCAAAGTGTCTGCGACGATCTGTCCAACTTTATTTGGCACCATAGGATCGCCTTCAGAGTTGCGCGCAAAAGTTCTTAATCCCCGAATGATTTTTGCGATTCGATCAGTAGTTCGTTCTATTAGAGCTAAGTCTTCTTTGCATTTGTCCAATTCGGTGCCAGCATCCAGTCGCTTTTTTAAAGTTCTAGATTTAGATTGGATGATGGAAAGCGGATTATTGATCTCATGTGCGATGCCGCCTGCCATTTCACCCAATGATGAAAGTTTAGAAGATTGAACCATTTTAATTTTACTTTCTTCAAGCTCCGCAGTTCTTTGCTTAATTAAATTTTCTGTTCGAATGGCAAAAGAAAGAATTTCAGAAATAAAAGCCATGGTAACTAATAGAAGGACATTTAGAAGAGTTGCTAAAGGGACAGAAACACTGGAATGTCGAGAGAAGAAGCTTTCCGACGGAAAAAAAGCTATCTTGTGATTCAGGTTAAATATAGAAACAGAAACTTGTTTGTAAAAAAGACTGTTTCGATTCACAGTTTTAGGGAATTTTTCAGACGTGAAGGAAGTTTCACCGTCCACTTCAATTTTAGCTCCCAAAATTGGTAAGTAGTGCTCTAATGATTTAGAAAAGAACACGTCAGATATGACCGGCGCATAGGACCAACCCCAAAAAGTATCAACTCCATTTTTTAAGTCACCCTTGATGGGGTGAAAAATTAAGAACCCTGGTCTTTTTACTTTGTCTTGTACTAACTGAATCGAGGTTGTTGCCGTAGTGGTGTTGCTTTCACGAGCTTTTTCGGCACCAGTTCGACGTCGAACTTCACTTCCAAGGTCTAAGCCTCGAGCTACGCGGTTTCTATCAATTGGTTCGACAAGAGTTATGACAAATTGATCACTGAATTTTGCCGAATATTCTTCGTCCAGACGCCTAATCGCAAAGTTGTCGAGTTTATAATTGCGCTTCACGTCGCTTAAATATTTTTCCGTCTGAGATTTCTCTAGAAATTTAACAAATCCAAAACCGTTAACGGCCCCATAATTTTGACCTGAATCCAAACGTTCAACATAGCCGTGGAACTGTTTTTCGTTGATTCCATCTTTTAAAACCAAAGCTGCTTCAACCCCATGTAATGCAGTTTGATATCTTTTTTCTTCGGCAATTAAACTAGCCAAGGCTCCAGATACGGTTGATTCCAAGTCTGTCAGTGTTTGTTTCATTTCAGATTTAGATACAGCGTAAATTATGGTTGTAGCCAAAGCCCATCCTGCCAAAATACCCGCAGCAAATCGCCTCTTTTCTAAAACTTCGCGCCGAAGACTTTTTGAGAAAAGAACGCTGATTGCACAGGTGAATAACAGGGCTTGGATGTAGATCAGATTGGTGGTGGTTTTTCCGAATTCAAATGGCCCATATCCGCTTCGTATTAATGCGACCAACAGGGCCGTCATAATTAAAACAGAAAATCTTCCCATAAAATGTCCGTGGTAAGCTGCAAAAAACAGAATTGCTGGTACCAACAGCCAGATAAATGCCTGATTTAAGTTATAATGAAAAATCAAAGTGATCGCAGAGACCAAGATCCCCATAAAAGAAAGCACCTTAATTGTATCTAATACTGTAATCGAATTAAGTCTGATAGTATTTCGATTGCTGTAGACAACTGAAGCTAGTGGTAAAACGATCATTGCGCCGATTGCGTCACCACTCCACCAAGTGTACCACGTGTAAACCCAATCGTCGGGCTTCAAAATTCCCACCACGAACAGTGATGCAGCTCCAAAGGTTGCGGCAATAAGCGGGGATGCCATCGAAGCTAAAAAAATTCCAAAAAGTTCAGTATAATTCTTTAGACTGTTGCGACTTGAAATTGACTTTAGAATCATGCTGCCAAGATAGGCTTCAAGGGCAGAGCCCGTTGCAATTCCAATCAGTGCCGGAAACGGTGTGGAAATAAGACTACTTGTGGTGAATGCAGCGGCAAAAATTGGTATCAAAGCCCAAACACCAAAACAGTAGGTCACTACAATGGCAACACCGGTCGCTGGCCAAATTGGTGAAGCCGTGTTGAGAGTTCCAATGTTCAAGCCAAGCCAACCCAATGAAGTCTGTGCTGCAAATATCAAAAAGAATTTCCAAATCGAGAATTTACCAAAAGCAAAAATTTCTGAATCTGCTACCTTAGAAAAGTCATTAGTATTTGGTTGATTTGTATCCACATTGATTTATCGGAAATCTTCAAAAAATCTATGGCGATTTGGGCCAATTAACAAATTCTTTACTCGTAAAATCGATCGAACAGATCGACCGTGAATCATTTTGAAGCAGTTGGGTATAGGTCTAGGTAGAATCACCTAGGTTTTAGTCCTGATGTCCCTTGTGGTAAGTGCCAACGGACTGCCTCACCCATTTAAAAAAGGGGATTGCTATTTTCAAGTCGCGAATGATTTCTTTGTTAAAATTCTTGGATAGAACTTCGGTGCGGCTAAAATTTTGTCCTAAATAGAATTGTTTGTGCCAGAGGTATGCCGTGTTTGAATCTTCAGCATTATATCCCTTTGGAAAACGTTTATACTTTTCACCCTGAATTGTCCCCCAGGATTTTTTTAGTTTGTTATCGCGCAATAGAGCATCGATTTCGTCGAAATCTTCAACTAGTCGATTTCGCAACAAACTCAATTGCCGACTAGAAACCATATACAAACCAATTCCGATTAAGTTGTCGTCTTTGTTCGCTCCAAATTGAATGTGAATCCCTGGATTCCATTCGAACAAAGAAGTCTTCTTTTCCCATAAGGTGATATGGCTAAAATTTTTCACGACTCCATCTTCTTCGACTTTTCTTTGTGGACGAAGAGGTCTGCAAATGGATTTAGGTTCAATATGAATTCGTGGAAGATCCTTTTGAAAGTTTCGACCTATTTCTTGGACGAGAATTGAAAATGGCTGGCGGACGTGTTCCAGGTAAAGCGATTGGTTTTTTTCAAACCAAGCTTTATTGTTTTTATGTTTGTTTGCTAGATCGAAATATTCGAATGTCTTTTTGGAGAATTTATCTGCCATATGAGTTAATACCTAAGCTCCAGTAGTTTTAAATTGATCGCCTTTTTTGGGAATTACAACTTTAGAAAATACTTTCTCTTCAAGTAGTCCCTTGAGAGTCTCTTGGGCGGGTAAATCACCATGAACTAGAAATATTGACTTAAGTGAACCGGCGGCTTTAACTGCCTCTGCAAATCCCAATAATCCAATTTGATCAGCATGGGCTGAAAAACCATTTAAGATACAAACTTCAGACTCAAGTTTAAACATAGTGCCAAAAATTTTAATTTCCTCGCGTTTTTCAACGATTCTTCTGCCTAAGGTGTTTTCAGCTTGGTAACCAACAATCAGAACTGTATTTTTCTTGTCTTCAACAGTTGCTTGCAAATGATGAAGAATTCGTCCGCCCTCGCACATACCGCTGGCCGATATGATGATACAAGGTTCATCAGAGGTTGAAATTCGTTTCGAATCTTCGACATCTGAAATGTATTCTAGCCCGGCAAATTCAAATGGCGAGTTTTTTCCGTTTAGTTCAGCAAAAGTGATTTCATCAAAGCATTCGGGATGTTTTTTGAAAACATCGGTGATTTTTACCGTTAACGGTGAATCAACATAAACCGGAACTTTTGGAATGTGATTTAGGTCTCTTAGTTTTTTTAAAGAAAATATGATTTCTTGGGCTCGTTCTAGAGCAAAAGAAGGTATAACAATTTTACCTTTTCTTGAAATTGTCTTTCGAATGATTTCAGACAATTCTTCGGGAAGGAGCTCGACAGGATCGTGAAGGCGATCTCCGTATGTGCTTTCCATAATTAGGCAAGTCGTACCGGTTGGAATTTCAGGATCATTTAAAATCGGCAAATGTTTTCTTCCAATGTCGCCAGTGAATACTAGTCTTTCGCGTGTTCCTTGGTCTTCAATATCTAAAACACAAATGGCGCTTCCTAGAACGTGTCCAGCGTCCAAAAAGGTTAAATCAATTCCAGGGGCAATATTTTGTTTTTCTCTATATGGAATTTGTTGAAATAACGCGATGGTTTCCCGAACTTCGGTTTCATTGTAAAGAGGCTCCAAAATATCGATATGTCGAGCACCTCGCTTTTTAATTTTCTCCAGATGGATGGCATCCGATTTCATTAAAAAGGCTGTGTCCAACAACATTGGTAAACAAAGATCGCGGGTCGCCGGTGTCGCATAAATTGGACCGCGGTAACCTTTCTTATAAAGAGAAGGGAGTGCGCCAGAGTGGTCAATGTGTGCATGTGATAATACTACGGCATCTAGGTCTTCGACTTTTATTGGAAGATTTTTATTCTCAGCGTAAGCGTCTTTTCG
>CAZDHC010000025.1:0-17560 GCA_964505225.1 uncultured Bdellovibrio sp. | reverse complement strand
AAAGGCCGCAGTCCAACAACACTTTCGCTCGAGAAGTGCGGATGACATGTTTGGACCCGGTCACAGTTTGGGCAGCCCCAATAAAATCAATTTCAATCATCAGCTACGTATAGGTCCACCTGATATCAAAGGAAAGCAGTTTTCTAAATTACTTCTTGCTTCAATTGGGCCAAATAGCCCCGCATAAACTCTACTCGGCGGAGTCCCTCGTAACGACCGGACTGGGTTTTCAATGATTCGGCAGTCAAAAACAGTTTTTTGAAAAAATGGTCAATTGTATAAAGTTGATCGTCTGGCGGTCTGCTGTCACAGAAGGGATCTTCAGAGCAATAGAAAGCCCTTTTTAATAATCCGGCAGTCGCAAAACATCGAGCAATGCCTATGGCACCAAGCCCATCCAAACGATCAGCATCTTGGACAATTTTAGCTTCGATCGTGTTGACCGGCAAATTTGCGCTAAAGCTGTGTCCTTCGATCGCCAGCGCAATTTCATCGTGAAACTCCCGGGGATAATTAATTTCATTTAAAAATAGAATTGCTGCTTGTGCTGAAAGCCGTGAAGCCTGCGAACGTAAAGGACTATCTTTCCTAACAATCACTAGGTCATGTAACCAGGCCGCGGGAATCACCACCAGGTAATTCCCACCTTCTTTTTGGCAAAGTAATTTTGCCATTTTGACGACCCGCTTGAAGTGCAACAAATCATGTGCAGGATCTTCATTCGAGTCGACAGCAGAAACCTTTCTTTCAAAAAAATTTTCCCAATGCTTCAAATCACCTACAGATTTATTCATAAGTACTTTCAGTACTACTTTTTCTAAACTAATAAGCCAATTAGAATTGAGTTCAAAGGCTAATGGCGCCATAAATAGCATGATCAAGTCGACCAGTGGCAGCCCAATACTGATCACCATAGGACCAGTGCCGCCAGTTTGATGGTCAATTGGCTAAGCCAACTTTATGGAGAATTTTAAAAAGCAATTTTCTTTGGGTCCGGGCGACTTTAGACTCATCTTGTCCGATATCCAGCGAAACACCATTTAGATTGACCAGATCGACGTCGATAATGCCTCCTGTATTGTAACTCGAGCGTTCCTGATCTGAGGCGCGATGAGCCTTTGAAACTGAAAGATAGATTCCTTTAGGCAGAGCTCTTTGAGCTCTGACCAGCATTCGTAGAACAGTCTTGCGAACCATTGTCTTATGATTTCGTTTGCGGCTATGGCTTGAAACGAAATCTGGGTTTGCAAAAATGCCCCCAAGAGGAACTAATTTCTCGCCGCAATCATTTATTATTGTAGATGTTACTAAAATACTGTCTCGAAGCAGAGCCAGATCTCGCTGAAACAAAAGGTTAGACACAGCAATTCCGGTGTAAATTAATCCGCCCAACAAAACGAGCATTGGCGAAATTGCCAACACCAACAGCGGTCCTAAAATCAAAAAGTAGCCTAAAACTACTGGTAAAATAACTAGCGACACAAAAATTTCGGTAAACATAAATACCCCCTCTATCGGTTACTGATACGATGGGCTTGTAGTAGTTGCTCAGCAATGGATTTAATTTAAATATTTTTCAAAAGACCAAGTTCATCTGAGTTGCCACCAAATCATCGGAGATGTTTTATTGTGACCTAGAGAGGCAATATTAACTGACATTCCCAGTTAATATTTCTTGAGTTGATAGATTTGGTAATATACCAATGAGCCATGAAAACACTGACCTCTGATCTATCTTTTGAATCATTTGCTGACATGTCTTTAACAACTGAAGTCAGCTCGGCTCTTCAGAAAATGAAAATTGACCAACCGACATTGATTCAGAAAAAGGCACTGCCTTTGGCTTACAATGGCTCAGACCTAATTGGTATTGCCGAAACCGGTAGCGGAAAGACTTTGGTGTTTGCTCTGGCTATTTTAAATCGTCTACAAAAAGATTCTAGCGCGAGAGCTTTGATATTAACCCCTAGCCGGGAAATGGCCGATCAAATTTTTCGTATCATGAATTCGATGATAGGAACTTTGCCAATATCTACTTGTTTGGTTGTGGCCGGGATGCCTGAAAAGCCACAGGTCAGTCAGTTGAACAAAAACCCAAGGGTCATAGTATCGACTCCGGGTCGTCTATTGGATCATCTCTCGCATAACAAATTGCTGCTTCAAAAATTGAGCATCTTGGTCATTGATGAAGCGGATCGAATGTTAGATTCTGGCTTTGGTCCACAGCTGATCAAAATTCAAGCGACCTTGCGGGGGGACTGGCAGACCTTAATGTTTGGGGCCAGCTTTGGTAAGGCTGCTCAAAAATTTTCTGAAACTTTTTTTCGAAAAGACCATTATTTGGTTCGCACTGACGGTGCAGAAAAACCTGTTTCGAACCTAAAACAAGTTGTGATCTTCACAGATCGTGGTTTAAAAAAAGATCGATTGCTGGAAGTTTTAAAAGCAACTAAAGGCCTTTCGGTTGTTTTTGTTAAAGATCAGCCAACCTGCGAAAGCGTTCATTTTCATTTGAAAGAAAATGGACTGGATGCGGACATGATTCACGGTGATTTAAAGCATGGACATCGAGACCGAGTGGTTCGAGATTTCAGAGATGAAAAGTTCAAGGTGTTGGTGACCACGGATCTTTTAGCTCGGGGATTTGATATTCCGAACATTGAATTGGTTGTGAACTTCGATCTTCCAAATGAAACCGAAGATTTTCTGCATCGAATTGGTCGAACGGCAAGGGCTGGAAAAAAAGGCAAGGCGATCACTTTTGTCGCGAAGTCTGATGAGCAACAATTCAAGCAGTTTAAGGCCTATGTCGAAGGCGCTGAAGAAATCAACTAAGCGCTAAGTTAGGCGATTGCCGATTGAGTGTTATGGAAAAGACCGATGGAAAAATCAAAAAAAAAGGAAAGCGAAAAACTCAGGATCCCTGCGAGGTTTGCTTTCTACACAAAGACCGATGTATCTGCGAATTTATTCCAAGATTGAACAGTAAAACAAAAATCAGTTTAGTTATTCATGCAAAAGAAATGAAGCGAACGACCAACACGGGTTTGTTGGCCACCAAGGCTCTGATCAACAGCGAGGTTTTCATTCGGGGAAAAATGGGTGAGTCCTTGGACCTTTCTGGCCTTTTGACGTCAGAATATCGAAATGTCGTGTTTTACCCAAGCGACGATGCCGTAGAGCTGAATTCTGAATTTGTTCAACAAAGTGAATTGCCAATACGATTGATTGTGCCTGATGGAAATTGGCGACAAGCCAGTAAAGTTCATTACCGCCACAATGAGCTTAAAGACTTACCCAGGGTGATGATCAAAGATCGGAATACAGATAAAAGGCATTTGAGAGCAGAGACGACTGAAGAAGGTATGGCAACCTTGCAAGCCATTGCGAATGCACTTGGCATCATTGAAAGCGAAGACCTGAAGCGTGAACTTTTAAAGCTCTATCATATTAAGCTCGAAAGAACGCTTCAGGGTCGAGGAAAGACTAGTTAGTTTGCTTTTTGTTTTTAGCAGCTTTCTCTTCAGGGCTTAATCCCCATGGAGAACCTTTTTTAGTGTCTTTGCCACCTTTACGGTTGCCACGGCCTTTGTTGTCACCTGCAGGTGCAGCTGGGCGAGACAAGACAAGAAATTCTGGAACGTAGTGCATTTCTTCTACTTGAACAGCTTTAGCTGGAGCAGCTTCGCCTTCGTTCAAAGTTACAACAACTACACGCTTCAAGTTGTCTTGATTGGTGCTAGCAACTTCGATTGAGTTTACGAAATATTTTAATTTGTCGCCTTCAAGTTTGAAGGTTTCGCCAAGGCTAGTTTGTACTTCTTCAGGAGTTTTTCCTGCAGCAAGTAAAGCGGCCTTAGTTTGTAGGGCTTTTGTTAATGTGAAACTTGGAAATTCTGTTACGGCTTTCATAAAGATCCTTCGATTGAAATTGAAGGGGCAATTGACCAGTTTCGCAGCATAAGGTCAATCTGATTTATGGATTCGGCAATGTAAAGGCTTGGAAATGCTTTGGAATTATAGAGTTTATAAGCATCCTATTGGTTTTAGGCAAAAATTCCAGTCACTTTTTAGGATTTTTGGGCTTGAGGCTCTTTGTGAACTCTCGGGCCTCTTGCTTTTGAGAATCGCTAATCCGATTCCATTCTAGGTTTTCAAGGGCTCCAATCAGAGCATAGGCATAGATTGAATGACGGTTCTTAGGATTGGATTTGGTCAGCTTTATCAAGGCCTTTTTCCATCCCATTTTGACAAAATGATCAACTGACTTAATTCCGGCCTTGGCGAACTCAACCTCAGAAACGGGTCCTAAGTTTTTTAAATCAGAAATTTTTTGTGCCTTTTTAATTCTTTCAGTAGGCGACTCATCACTAAACATTTTCGGCCTGGAAAAATTTGTAGATGTTCGAGATTTCTTTGGTGATTTGGATTGTTTCTTGGATTTGGATTTTTTCATAAGTGATTTTAATTTGACTGAATGTGCATTTGAGACTTAGAAACCATATATCTTAAAAGGAATCATATGGATAGCGAAATCAAGTGCCCCAAATGTCAGTCAGTCAATGTTTACGAGGATGGAAATCTTTGGATTTGCCCAGAATGCTCACATGAGTGGAGTGCTTTTGCTGCCGAGAAAAAAGAAGAAGTTGTCGCAGATGACCGAATTCGCGATGCCTTTGGAAATATTTTGACCGACGGTGATTCGGTCACAGTCATTAAGGAATTGAAAGTTAAAGGCTCAACTTCTTCAATTAAAGTCGGCACCAAGGTTAAAAACATTCGCTTAACCGATGGTGGTGATGGTCACGATATCGCCTGCAAAATTGATGGCTTTGGTGCCATGAATTTAAAATCCGAATTCGTTAAAAAGGCTTAAAGGCCAAAGAAATCAAAAATTCGATTGGCAATGACGAACTCTTCTTCGAAATCTAAGGGATCTTCAGCAATATATAGAGTCGGTTCTGGCGAAGACTTTTGAAGTTTAGCTATGTTGGCTTGCGCCTGTTTCCAAAAGCGTCTTTGCCATTGTTGATTTGTGTTGATCGTAAACAATTCGCTCAGCTCTTGGCCGCGTTTGAGCGCATTTTTGTTCATAGGCAATTGATCATAAAACAAATAGTTCACTGCCTTTTTAATATCTTCGCTTCTGACCAACTCTAGACTTAAATAACTGACGAAGAGCAAAGTCAGCAGATAGCGGCGATAAATATTTCTATTTTTTGTGTGCCAATTGTCTTCACCGCCTGGACGGTAAATAACTTTCGCTCTTTCAAAAACTGGTGAATACTTCTTTCCGATCTGATCACCCAAAGCTAGATCTATTGTTACAACCAGGCTTTCTGCAAAATTAAGGTATCGGCAAAAATCCATTTGTTCAGTCTTAGGATTTCTAGGGGCGGGCGGTAGCAGATTCCAAAGGATTCGGTGGTTCTGCTCATGGAATAGTGAAATTTCATTGTAGCAGGAAAAAGCGTTCATTAAAATTTCTGGAGCCACTACTTCTTTATAGTGATCTTTGAACCAAAGTAGTTCAGACATCAAAGGACTGTATTGAATTTCGTTTGCAAACAGATCCAGCGCGCTCAATCCGCGCATGGTAGAGCAAACTTTCGGTGAAAATTTTCCGCCGATCTCAAAATAGAACTTACGACTGTCTCGATAAAGCGAACTGAGTGTCAGCAGCTGCCCATCAAAGGGATAATCTTCTACTATGAGAGAACTATATTTTCGTGAAACTGGAAGTTCTGAAAGAAAATTCAGATCTTTTAGAGTTTTTTTGAGACGGGTTTTGCTGTTCACTAATTTGCCTCTACTAGAGTCTTAAGTTTATTAAGACCCTTTTCAAAATTACCACCCACTTCTTTATCCATATTCATAAACACACACACGAGGCGTCCGATGAAGTTATTATTTCCTGATACTGACCATCTCACAAAGGTGCCTTCTGGATTTGGCGTCAGTGAAACTTCTGCCAACTGTTCCATTTCCATAGGCTTGGTATAAGTGAGTTGAGTTTTGACAACTTGATTTAGAACACTTTCTACTACTACGGCTTGGCCCGTTCCCATCTTTCCAGGGCTTTCCCAGCTTGATTTTGAACCAAGACCTTCTTCTGGACCAGAGTAAACAGTTACGACCTGTGGATCTGACTCGGACCACGGCATCCAATCGTTGGCTTTTCTAGAGCTATTGATAAATGGAAAAATAGCCTCTGGCGAGGCTTTGATCAAAAGCTCTCTTGAGATATTCATTTTTGGAGATTGAACACTGACATAGAGAAGCAACAATGAAATAGACCCAACGCCTAGAGCTAACAGTTTTTTGAGCATAATTAATCCTTAGTTAAGTGTTGCAGTTGCTGAATTCCAAATTAGAAAGGCGGATGAAGATAATAGAACTACAAAAGTTAAAACCATGCCAGAAACACGAAACCGGAAATCTTCTTTTTCTTGGCTGACACCAAAAGCATGAATAAAGCGGCCCAAGCAAAGCACTAGTCCCAAAGCATGAACAAATATCAAATTAGCCTTTTGTATTTCTACCAGAGCGATCAGAATTAGTGAAATCGGAACATATTCCGCAAAATTTGAGTGAGTCCGCATGGCTCTAAGTAAAAGTTTGTTACCGTTGTCGCCAATGCCGATCTTCAAAGATCTTCTAAGGCGAATTGTTCTCATGCTAAGTGTGACAAAAAGTAATGTCAAAATCGCGGCATACAGCCCAATGATTTGCATTTCATAACTCCTATTCAAAAGTAAATACGATTTTATATACAGGGCTGACACTGTTCAACGAATTACAATGTTTTGCTGGAATTTATCGTGATTTAAGTCGAGCCAATTGAATTTTTTGATAAGAACCTATGGCGCCAGTGTAAAGACACCGAACAAGAGGGTCTTCAAGAACATCTACCTCGTCTAAAGACTTCTCGACTTCGGCATCAAATTGCCGATCATTGATACGAATATACAAAGAAGTCAGAGCCTCGCCAAAATAAAGTGCGCTGTAAAGTTTAAAAGCCGAAATCTCGGTAGTCCAATGAACCTTAAGTGGATTCTGAGCCAGTAGTGTCATTTCTGATCGATTGATGCTATAGAAATATTTCTGTTCGCCTCCAGTGTGATCGAAAACATTGAGCTCCCAAATTTTTGGTTTTTGAAAGTAAAGGCTATCGTCAGAATCTAGATTGCGAAAGCGCTGATTGATCATGCCACTGCAAAAATGCTCAATAGATTCAATTTGTTTTTTATCTAATGGTGGGAATTTTTTTGAGATCTCTGAAGTTGGAGGTATCTTGAGATCTTCAATAAATTCATAGTCAACATCTTGGGGGCCGATAGGGGTTATCCAATCGAGAGGTTCCTTTTTAGCGATTGATTTCGAGCTAAGCTCAAATGAAGCAGAAGGATCCATTCGAACGATCTTGCAGTTTGGTAATGCTTCAGCAATTTCATTTTGAAATTGCTTGTAAGAAATGGGAAAAAATCTTTGGTTGTACCAAGACCAACTTTCTAAAATAAATTGGCAGGAGCTTGGCACAACAAATCGGGGATTTAGGATTTTGAGCTGATGGATCCATTCTGGAGGTAGTGTGCGGGGTATGTTTTTATGGCGAGATGGCGAAAGGACTTCGATCTCTTGCATAGTTTGAAATGGCCATAGGACCAAGTCCCAATTTCCTTCGTGAGTCAAAAGGTCCATAGTATCTGTATCGATCCAAGAATCGACGACATTTAAAATATTTAATCCGTGAACTTTTATTTGAAATATCGAATCCACATCTTGATCAAGTGCGCGCCGAGGAATCACTTGGATGGGTCCAATTTCAACGGGGTGATCTATCGTCAGGGGATTTACATTTTTAAACCCCATCTGTTTTAACAATTCAAAAAGTTCTTCAAATACACAGTAGAAATAGATAGGCGTGTCGCGGCTCAAAAGATTCAAGCTGTCTAAAGAAAAATGATCATCGTGATAATGCGAAACAAACACAGCATCAAATTTTAAAGACTTAATTTTTTCAATCTCAAACTTGACGTTTGGAAAAGCGTGACAATTATGACTGAAAGGATTTTCAAAAATGGGGTCAAATGCAATTTTGATATAGTCTGTCTCGAAGATATATCCAGCATGTAGGATTCTAGAAACTTTTAGGCTTTCCATTATGCTTTACGGTTTGCTTCTTGTGCTAGAAGCTTTTCTCGGTGAGATGCAAACTTTGTGTCCCAATCTTGCAATTTAGGTTTCATCAGGCGATTCCAAAGGGGAGGAATAAGGGCAATGATAATTGTAGTTAAATAGCCACTGATCATAAATGGAGAATCTGGATAAGGCTGTAAATTCTGAAAGGGAACTTCGCCTTGTGCATGATGATGAGAGTGGCGAGTTAGGTTGAACATGGTCCACGAGCTGATTCTTTTGTTCGAGTTCCAAGAGTGATGAGGTTGGACGGGATCTTGTGGATCTCTGACGATCCCATAATGTTCCATATAATTGACGATTTCTAAAAGTGCCTTTCCTAAAATAGCCGCAAATATAAAAAAGGCGCAACCGATGGGCCCGCCAATCATGAAAGCCAGCAGCACTAAAAGAACGCTCATCAGATGGCCTCTGATAAAAAAGTTATGATAGGAGAATAAAGGAAAGCCCTTCTTATTAAGTCGTTCGGATTCAATCTTCCAAGCACTGAAGTTCCCCTTGAAGGTTGATGCGATAATATGGAAATAAACATTGCGGCCCCTTGGTGCCGTTGCGGGATCTTCGGTGGTCGAAACATATTTGTGGTGTCCGTAGACATGTTCAATTGCAAAAGACGTATCAAAGCTAAATGCTAGTAACCACCGGCCCACCAGCATTGATATTCGATCCCAGGTACGATGGGTCAATTCATGGGCAGTGATTGTCCCAATCAGTCCAATCATAAGTGCAGTTAAAACTAAACCTGAAATCTTGTGATACCAAGTGGTTTCATTTCTGAACTGGAAAAAGTCATATCCTGTCAAACTTTGGGCCCAAAGACCGATTCCTGCAAAATCGCCAGAGCCGACAGACCAGACGAAAGCAAAAACGATCAGTGAGATCAATGGCAGGGCTAGCCAAAGCTGAGCAGTCAAAATACTTGGATGTTTGTAATTCGGAACTGAAGTGTCATCTCCCAATATAGCATCGCCAATTGTGTAAAACGCAATCACACAAAATAACCACCAAGAAATATAGTCTCGTCCTGCCAGTAAAGAAATGGCAGAAATAAGACCGACGATATGAAAAAGTGAAAATTTCAGATATTGAAAAAATGAGGCCGAGTCACTTTCGATTAAAGTGGGTTTGACGCGTTTTGCATTTGTTCGATAAGCCACCTCTAATTTTAAATCGGTTAAAGGAATGGACTGGCAGGCTAAGATATAGCCAGACTTCATTTCTTCGGAATTCAATAAATAGCTGGAATCAGTTAGTTGACGAACTGAGCCACTGATCAGCCTGCATTTGCAAGTGCCACATCCGCCGACTCGGCAATTGTGGGGAAAATCGATCCCATTAGAAAGTGCAGTTGAAAGAATATCTTTAGTTGAAGTCGCCTCGATGATTTGAGTGTTGATTTGAACTTTCAAAGGACTCTTCATGTTAATTTCATTTTCCCGGTGCAAAGCTTTAGAAAGATAATAATATATATCTCATGTATAAGCTTCGAGACTATCAGCTGCAAGCAGTTAACAATACAATTAAGTTTTTTCAGAAAAGGCGAGAGCCAGCGGTCATTGTTTTGCCAACTGGAGCCGGTAAGAGCTTGGTGATCGCGGAGCTGGCTCGAATTGCAAAGGGTCGAGTTCTAATTTTGGCTCACGTTAAAGAGCTGGTAGAACAGAATTTTGAAAAATACAAAAGCTATGGCCTTTCTGCTGGAATTTTTTCCGCAAGCCTAGGTCGAAAAGATTGGGATCAAAAGGCAATTTTTGGCAGTGTTCAATCCGTGGCAAGAGCTCCAGATGAATTTTTCAATGATTTTTCCTTATTGGTGATTGACGAGTGCCATCGGGTTGCAGATGAAGGCTCGACTCAATATCAGGAAGTCATAAAGAAGCTATCTGAACGAAATCCAAACTTATTTGTTTTGGGCCTAACAGCGACGCCATATCGATTGGGACTTGGTTGGATTTACGAGTATTCACAATTGGGAGAAATCAAAACTGATCAGAAAAGATTTTTCAAACAGTGTGTCTATGAGCTGCCGCTATCCTACATGATTAAGAACAGATATCTGACCACTCCGGTGAAGGTTGATATTCCGGTCACCTGTTATGATTTTTCGGAACTCACTGAAAAAGGCAGAATGTACACCACAGCAGAAGTGGAAGAGATTTTAAAAAGCCAGAAGAGGCTGACGCCATTAATTATTAAAAATATTATCGACATCACTGAAAGATTCAATCGAAAAGGCGTGATGATATTTAGTGGATCTGTGAAACATGCCCAAGAAATTATGTCCTATTTACCAGTGGGTGATGCGCGTGTGGTATTGGGCGATACCGAAATCAATGATCGAAATGAAATTGTAAATGATTTTAAAAATAAAAAATTTAAATATTTGGTAAACGTTTCGGTATTGACGACGGGATTTGATGCTCCTCACGTGGATGTGATTGCGATTTTGCGTCCAACTGAGTCGAACAGTCTTTATCAACAGATTGTCGGGCGAGGATTGCGTTTATCGGAAGATAAAAACGAATGCTATATCCTGGATTATACGGGTATGGGACACGATATCTATACTCCTGAAATTAGCGACAAGCGGCCGGCAAAAGACACGGTTCCCGTTCGGGTCCCTTGTCCCAAGTGTGATTTCGAAAATGATTTTTGGGGATATATGGATGACGATGGAATGGTCATCGAACATTTTGGGAGAAAATGCCGCGGTGGAGTTCAAGATCCACAAACCTTGAAAGTCACTCCTTGTGGATTTCGATTTCGCCTGAAGTTGTGTCATAGTTGCGGAGCAGAAAATGATGTCACCGCTCGAGAATGTGAAAAATGTAAGGCTGTTTTGATTGATGCTGATGCGAAACTAAAGCAGGCGAAGCTATCTAAAGATTTTCATGTGTTAACTCCAGACAGTATTACTTTTGAAGAGCGCCTGGATAAAAATTCTAATCCTTATTTAGAAATTAGGTACTATGATTTAGATGCCGAATATGTCAGCGAGGCCCATTTTTTTAATAATCCTTCGTCAATCAAAAAATTTAACATCAATTTTTTAAGGTCACATCTAAGGCGCCCGGAGCTTGCATCTGAGTTTCAAAACCCACTAGACGTCATAAAATATAAAAGTCTATTTCGCTTGCCATCTTTCGTGATAGCAAGGAAACAGGACAAGTTTTGGAAGATCACCGAAAAGGTTTTCGCTGAAGAGCTTTGAGGGGCCGTCCCACATAAGCGGGACGGTTTGATTCTGCATGTGTCAGGTCAGGAGTGATGAGTGATGTTTGCATGGACCTGAATTTAAGGTGGAATGTATTTATAGACTATTTTCTTCATGAAGTTCTCCGTTTTCCAAAACTGTTTGTTCGGAAATCTTACGCGAAAGAGTTCTAGATCTTACCCTCTGCTTATCTCCGAAACGATTGAGGCGCTCCAAAGTGTGCTCAACAACGTCAGCCAAGGCCCAATACAAACTCATGGCAGATTTTTCCAAGATGATGCCTTTATACCTTTTGCCGTTGATCAAAAGTTTCACCTTGAAAAGATCCGGGCCAGCTTTGAATTGTGAATTGTCCATTGAAAGAGTCACAGTAACTTTGTGATTCATCAAATCGGGAAAACGCTCCAGGGTCGGTTCCAATCTTTCGAGAACCGCATCCTTAGCGATTTCAGACTCATCTAAATTTTTAAACACGACTTTGATCATATAATTTTCCTTTCGTTTAAGGACTCTCGGTTGATGCTTGGGGACGCTTCTGCTCCAGCTCGGTCCATAAGTGCTAGAATAGGCCGACCTTTTGGAATGTCTTCTCTTGGGGCGACAATGACTTCTCCACCGTGGGAAAGGACTTCTTGAGCCAAATCATCCAGCAAGTCGTCGTCTTCGTGATCAAGGTGAGTAGGGTGAATTGAGACGCCGCCCGATTTATTGTCTAGTTTTCCAAAGATATTGATACCATCGGCGATGATCAATTTCTTAACTCGTCCTTTGATTGCAGCTTTCGCAATCTGAAAGATATTTTTATTAACTAGATTCAGATCGTCGGCCAGATAGAACTCCAAAAGAGCTTTCTCCAAATCTTGTTGAGCATTTTTTTTCAAAATAGATCTGGCTGTGGCACAAATTTCGGGAATTCGATATTCTTCGAATGAGGGCCAAACAGGCATTGGCCTAGTTTTTTTGTAGGTGCAATCTTTCAGAAAAACATCCGTTAGCTCCTTTTGGCCAGCAACAAAAAGAACCGGTCGAATATCAGTCGTTAAGGTCTTTAACCAATCGTTGACCCAATGGATAGCCTCATTAAACTTAATTTTCTTTTGCCGACTTTGCTCGAGCTCCTCTTTGTAGCTCAAATGGAATTTGTGATCCTCGTTATGCTCTATAGTCGAAGAAAAAAGAACCATGTCTACCAAACTGAGATTGTGCTGATTGCCTTGGTAAAGGCTGGCTGAGTTTTCATTCAATCCTAAAATCAAAAATTCCCGGTCGGCTTGTATCCATCGCAAAAGTGGCTTGACGTGGAAGCTGGTAGCAACCACAAATGTTTTTTCAACAGGAATCGGTAAACTTAGAACGCGAAATGAACTTTCACTTCTAAAAATTCCAACATTGCCTTTAAGATTCCTTAGTACCTTGGTGTCTTCTAGTAGATTGTACATAGGCGATACAAACTTCACCAAAGACTCAGAGCTTGTAACTGGAGCCAGGTACTCGTAAGCGGCGTTGATAGCTTCTCGAATATTTCGTTTCAAATTAAGGATATTGTGGTCGTTGGCTATGTAAGCGGTCAAATGCAAGCCGCCCTTTGATTCTATTAATGGCTTTAATGCTGTCATTTTTGAAGCAATCATATTTCCTCCGTAAGATTTAGTTAGGATGTATTCCCAACACCTCATACTTTACGGATTTTTAATGAATTGCTAAAATGGATAAAAGATATCTTTAGTATCGCTTTAAATTATAAAGAAAAAGAGGACATAAGTCTGGATGCAATTGGATTTGCGATCTTTCTTTGCGCAGTAATCAGATAGAGTTCTTCATGCACCCCTTGAAGTTGACCTAGTTCAACTAATTCGCCTGATAGAACTTGTCTTGTAACTGTATGGGTTGCAGTTGGGACAATTCCTAAGCCATCAATCGCCATTAATTTCTTTGTGGCAATGTCCTGTCCTTCAGCAATAACGTCCAGTTCGATATCGTGAAGCTTTGCCCAGTGATCAATATCATATCGAAGTTTGCTGTCATAAGTTGGCAGAACCATAGGTTGGCCTGATAGTGATTTTGGAAAACCTTTGCGCAAATTTTTAAACTTTGGACTTCCATAAAAAGCCACATTTTTTTTGGTAATGGATTTCGGAAATAGCCCTTTAGAATCAGCTCCGACAGGTAAAAAATTGCTGATCATAATATCCATTCGGTGGGTGGAAAGCTCTCTTAAAAGTTGATCTGAATTCCCCTCAGACAAGGTAATTTGGCAAGGCGAAATTTTAAGTGCGTGCTTTACAAGCTGAACCACAATTTGTTTTGGAACGCTATCAAGGGCGCCAATGTGAAGCGATGGTCGAAGTGGTTTGAGGCGATCATGAAGGACCTCATACATTTCTGATCCCATTTTGAAGATATTTTTAGAATAATCTAAAGCTACTTTTCCTTGTTCAGTTAGAATCAATTTTTTGTGCTGTCTTTCAAACAACGAGACGCCCAAAGTATCTTCGAACTGTTTCAATTGCGCGCTTAAAGTCGGCTGACCAACCCGGAGTTTTTCGGCCGCCTTTGAGACTGAGCCCTCTTCAGCGATTGTTTTGAAATAAAATAGATGATGATAGTTAATCCATGGACTCATTGTGACCCCGATCTTAATTGATTAGAGATTAATCATTTAAAGCGATACTAATCAATATATTTATCGATTTGAATGATGTCAAACAATCGCCGATAATAAGAACAACAAGAAAAAAGGAGTTTTGAAGTATGTTACTTTTCCCGTTTGCAGACTATTGGTGGTTCTATTTAAGCTTTACGCTTTTTGTCCTATTTCTATTAGCTTTAGATTTAGGTGTATTTCACAAAAAAGCGCATGAGGTCTCTTTTAAAGAGTCTGCAATTTGGACGACGGTTTGG
Source organism: uncultured Bdellovibrio sp. (assembly GCA_964505225.1). Classification (GTDB taxonomy): domain Bacteria; phylum Bdellovibrionota; class Bdellovibrionia; order Bdellovibrionales; family Bdellovibrionaceae; genus 21-14-0-10-47-8. Next base: position 3,246 of record CAZDHC010000025.1, on the reverse strand, counting down.
ATTTCATTGGCAATGGTATTCAACTATATACTTTATATCTATACCAAATGGCGGTTTAGCACTGACGACAGATACCTTTCAATAGCTGGATTTGATCCAGATGCTCAGGCTAAGACAACAGCCCTGGAATTTTTAACCGGATTTGTAATCGAGAAATCACTGGCTATCGACAACATCTTTATTTTTGCAGTGGTTTTTGGCTACTTTGCGATACCTAAGATTTACCAACATAGAATCCTTTTTTGGGGAATTCTAGGGGCTTTGATTTTTAGAGCTACTTTTGTCGGAATGGGTTCTGTCTTGATGCAATACGAAGGTGTCGTGATCTTCTTTGGCGCTATTTTAATAGCCACTGGTATCAAGATGTTTTTTGCAGGAACTGAGTCGAAGAGTTTGGACGAAAGCATAATTGTACGTGGATTGAAAAAGTTCTTAAGAATACATCCAAAAATCGAAGGACAAAAGTTCTTCCATAGAATTAATGGAGTGCTCTACGCAACTCCATTGTTTCTAGCTCTTGTGTTTCTGGAACTTACTGACATTATTTTTGCAGTGGATTCAGTTCCTGCGATTTTTGCAATCACAAAAGAGCCACTGATAGTGTTTACTTCCAACATCTTTGCAATCTTGGGATTAAGATCGATGTACTTTATGTTAGCTGGAGTGATGGATAAGTTTATTTTCATCAAATATGGTCTGGCTGCGGTACTGGTGTTTGTAGGAAGCAAGATGGTGTATCTGAATGAAGCTTTCGGAGGAAAATTTCCGATTGGATGGTCTTTGGGAATCATCGCTTCTTTGATCAGTTTATCGATCATAGTTTCAATTGTCGTAGATCAAAAGCGGCAGAAAAAAATTGCGAGCACTAACTAAATTTAGAAATTCATAGAAAGGAAAAATTTATGAAAATAGCAAAAAGAATATTTCTATTTATGACAGTGAATATCTTGATTATTACGACGATGTCTTTGGTGTTCTCGGTGCTGGGTGTGCAACCTTACCTGGACGCTAAAGGGATCAACTATCAGTCTTTGATGGTTTTCTGTTTACTTTGGGGTTTTGGGGGCGCCTTTATTTCCTTGGCACTTTCGCGAGTCATGGCGAAATGGATGATGGGCGTGAAAGTCATTGACGCTAATGAAAGTAATCCAGAGCTGCGCAGCCTAGTTGAGCGCGTTCATGGTTTCGCTAGAAATGCTGGACTGGCAAAGATGCCCGAGGTTGGATATTACGAATCCGAAGACATGAATGCATTCGCTACGGGACCAACAAAAAGCAGGTCGCTTGTCGCTGTTTCGACAGGACTTTTGCGGAATATGAACAAGAATGAAGTCGACGGAGTTCTAGCGCACGAGGTTGCACACATCGCCAACGGCGACATGGTGACAATGACCCTAATTCAAGGCGTGGTAAATGCGTTTGTGATGTTTTTGGCTCGAGTTGCCGGATTTTTTGCCAGTCAGTTGGTGGACGAAGAAAAGCGTCCAATGGTTCAGCTGGTGGTCGTTATTGCGTTGGAAATCTTGCTTGGAATTTTGGGCATGATCGTCGTCTCTTCTTTTTCAAGACGGCGTGAATATCGCGCAGATGCTGGTGCGGCAGCCTTATCTGGAAAAAGAAACATGATTGCGGCCCTAGAAAGATTAAAGGCGAATAGTCAGTTATCTAAGACTGATGATCAGCCAGCAATAGCAAGTTTAAAGATTTCTGGAAAATCCGGAAGCTTGATGAAACTATTTGCGACCCATCCTGATTTAGATGATCGAATTGCTCGATTGTCTAGTTCGGCAAGTTAGCATATTGAAATCCCGGCCCAATTTACAATTGGGTCGGGGTTTAATTTCGAAACAACTTAGGTCTACTAACCTTTGAATTTTCTGTTTTAAAAAGTTCCAATTCAGACTGAAGCTTAAGCGCCAAATTTCCTGCTTTTGATTGAACCAGATAAGCCGGATTTTCCTTAGTGCCATTTCTTTTGATGGTTTTTCCTTTGATCGTTTTTGAAATGGAATTTGTGTGGATTTCTTGGATGAATCCGACAATTTCTTTACCCATCCATTTCCAGGTAACTTCAGTATTAAGGTTGAAGGTCTTTCCATTTTTCTTCACTATTGGTTCCAATTTGTTTCAGGAACAAGATCAATCAAAGTGCTAAGACCCAACTGAGCCATGCCAATCATAAGGCCAACCTTTTGAAGACGCTCTAAATTGACAAATTCACTATCAGCACAGTTAAGACTTAGCTCTGAAAAATCCTCGTTGATCTTTGCAATCATCGGTATTTCACGTCGCTTTAAAACTCCTTGGATGATCTTTCCCACGTCATCTTCGGCCACGTATCTTTTCGTCTTGGAATTTTCACTTTCGGTCTGGCGTATCAGGCCTTCAGACTCAAGTTCCTTTAAGGCTGGACTTATTAAAGCCTTAGATACTTGTAGAAGTTGACCAATCTCAATTCCAGACAGTGGTTGTTTTGATAGGTAGACAACTGACCAAATTTCACCATGAATTTTACGAAATCCCCAATAGCGAATAAAGTGTCCTATTCCATTGGAGAGCTTTTGAAGGCCTAATAGTTCTTGCTTTTTCATATAGTTCATACTACTATGAACTATATGAGGTGGCAATATGAATCAACAAATTGGCGCAATCTACTTTGATGGTCTTTGCATAGCCTGCTCAACTGAAATAAACCATTATCGAAAACAAGTTGGAGCAGAAAATTTCACTTTTGTAGATATCACAAGCCCCGACTTTAAAGCAGAACACCATGGAATTGACCCATTTCTTGCCCATAAAGTGATGCATGTTCGAGACACAAAAGGAAATCTTCACCAAGGTGTTGATGCTTTTCGTGCGATTTGGAATGAGCTTCCTAAGTATCAATTTCTATATAAACTGTCTGAAAAGAAAGCAGCCAGAGTGGCTTTGGACTTCGGATATAATATCTTCGTCAAGATCAGACCTTTCTTACCTAGAAGAAAAATGGATTGTTCGAATAGCCCCTATTGCGAATTGAAGCATGATTGAAAGACTTTGATTTTAAACAGAAAATTTCTAGTGTTCACCATCGGCGTCGCTCATTTTACTAAGAACGATTGCGATGGTTTCAGAGTCAATGTTTGCCCGTTTCATAAGACTGCGAGCCTTAGAAAAGTCATCCATGTCGATAGCTTCGAAAAAGGCCTCAAGCTTATTGATCTCGGCCAGTTTCTCTAGAACTAAAGTTCCCTCGAAATCACTTTC
>CAZDHC010000024.1:0-35480 GCA_964505225.1 uncultured Bdellovibrio sp. | reverse complement strand
AGAAACACAAATTTGGAACAATATCCACCAATACAATAGTGAGCACCAAGGTGGCTGGGCCAAGGAAAATTTAGGCGTCGACGGTGAAACCTTGGTTGCATTGGCTGCGGTAGGAGCGGCAATCTATACTGGCGGAGCTTCGTTGAGTTGGTTAGCTGGTGAAGGTGCTGCTGGCGCAGCGGCGGGTTCTGCTGCTGCCGGAGGCGCGGCTGCCACTAGTTCTTTATCTTTGTCAGGAATTGCAACCACTGCGATTCAAGGTGGATTGATCAACACCGGCGTATCCGCAGGCATGCAGCTGGTGACAACCGGACAAATTGATGGAGCATCGTTAACCAAAGCATTTGTAAATGGCGCAATTTCAAGTGCGGTGTTGGCTCCGATTGGCAGTTCCGTGACAAGCGCAACTAGCACTGCTGCAACAAAATTTGTTGGCGAAACTGCTGGGCAAATTGTTGGGCAAACTTTAGGCGGTATGGCGACGGGCGGACTGAGCGCGGCACTGCAGGGAAAAGATGGAGATGAAATTCTGACGGCAATGAGGGACGGCGCAGTCGGCGGTGCTCTTAAAGGAGTCGAAAAATTAGCCGGCAGTGTTGCTGATGATATGTTAGATCTATACAAAGTCGATAAGGTTGATAAAAAATTATATCAAGACATCGCCTCTGGTGTTTTGATGACAGCAAAAGTCGCTAATGATGGCATTGAAGGTGTGGCCACTACTTTGGCAAACAATGAGCTGCAAAGCCAAATTTCGAGCTATCTGACGCCAGTGATAACTGGCTCAAATTCAGCCAATCAACCTTCAACATTGCAAGCAAAATCAAACCGTGTTGTTGCCGGCGCAGAAGTAAATTTTTTAAGCCGCGGCACCGACTCTGTAGCCTTTTTTGTTTTTCGTTATTTATAATCTTTACAAAGTCGCCAAACGACTCCACTCGTAAATATTCCGGCATTGAACTTATCAGAAACAAATCTAGATTTGTCCAATAGAGATTTTAATGAATTTCAGGGCGTGGCAGTTGATCCCGTTGCAACCGTTGCTAATACTCCTAAGGATGGTGAGGGTTCCGTTTCATATAATGTCAGCAGCGTCGTCGACCAAGGTGCTATTTTTAAAACCATAGATGTGACGAGTTTAAAAGGGGATCAAACCGGTGCGGTTCAGTGGGAGAAGAGAAAGGTGATCGACTTTTCTGGTCTGAACTCTCCGGTGTCAACTAACTTAGGCGGTACAAGTAGTGTGACCGTAAGTCAAATCGAGTCCGAGTATGATGCCAAGACTGGCGGGTACTTAAAATCAGGGCTTGAGGTCACGTTCCAGGGAAATATCGATAGCATGACTATGATTGGCACCAATACGCAATCAAACGTCGCGACAACAATTATTGCTGACATCAAGGTCGGCGAAGACGGACAAGCAATTTTAAATCAAACTTTGATTACTGACGATCAGCTTCTTGAGGTTTCAGTGGATGTGACGGATCAATTGAAAGAGATCGCGAAGGCGAATGTTGATCTACCAGAGCCGGATGTTGAGCTTGAAGAGGGCTCTATGTCCGATTCCGATGAGGTTGATATTGAGAGTGGTGTTTTAACTGTTGGATCGGTCAAAGTAATAGCAAGTGAAGATGGCTTAAGTAAAACTTCTCTAGACACGACGACTATCGATAAACTGCCTGCTTTGGACTCGGACCTTTTGGTTAACAAAGTTCAGCCCGTTGTTACGACGGATATGGTTGATGCGAAAGTTTACCAATTGATGGCAACTCGAGCGGAAAATTTAGAGATTTTTCTTGATACGGGTGAAATTGTAGCACCGAAAAACGTACCATCAGCACCTGCTCAGGATGGATCTTTGGTTATGGGTACGATTGTGCTGTCAGGACATAGTGATGTTCTTTTGCCAGGCTTGAAAGCTATTTTGGATCAAGAAGGTATTGGCTTGTCGTATGTCGGAACAAAAACAGAAATTGCTGCAGTAGAAAAACTTGGTCTTGGTGATTCTGTAAAACTGACGACTTCATTGAAAACTGACACTTGGGGTGAAGACAACAAAAGCGTTCGTGATGGAGTCAATGTTGTCATGCCAATCGCAATTGGCACGGGAATTAACAATATGACTAACGCAGTAGGCGACGCAAGAGCGCAAAGTTTTGCCGAAGCTGGGATTTCGGATCCAAGCAAGGTGTCTGCTAACATGAGCTTCTCTGGCCAGGCCTTCATGGGCGATCGCCCGCAAAATGAAAACCAAATATTTAGCGGAAAAGAAGCAAACTACGCCGCGGTAGCCGAAACTTTGGCACAAAATAAAAGTGTCGCGACTACTTATACCTATGTTGATGGCGGAAACATCTCGGTCGGCGTAAATGAAGATGGAACTAAATTTGCGATTGTGGGTAAAGATAGCGTTGAGTGGAACAAACAGATTCTTAAGACTCAAACTGGAACCTCTTTTTCAAATGAGCAGGTTTTGAATCTAATGAAGGTAGATTATGGGGTTGAGTCCGTTATTTCTTTACCTCAAGTTGGTTACCACAATGATTTAGGAACAGCCTTGATTGGACCGGGAACTGTTTTGGTAAACGATAGCGCTGCGGCTGGACTGTTGGAAAGGCAGCTTTTGGCGCAGCAGTTTGAAGCCGGCAAAATGACCCAAGGGCAATATGTAACTTTCGTAAATGAAAGTGTCTCCCGCCAAACCCAAGGAGTGGAGCTTGAAAATGCATATGTTTCTGAAGCTACTAGCAAAGGGCTTAAAGTAGAACGAATGGCAGGGGCTTTTACCGTGGGTAATGATCAATATAACTTTATAAATATCGAGCAAGGAACCAGCCCTAAAGATGGGTCTCGGATCGCGATTTCATTGGGTGGACCACCTGAACTTCAAGCCGTGGTTGAGTCTCGATATAATGAACTAGGAATTCAAAGAGTGTATTTTTTAGATGCAAGCTTGACGCAAAATTTCACCAAAAATGAGGGTGCATTTAATTGTTTAGCAAAAACAGAAGGAAAAATAGTAGGAAAGGCAGGATAGGTAAGGAGTTTTTTCTATTTGAATGAAATAAGATTTTGCGGGCAGAGGCTTTTTTAAGTCTCATTTTGAATCACTCTAGTAGTTCTATCTAAGTGGCTTCCAACTAGCCACCCGTCAAGCCTTACGTCTCAAGAAGTCACCCATCTTACCGATAAGTTAATGTTAAATAGAATCAACCTTTGTTGAGTTATTCATGGGGGACGTATGCGGTTATCGCCACTTAATTTTCTGTTGGAATGGGACGAGTTTGGAAGTGATGGTGGCGGTGATGATTGGGGATCCAGCGAGGATCTTTATTTCGACGATTGGGGAGTGGGTTCCGACTTAGATTCAGATAGTTGGTTAAGTGATTTAGATGATTCATGGGTAGATGATTTTTCGTTTGATGAAGAATTAGCTTTTCCTGAAGTTGAAGTTCCTACCTTTGAATCAGATCTATTGCCAACTTCAACAGTAGAATTAGTTCCTTTGGTGCAGGAATATCCGGTTTTTCCTTTGGCTGAAAATCCAGTGATCACTAGTTCCGTTCAAGAGTTAGCGGATTTAGCGGCACAAGCAAATACAAATGGCGCTGCGGTTACGCATATTTCCGTCGTTGACGGCGGAGCTGAAGGAAATGCAGTTCAAGTTGTATTCAATCCAATTCCAGGTCAGGAACAAAATGGCTCAGTGATGTACGAGGTGAATCCGGCCACTGGTGAAACCAGAATTACCACAGCCGTTCCGGATTCTGAAGATCCGGAAAGTTTTACGATTACCGAAACCTTATCTGATGGAAAACAAAACGTATACACCGGCGTCCCAAAAGCTGAAGTAGAAGCAGAATTTCAGCCGCAGTCTAAGCAAAACACTCAAGCGCAAGACGGCAGTTTAAGTTATGCAGAAGACGCTGATGAGTCCGGTGGTCTTATAAAATCAAATTCATTCGAGGTTGTCGGCACTGAAGATCAGGGCGACGGTGCCCAAGAGTATGAAGACCTTTCGGTGCTTTCGAAACCCGTTTATCCAGTTGATCCTTTGAATCGGACCGAGGTGGACCGAGCATTAGAAATTGCGGGTCAGTATCGGCAAGGGCGATTGGACTATTTTAAGGAAACCGGCGAAGTTGTTGAGTTAGCGAATGGAGCGCCTTTGCAGAACGGCAATATGCCAATCAAAGAGATCCATATTGGATCTTTTGGAGCAAGTTTGGTCAAAACCGAAATCGTGACGGTTTCGGCTTTAGCTGCGATTGCCGAGGAAGAAGGATTCAAAGTAGTTTACACTGGAAATCAAGGTGATCTCAACCGAGTGACTCAGCAATTGAGTCCTGAGGGGACATTGTCGTTGGTGCGAAATCCAACTGCCGCCAATTCAGATCCTTGGCAAGAAGACGGTCGATCCTTAAGAGGGCCAGCGAACATTACGGTTCCAGTCGTTCAGAATGGTCCTGTTCCGGGCGGACAAAATTTATACATGCAAGATTTTATGAACGCGACTTTGCAAGGGCGAGAAACTCGTTTGATCGAGTCTGGAATGTCACCTGAAGATGCAAAAAAATATGCTGGAACTGTTGAGTTTCAAGGACAAACCTATTTGCCAGTTGGCGCGGGTGGAGTGCAAGCTTCTGTGGCTGCAGAGACTATCGGAAGTGGGAAGTGGCTGGATATGTCTTACACCTATATTGAAGGTGGAAATTCTTTAGTGGGCCAAAATGAAAATGGAACCTTTGCGATAGTCGGTGCGGATAGCGTGACGGTTTCTAAATATCTTTTAAATAAAGATGGTGTTGAAGTTGAAAATGCGGATGTGACTAAGATGATGGCTGCAGATTTGGGAGTCAATAAGGTCATTGTGATTGAACAGCCAGGCGAATTTCACATTGATATGAGAATGAATTTGCGACCAGATGGAACTGTGGTGATGAATGATGCGCAAAAAGCTGGTGAGTTTGAAAGAGATTTAATTCGCGACCGCGCAGGTAAAGAAGGTTGGACGGATCAGCAGCTGCAAGGAGCTTTGCAGCGAAGTGAAGCCAGACAAGAACAACAGTTGGTATTTGAAAATATTGTGACTCAACAGTTAAATGATCAAGGGGTACCAATTCAAAAAATTCCAGGAGTTCTAACAGTGGAGGGCTCTCGGCCTGGTGATGTTAGGCAGATGAATTTTATGAACCTTGAGCAAGGGACAAGTTTAAAAGACGGCGGTAACTTTGCAGTGATGTTGGGAGGGGACCCGAAGGCCGAAGAGATGATTCGGGCTGAATATCAAAGGTTGGGTGTAGACCGTGTTCACTTTTTGCCGGCAAGTGTTTCGGATGAATATTTAAGCAGAATGGGTGGAGTCAATTGCATCTTGAAGTCAGACTCGACCCAACAGTTTTGGGATAGTCGTAAGGATCTCAATAGGCCTTCGCAGGCTAGCAGTAATGTTGTTTCTGAAGATGATGCAATTCCATATAAAAGAGCTGGCGGCGGATAAAATAGCCAGCCCTATCAAAAAATGTTTCGAACTGAGACAGTCAATTCAGCAATACCTCGGGACTTATGTCTTAAGAGGCAGCGAAATTTGCCGATAAGTTAATGTTAAATAGAATCAACCTTAGTTGAGTTATTCATGGGGGACCTATGCGTTTATCGCCACTTAATTTTCTTTTGGAAGACGATGAATTTGGAAGCGATTTTGGTGGTGGCGACTACGGGAATTTTAATGAGTTTGATTTAGGAATTGAAGAAGAATTTGATTGGGGCGACGACGTTAGTTTTTTAGGTAGCGGTGATGATTGGACGACGGATTTTAACCTTGAGCAGCTTCCAGATCTTGAGCCCCTCGTGATGCCGGATCTTCCCGAGCTAGAACCTCTGCAGCCTTTGCAGATGGAGTTGCCTGCAGCCGTTGAAATCCCCCCAGTTGCTGAAACCTCAGCCGCAAGCTTTTTGACTTCCTCTGATGGTTCCGTGGTTACCGATGGATCTGGAAGTCCGATCAGCACAGGTCAGATGCTTCAGCAAAATCAAGAGCCAGTGCAGCTGGTTTCCCCTGAATTGGCACAAGCAAATCAAAATTTTGAGGCGACACAGGAAGCTGTTGTCGCAGCCGGAAATAATTTGAATGCGGCAATTTCGCAAGAAGACGCAAATCTAGCTAAATATCAACAAACGGTTACAGGTGTAGCGTTGGTGTCGCCTGAGCTTGTAGCAGCAGAACAGCGTAATGAAAATGCTGTCGTCGCCGCTCAGCAAGCAGAAACAAAATTACAGCAAGTTGCAAGTTCAGAGGGGCTAGTAGTCGCAACAATTCAACCTCAAGCACAAGAGCCAGTGCAGTTGGTTTCCCCTGAATTGGCCCAAGCAAATCAAGATTTTGAGGCAGCGCAAGCAAATGCAGTCGCAGCCGGAAATAATTTGAATGCGGCAATTTCTCAAGAAGACGCAAACCTAGCTAAATATCAACAAACGGTTACAGGTGTAGCGTTGGTGTCGCCTGAGCTTGTGGCAGCAGAACAGCGTAATGAAAATGCTGTCGCCGCCGCTCAGCAAGCAGAGGCTACGTTAATGAACGTTGCAGGTTCTGAAGGATTGACTTCTGCGCCAGCCGCACAACCTGTCAGTCAACCTAAGACTGCAGCGGAAATCAATGCTGCAAATGGAATCGTAGTTCCTGAGGCAGACAGTTCCCCTGATGGGGCACTTATTCAACGTCCTTTGGCTGGTAGTGAGGCTATAGTTGCGGATGAAGAAGAAGCTGAGTTGGATGGTATATCGCAAGAAGCTGTCGCTGTCGAAGTTCACCGGGGCGACAATTTGGAGAAAATTGCAAAAGCAAATGGAACTACGGTACAGGATATTTTGGCCGCAAATCCAGATTTAGCAAAAAATCCAAATATGCTAAAAGTAGGTCAGGAAATTGTTGTTCCACAAAACACAATTTATGATCGATCAAATGATGCTGACAAAACGAATGGTCAGTTGATGCGGGAAGCGCGAGCTCGAGGCGAAGCCAACGTGACATTGCAAGATGGATCAGTCAGGCCGACTTTTACTGCTGATCAGGTTGCTGCGGCTGCTAGCCCATTGACAAATGCTGTGGACGCTTCAAGTCTGACCGATTCTAGAAAAGACACAGTGAATGCGGCTATCATTAGTCAGGTCACGGCTGAAGGCTATCGACGAGCGGCAAGTGACCAGACTGGGGTTGCCCTGACACAAGCTGCGGTTACAGCGGGCAACACGGCATACAATAGGGAGCTTGGTGCCCAGAGTACTGAATATGCAGACAATGCGGCGGCTCGCGAGAACGCACGGTTTGCAGCCACAACTCCACCGACTTCTACCTCTACGGCGACTGCGATTGAAAACATTCGTAATGATGGTGCGATGGCTAATGCCAGAAGCTATGATCCTAATGCTGGGGCAATTGGTAATTTTGTTAACATGCTAAAAGACGCAGCGACTGATTATTCCGATGGATTTAATGCTGCTCGTAACAATGGTGCAAGTATTGTTCAATCTATTAGTGCGGGATCAAAAACATCTGATTTGGCTTCGGGGGTTATGAGCACTTTGCCCGGCACGAGCCAAATTTTATCAGCGGATCGATTGGCAAATGATCCAATTGGATTAAATATGCAAACGGCAGGAGATGTATTGAACATAGTAGGTTCTGTATTGCCGGGAGCTTCGCAGTTAACCAGGCTGGCAACGCCAGGCTCTACGGTTGCAAACGTCTTAAATGCAGGAGTTACAGTTACAACCGGTACTGTTGCAGTTGCGGGAACTGGAATTGGAACTTACAGTGCGACCGAAGGTTTGATAGATGCATTTAAAACTGAAGGCGGCAATGGCTCAGTTGACACATGGAAAGTTGTTGGAGCAGCAGCTAATGCAGTCGCGACTGTTTTAGATCTGGTTCCGGGGGTTAGTAAACCAAATAGTCTAAGTAAACCTGAAATTGCCAACGATAGTGGTGGTTCGTCTTCGATAAGACTAGAGCCAACAATGGACCCGGCTGTTTTGATTGAAAAGTCTACCTTTGATGAAATGAAGGTTGTTGGATCTGGTCGTGCTAATAATGTCATAGCAGATGGTGCTGTTGTTCCAAGTCATGGTGGGGATAGCGCCATGAAGAAATTAGATAAGTTTAAAATTGAAATTAAAGTAGAGGCAGAGAAAGACGGAGCAGCTACTTTTGGTGGGGCTGCTGGAATTGAAAATGGTACCGGTAGGAATATGGTTTTGTTGTCTGAGGATGCTTTAAGAAATCCTGATCTATATGCCGGAACAATTGCCCATGAATCTGGTCACGTTGCTATGAATCGGGCTTTTCAAGATGGTAAAATTACTGAGCACCCATTGTCGTTCAAGTTAACCTCTATGGACAATAGTTCCGTTTACGGCGCTGGCGAAGGTTGGCGTGCGGATGAGATCAAACAGATGTATACGACTACGGCTATTAACACCTCAAAAATTGATGCAGGTGTCAGTGGTGACATGGTTTCTGCGACTCGACAGGCGTTTACCCATTCGGAAAATTTAGGCAATGAATTTAACTCAGTTCGAGCAGATATTTCTGAGGCCTTAAAAGATTCTTCAGCCATCCGCACAAGTGAAGTTGAATCTCAAAAGTATGGACCGAATATTGTCGATTACACAGTTGATGTGAAAACTGCCGATGGAAAATCATTTCAATTCAGTTATCCACTTGAAAGAGGTCTTTCGCAAGAACAAGCACAAGAAAAGATGATCGGACTTTTTTCTGACGCTAGCGGTTCGATTGATCGAGCTTTGGAACGCACGACCAATTTGCAGAAAAATTTTGAGACAACTGTTGCTAAAATCCCAGAAGTTAAAATAGCTGATATTGGTGGTGTTGCGGTTGCAGATTTGAGGCAAGTTAGAGGTGGCGTCCTTGATGGAGTCGTAGATACGGCTCCTCCAAAGCCAATTGATATGTTGATGCCGGATCTGGAAATTCCGATGGCAGGCAAATCTGAAATCCCTGGCGTCTCGGCTGTTTCTGGAGCAACGCCTTCGTTAGATTTTCCATCATTGGATGGTGGTTTTCCAAAATTGGATATGATGCATATCGTGAATGAAGGTGCGATAGAATTCACGCCTGTTGAAGGAGCTAGCGAATTTAAAATTGTGAAGGGTGCAGAAAGATCTCCAAGTTCTTCGGTGGCAACCAGTGCACCAGTTGAATCTGGAGTTGGTTTAGACAAAATAGCTGAGGTCGGAGTTCCCTCACAAGAAATGTTAGATAAGGCCAATAGCATTCGTTTTAGCGGAAGCACTCGCGAAGGTCTAACTGAAATGGATCCAGTGTTTGGTCAAAGACCAGTGGGAGAGCAGAATTTAAAGGGAGCTGGAGTTTATGCAACGGCGACTCCAGACAATGACGTTGCCGTGCTTTATGCTGGCAACAAAGGAACTGTTTACCAAATAGATTCTAATGTGACGATACAAAAACCATTTGATGTGGATAGTTTTTATTCGGCTAAAGATGCGCAAGCTTATCTTGAAAGTGCTGGTATGAGCCCTAAAGAAGCTTCAGCTGCGATCGGTAGCGGACAGCGTGTTTCAGGTGAGACGATTTACAAGCAGATGACAGTTGCAAATGGTGGCGATAAAGACTTGGTCAACACGATCTTAAAAGATCAAATGGGTCACGACATGATCCTTTATAAAATCCAAGGTGAACAAGCTGGTGTGTTTTTAGATAAAGTTGCGGTCGAGCCAAACTTTACTCCGGTTGATTTTAGACCAAAAGTTTCTATGGGCGAATTGTCCTTGGTGGATGAGCCCGCATCAGTAAGTAAAGTTGAACTCGCCATCTTTGATACTAAAAGTGCGCAACTGCCTTTGGGAGAAGTGAATCCTAAGTTTGCTGAGATTCGTGACACTTTCAATGGTTTAGTAAAACAAGAAGCGGATTTGAGAGCCGCAGGTAAAGAGATTCCGGCAGAGCTTTCTCAAACTATCACTGACATGAATACAAACATCAAACAGATGGTTAATCTAGGAGCTGCAACTTCTGAGGCTCCAATCCCAGGTGTATTGATGGACCGCATGAGCCCACTTTTGGAAAAGGCTCAGCAGTATGTTGCACCAGAAGTAAGAGTGGTTGGCGAGGCTGTTGTTGCAGCGGTGGATGTTAATCCGCAGTTTGCAGAAATTCGAGGCGAATTCAGTCGATTGATCACTTTAGAAAATGATTTAAAGGCATCGGGTCAAGCGGTTCCGGCAGAGCTTTCTGCATTGATCACCAATATGAAAGTCGAAATTCAACCGATGGTCAGTCTTGGAGTCACTTCGCCGACAAAATTGATTCCTGACGTATTGATGGATCGAATGAGCCCATTGTTAGAAAAGGCTCAAGATTTTGGTTTGGCTAAGCCTGTGGCTGAAGTTAAGCCAATTGAAAATTTTGGTTTAAAACCAGCTGATGATCCTTGGAAAAATATTGAAGAAATGTTTTCTGAGGAGCCGCAACCTAAAAATAGAAGAAGAGGCGCCTAGGTCTATTCGAATTGATCATCATTTTGTCTCGAATTGATACGGCTAAACGAGCCGTTCAGTTTGTTTCATTTCAGGACATTCGTCTCAAGAAGTCTCAATTTTTACCGATAAGATAATGTTAAACCAGATCAGGTTTTCGACTTGTCGCGCGAATTTTTAAGGGGGCTTATGCGTTTATCACCACTTTATTTTATTTTGGAATGGGACGAATTTGGAAGTGATGGCGGTGGTGATGACTGGGGATCCAATGAAGATTTGTATTTCGATGATTGGGGTGTGGGTTCCGACTTAGATTCAGATAGTTGGTTAAATGATTGGGATGATTCGTGGGCTGCGGATTTTGGTTCAGTCGAAGATCAATTTAATTTTGACTCAACCGAGTCCTCTAGTGCTCAAATGACTTTTCCAGATCTTGATACGCCAGTTTCTCAAACACCTCCGGCTGATGCTCCAGTTCTAGCCAATATGGCAATCACAGCGGTAGATGATCAAGGCGCTAAAGACGAATGGGATGACTACGCTAAAGCTAGTGCGGGTGCTGCCGCGAAAGAAGCAGAAGCTAGAATGATGAGCAGCGGCGGCGGCAGCGGATACAGTGGTGGCGCTCCAATGTACAACGGAATGGATGGTGCTCCTGATTTTTCATCTGAGACAATCATGGACAACGGCAATAGCTATACTTTCTCTGGCAACGGACAAGTTTCAGTAACGACTTCAGGTGGTTCGAATTATACTACAACTGTCGGTCAAGATGGCAGTATCGGAAATATTCAAGGTAGTTTTTCAAATGGTTCTGGCTTTTCTATTTCTTCGTCTGCTGCGAACACCTTCGTCAATAATTTCAATTCGCCTGGTTTTGGTAGTGGTAACACAAGTGGGTCTTCGGTAACAGTTAGCGAACCCGTTGCTACGGTTAATCAAGATACGGAATTTGGAAATCTGGACGCTGCGATCGAACATCAACAAGAACTGGGGCCAGTGACCCCTGTTTTAACCGAAGCAGAAGTTTATGCTGAATTGGATAAGGTTTCCGCAAGTTCACCAGAAATCACCAATCAACCAAGGGTGGACAGCGTCACTTTAGATAATGGTGATAGATTGATTATTAAAACTGATGAAAGCGGCACAACCCAAATGGCTGGAAAAGTTTCAGCCGAAACAGGGCATGTAATGGTTGTTCAGGCAGATGGCAGTCAAGCCACCTTTGATGCCAACAACAAATTGATTTCTCATGAAGTTCAAAATGCAAACGGCAGCACCACCTATACGACTTACGAAGACGGTAAAATGACAGGGGCCAGAACGGTGTTAGCAAATGGTGTGGCAATTGATCAGACTCCTGGTAGTTCCATGATTTCCATTCAAACAGACACTTCTGATCGCGCAGGATTTAATCAAGCTTTCGCTACAGCTAAAGGGCAAGGCGTTGGTGCTTTTGAGTGGGAAGGTAAAACTTATCACACAGGCACTGCGGCTGAAGCTGCACAGTTTGCGAAAAATTATTTAGCCAACAATCCAGGATTGGCTTCAAAACTAAGTCCCGAGATTTTGCAAACTTTGGGATCTAACGTGGCCGAGTCATATAATCTGGCTCGCAGTCAGTCAGCTATGGACATAGTCAACAATGGCACTGCGAATGTCGCGGGCATTGATGCTTCTACGTTGAATGCTGGGGTCGCAGGTGCTACCAATACAGCAATTGCATCTCAAGTAAAGGCAGATACTGACTATGCTGCCAATGTGGCTGCTCGAGAGAATGCTAGATTTGCTTCAACAAGTCCTTCAAGTTCCACTTCAACGGATTCTAGTTCAGACAGTGGGATGACCTATGATGCTCTTGGAAATCCTGTAGCGGGCTCTGAGCCTGTGTATAGCGGAGGGCCTTCAACGATTCTGACCAATCTTGGAAAACTTTCTGAAGGATCATCTCAACTTTATGATTTAGTTATAGCTAAAGGAGTCGAGTTTTTAGAAAGTCGCACTCCTGCGGGCAGTGAACCAATGACCGCGATGGAGGCATTGGGCGCAGTCATGTCTGCGGCTGTCGATTCGGTGCAAGGGACAGCGCAACGAATGAATGCAAATACAGACAGTAAAACTGAACTTGCGTTGGTCATGACGGGGGCTGTTTTACATACAGCTTATGATTCAACAGTCGGCGCAGTTGAAAGAACTTGGAAAGTGATGAATGATCCTAACGCAACTCCGGTTCAAGTTGCAGCAGCGACAGCTGAGTTTTTGGGGGCCGTGGCGACAGTTGCAGGTGGAGTTGGGTTGACCAAAGGTGTGACTACCGCAACCGCAGTATCTACTGACGGATTGATTACAGCAGGAAAAGCCGGAACAAGTCTTGTCATTGATGCTGCCGGTGGAATGATGCCGGATCGAGTGGGCATTAAGTCAGCTGATGAACTACTTGGATTAGCTAATAATGGAACTGTTCGATTGACAGATACGGCAACAACCCTGGGTCGAGACGCCGGTGCCGGTCGAGTCGAGCCAACTTTGGATTTAAATTCCACCATCAATCTCGGAGCTGGATCTAGAGTGGAACCAACTTTGAATTTAAATTCCAATCTAGATGTCAATGTTGGCTCTCGAGTCGAGCCAACTTTAGGCGGTGACGTTAAAGTTGATTTAACGACCAATTCTGGCAGTGGAAGATTGAGCAATAATACGGATTCAATGCAGATTGGAAATGATGGTTCAATTGAATTCACGCCAGTTGCTGGAGCTGGTGACTTGCAGATTGTGAAAAGTGCCGATCGGACGCCAGTGAGCTCGGGCACAACTTCGGTTTCTAGTGATGTATCCGCTGGCAGTGGTTCTAGTTTAGATCGAGTTTCTGAAGTCGGAGTCCCGTCGCAAGAGATGCTCGATAAAGCAAACAGCATTCGATATAGTGGAAGCACTCGCGATGGCCTAACAGAAATGGATCCAGTTTATGGGCAAAGGCCAGTGGGTGAGCAAAACTTAAGAGGGGCTGGAGTTTATGCCACCTCAACGCCTGACAATGATGTGGCGGTTCTTTATGCCGGGAACAAAGGAACAGTTTACCAAATTGATCCCGAGGTCACGATTCAAAAGCCATTTGATGTTGACAGTTTTTATTCAGCTCAAGACGCAAGGGCCTATTTAGAAGCCTCAGGTATGAGTGCGAGAGAAGCTTCTGCTGCTGTCGGAAATGGTTCTAGAGTTTCAGGCGAAACGATCTATCGACAAATGACCAACGCCAGTGGTGGAGACAAAGACTTGGTCAATTCGATTTTAAAAGATCAAATGGGCCACGATATGATCCTTTACAAAATTCAAGGTGAACAAGCCGGTGTATTTTTAAATAAGGTTAATGTTGAGCCAAACTTTACACCAGTTGATCTAAGGCCAAAAGTTTCTTTGGATGACTTGTCTTTGGTGGACGACCCAAGTCTGATGCCGGCGAGTAATCCAAAAGTAATCGATTTAACAGGTGGATCAGCACTGAGATCAGCAGATCAAATGGCAGGATTCAATCCAGATGGAACTTTTAATTTCGGCGGCAATGGCGGAGAGGTTGCGGATATTTCATTTCCAAAATTACCGGATCTTGGCGATGGCGGACTACCGAAACTTCCTGATGTGGACGGCTCAGGTTTTCCATCAATAGAATATCCAACGACGACTCCAAAGTTAACCGATGTTGAAATCAATTTGGTTCGACAAGAGATCAATAACAGTCCTGTAGTTGACGAAGCCTACTCGTTGGCGCTTGTAAATGGCCAGCCCAATTCGGCTGCGTCGATTCAATTGTCTCGATTGGAGAACGCAGCAAAAGATTTAGAATGGTCTAGTGTGCTGATTAAAAATGATGGAGTTCATAATGCTTCAGAATCAGCGCTGTCATCTGTGCAAAAGTATTTAGTTGAAGCAGATCGGATGGCGATCGCTTCCGGAATGAAAGGCGATGATTTGATCCAGTTTAGGGCTGCGGCGGCGGACCGTGCGAATGTCTTTGTCGCAGATCACCTGGTCGGACAAGAACTTGCCGATGCGCAGGCCTTAATTGTTAGAGCAGCCAATGGTGCTGAAAATCTTGATGTCGCAAGTTTGACAATTCGAGATGCTGCCGATCACAAAGGCCTACAGTTTGCTGAAGTAAAACCAATAAATAATGCTACATCCGCTGATGTTGCAGCTCAGATCAATGCAGTTGCCAATCGAGTTGATCCATTGAGATCAGCTCATCCTGATATGGCAGACGGATTTGAAAGAACTTTGGGAAGACTTGAGAGCGCAGATCCAGTGGCAGCGACGAAAACTGCTCAAGGTTTAATTGATACCTTATTAGATAATGCCGCTAAAATGAACGCGGAGGTGAAATGGATCACTGCGGAAATGGAAGCAACAGATAAATTCAAAACGGCATTGGGAATGTGGGAGCCGGACACTAGAACCTTGTGGGTTCGAGCGAGCGCAACGGATAGCGAAAAAATCGCAATCATGAATCATGAATTGCATCACGCCCAATCTGATTTTTCTGGTGTGGTGAACAATGCTCGAGAATCAAGAATCATTCCGCAGACCGCCCAAGGTGATTTTGCTTTAATTGAAAAAAACAATGCAGCCGGCGGCTATATTGTTAAAGGTTTTGCGGCTGATGAATTGCCTCGTCATGTGGATACAACGAATGTCCTTTCAGCTGAAATTAGAAGAATGTTGGCAGGCGGAACACCGGATGCCGAGGCATTAGCGAATGCTGGAAAAATGGTCGGTGGAATTGATGGCATTTTGAAGCGTCAGGTTGAACTTTTTAAGGTGAACAATCAGGTGTTAGATTCCGCTGAACAATATCTTCAGTCGAATGGGCATTTGCTAGGTGATTTGATTACGGATTCTAATGTTCCTGATGGAAAATGGTTAAGTGTCCCGGTCAAATATGAAGTGGATGGTGTTAAGTTTGAGGGTGTCTATCGAATGACCGTCTCAAATGATCTATTGCCATCCGAGTTGAAAGAAGTGGCCAGTCGTATTGTGGTGGCTGGTCGCAATGATATGGCTGATATAGCTCGAATCACGGAACGGCAAGCTTCTTATCGTGATGAGTTGTTGGCGGCAGGAAAAGATATTCAAGCTCGATTGAAAAGCGGAGAGATCACTCCGGGAGGTAAGCCAGGCGAGTTGGATTTTTCGCGAATCAAGCAGGAAGCTTTTGATCCAGATGCAACTCGACCTATGATCAATATCAGGCCAGCGGCCAACGCGATGGAAGAGCTCGAAGATGCGATTATACCGATCGGTCGAAATGTTTTTGAAGACAGTGCATTAGTGCCTGCAGTCAAAGAAGGAAATATCTCAAACGAATTCCTTGATCGCATGCGTGAAGCTGGTCGAAATGCCGACACGACTGTCAATAGTCAAAAGCTTGAAGGAATGTTGGCGGATATTAAAGAGACACCCCGTGAACAGCTAGTGGCGAAAATGGAGCAGAATATTGCAAGTTCCAAGAGTGTTGAGGATTTGCAGGCTGAATTTGATGCCAATAAAGCAAAGCTTGTTGAAGGCGGTCTTGTTCTTGTTAACAGAGATAATATTCCTGGCTTAAGAAGTAAACCGATCAATCTTTACGAAACCCCAGAAGCTGTTTGGTTTGGTGGCGAGATCAACGGTCGAATCATTATGCGAGATGCGGCCTTAAATGATGCAGTCCTTGGAAAAGCAACTTTTGATCATGAGGTTCTTCATTACCAGAATGAGGCTGCGGGAAAAGCTGGTAACATACCGACCGATGCAGGACTTAGTTTTAAAAATGATTCTGCTGGCAATGGTGCCTACGAAGCCAGGTTCAGTGGTGATGAGCCCTCTGCTCATTTGGTGTCCGGTAAATCGGCCATAGAAATGGTTGATGCTTTGATTAAAGATGGCAAGGTAGGCGAAGCAGAAGTGCTTTTAAATCATCATGCTTTGCACAGTTCCTACAGCAGTACTGACTTAGGAAATCGCTCCTTACAAGAAATTTCAACAGTTAAAGAGGCTCTTTCTTCTGGAAAAGCCATGGTCGATGCGCAACCTGCCAGTAAATTTTTTGGCGAGATGACGGGTCGAGACACTCAGTATTCGGTTCGCTACCAGGACGCAGAGAACGCCATGAAGTCAATTGAAGTGGATTTGCCGAACGGAGTAGATCCTGCTCAGGTACCACAATTAATTGGTGAACGTTTAGATGCTGGACTTACTCACTTTAAAGAATTGCAAGACGCGCAAAAGCAATTGTTTCAAGATATTGCAGATCGACAAGAGTACATTCAAATACTAAAGAATCAAGAGCCTGCGCCAGCAAGTTTAGTGGTCGAAGATCAATTTAGAATCGTTTCCAATCCGCCAGTCGAGGACTTCTTTGGGAACTCGGGGCTTGTCGCAGACCTAAGAGTTGGGGACAATTTGCCAGCAAATCCAAAAGCCGTGACCTCGGTTTTATTAAATCCAGAGCTTTCGGTGAATGTCGAGTTGATTGGCCAGGGAGCGAAAGGTTCAGTCTATTCGATTCAAAATGAAGGCGCAGAAAATTTGGTTTTAAAGTTGCCGAATTCAAGGTTAGACCGAATTCACACACAAGATGAAATTGCGGCAAGCGAAGCGTTGAGCCAGGCGGGAATCCCGCACGCACGGATAGTTGATAGTGCAGCAGACGGAAGCTTTTTGATTAAAGAAAAAGTCGATGGCGTTGGTTTAGATCACCTTCAGAACTCTTTGACCGATAATCATATTCAGCAATTGGCAGCGATTTATAAAGCGAGTTTCGAGAATCGAGTTCCTATTGATGTCAAGGCAAGCAACTTTATGGTAGATGAAGGTGGGCAGATTCTATTGGTGGACACAAGTTACACTCAAGGTGCACGCTTTGCCTATATGAGAGGTGATATAGAACCATTGTGGAGCAATCTATTTTCAAATGAAGCGGATCATGCTCGCTTTCAGGCTGCAATTAAAGGCGGAGATATTGCTCCGAGGTCTGCGGGCGGCGCTTGGGAAGATATCGAAAGTATGTTTGATGATGAACCTAAAAATCGCAGGGGTAGAAGGGGCGCTTAGGACGCCTCGGCTATTTTTCGATAAGCTTCACTCATTTTCTCGGAACTAAAAAGTGCCAGCCTTTCTCGCTGGCGCTTCACAATCACAGATTTTTCAGAAAAGGAAAGCTTCTTATATTTTTCAATCACAACAGGAAGTGAGCCGTTATCGGTAATATTGAAATACAAGGGATGATCTTCTCCTAGTATTTCGACCAAGCCACCCACTTTTGTGGCAATGATCGGTCGATTCATCTCCATGGCCTCAAGAGCCACCATTCCAAAGGGTTCGTACAAAGAGGGGATAATTAGGCATTCAATTTTTTCAAAAAACTCTAGCTTTCTTTGGCCTGCACAAAAACCAACCGGAATAATTTGTCCTTGATTGTGATTTCGACAAATTTGTAGAAAGGTGCGGTAGCTGCTGGGAAGATATTTTTCTGAGCCGCCAGAGGCCATGAGAAGTTTTTCGTTTTTAGGAAATTGCTCGGTTAAATGAAATATTCCTTTGCGAATATCCATTCGACCAATGTAACCAAAATATCCACTTTCTTTAAAATCGGGATTTTTAGAGGCAGTGAGTCCGTTGTAAGCAACTTGAATTTTTTTAGGTCCAACATGTTTCAAGCACAAATCTTTCATCAATTTTTTTTCAGATTCCGAGACACAGACGACGCCATCGGAGTTTTTTAATGAAAAATAAAATTGTTCGACGGCTTTAATCCCAGTCAGCGGATTGATTTTAAACTCTAGGTCGATATTGCTGTGCGAGACAAACTGAACCTTGCCAGGCATATTCTTTTTCATCAGCGCTAAATGGTGAACAAAAACCACGTCATCAGTTTCAATATGGATCCCTGGGATGGGTTGATTGTTCAGATAGTCTTTGTAGTTTAGATAGAAGACATCTGTTGGTAAATCTGCTGGTCTTTGTTTCTCGATGCTGATCAAGACAAAGCGATCGTCGTTTTTTTTGTTCAGATAAAGTTGCGACAGAACCGAACCAATTCCGCCAATATTGGAGTTTAAAATTTCAGTTGTGAAGTGAATCATGGTAATCCAATTCAGCTAAAATAAATTCATTGAAGGCGACTGCCGGGATCAATTCTGGACGTTCAGCGACGACGACTTTTGCCGGTAAATGCTCCAGACTTTCAGCGGCAGTTGAATCAAAATCTAAACAAATGAATATTTTCAGGCAAGGCGAAACCTGAATCGGTTTCCCAAGGTCGGCAAAAAAGTGATTTGGCAAAGGGTACAGCTTCGGAATCTTCATAGATTATACCTAACGATACTCAACAGACCTATTTTGCGCAATAGTAAAATTCTGGCCTGACCCCTTTGGCTGGTCAGTTTTTATTTGGCTATTGATTTACCATTTTGCAAGTTGGGCTAATTCGATCAATGCGGCCAGTTTTACAAACGACCGTAAGTACGACTGGGCAATTGTGGCTTGCTCCCGATAGAATTCTTCCTAATTCTGTAAATTGGGAACGATCTAGCCTGGCGAATGGAAAGCGGTTTTGCGACGGTGAAAAATAGGAAGCCGTACGAAAAACACTGCTAGATCCGCGATAGATTTCATCTGCAATAATTCGACTCTTTCCATTGCGATCAAAACCAGTATATCTGTTCGTGATGAAGTCTGAAAATTCTGAGCTGACGATATCGACCAAGATTGTTTCATTTGGCTGACAAGGGCTTTCAATTTCTATGGCTTGAGCCATATTGCCTAGCATAGATAAGGTTGAACAAAAGCAAAAAGACAGTAAAAGATTTTTCATAAGACTCCTTTAGGGTTTCACGCAATAGTAAAAGAACTCTTTGTCGTTCACTTCCCACTGTTCGCGAATTGGTGTTGGGTTTCGCAATTGCGGCGCAAAGACTTTTCCGTTGGCAAGTGCCCAAACTTTATCACCAAAGCTGACTCCGCCGGACCAGTCGCCGTAGCCATTGGAAATTTCAAGTTCCATGGCTGTCGGAAGTCTTGCTCCCAGAACTTGGCAAAATTCTTCGGCCAATTTTGGCGAAGCCGCTTGATCAACGGAACCGTTCATTCCACCAATCAGTTGAATGACTTTGTTGCCTAGCTTGAGTTTAGTTGGAAAGTGAGTTCGCTGGAAGTCTTCAAACAGGCGAGATGCGATCTCTTGCATAACTTGGCCCGGTCTTCCGGTTCCAACGTAGGATCTAGTTTCGTCGTCCCGGCCAATCAAATGCAAAGTCACTTGAATGTCCCCTTGGCAATTTGGAGCAAAGGCGTAGGTTCCATAGGCGATAAAATCCAAATCTTTTAGCAAATCAGCGTCTAGGTAACCTTCGCGCATCCCTTGGTTGGCCGAGCGAACGATACTCAAAACATTGTTCACGTTGGTAAAACTAATGTTTTTGGTGCGTGGGCGCAAGTCGCGATACATTTGGTCTACGTAGGCTTTTAAGGTCGACTCTAGTGTGACATCTAGATAGTTACTCGCAGTCGCAATGGCTAAATTCCGATCATACATTTCATTAAATTGAGTCAATAGTCCCAAAGCTTCTCGGCCACCGGCGCCGACCCACATCAATTGGGAAGCTAGGTTTGTCATTTTTTGAACGTATTGAGTGCGTGTTTGGCCGTAAGCATCGGCATATCGGCAAAGGTCAGCTCCACGGACGAAAGGTATCGTCGGCCAAATGTTGGCGGTATTTCTTTTGGTTGAGCTATCTCCAGCAGCGGCTAGGGCTGAATAGATCGACAAGGAAACAAAAATGGCAGTGGAAACAATCCTTTTGTACATAAATCACCCTTACGTCTTTACATTTTTAACAATGGCGCATCTTAGCAGCAATTATAGAAGTTGAAAGGGAGTGTGAAAATAAGAGAGTACTGACAAAAGTTTAGTCAGTTTTAGACTTAGTTTTTTTCTGTTTTCATCCAGCGATCCCAAAATAGAAAATAAAAGCCATAGTTTCCATTGAGATAAGCTTTGTGGTGCAAATTGTGATGGGTCGAAGTGTTGAGCCAGCGAAAGAAAAATATCTGGCGGAAAGACGAAGGCATGATTTCAAAGCCCAGGTGGCCATAGATATTGTAAAGCAAGGTAAAGAATGAAAAGGCAATCAAAGTGCCCTGATGAAATGGGATTAGGTAAATGACGGGTACCACCCAAATGATTTCAAATACACCCTCGACCCAATGGAAAGATTGAGAGGCGAATGGAGTTGGATTTAAAGACATGTGATGAGCGTGGTGATAGGGTCTTAAAAACTTAATTTCATGCATCAGCCGGTGCATCCAATAGAAATAGGTGTCGTGAATCAGCCAAATCAAAATAAAGCTGATGATCATCCAGGGCCAACCATAGTCCTCGGCCTGAAAATAGATTTTAGTATGACCAATCAATTCTTTGTTGAAAAAAAATCCAATCAGCAGGCCGTAAACGATCATGGTGACGGCAGAATTTTTAAGTTCCGCTATGATAAACCTTTTCTCGGGCGGTTTATTTTGAATTCGATGCTTTTGTTTCCATTTTTCACTTAGCAAATTGGTCAAACCAAAAGCGCCACCAGACAAAAATAGGTATCGCAGAGATTGTATCAAAGTCATTAGAGCAAAGGCTTTTAGAAAAGCTGTTAGAAAATCCATGACCCATATTAGAAGCGAATGCCAAAACTGGCAAACTGACAGGTGATTTATGCGCCGTGATTAATCAATTTAAACTGCGCAGTTGAAATGAACTGACAGTTGGCTGCACAAGTGGGACCATTTTCAGTATGTTTAAAAAGAAAAATTTAAAGTTCAATAATTACCGTAAACCTGATCAATTTGGTAAACTTCTAGGGTATTCACCGGCCAATTTGGATTTCAAAAAAAAGACGGCTGTCATTCAATTGAAAATTACAAAAAAACATCTTTCGCCGGCGGGTAAAGTTCATGGTGGAGTGATCTCAGCTTTGTTTGATAGCACTTGCGGTGCCGCAGTTTTCACAACTTTAAATCCTGAGGATTTCGCTTCGACTGTTGAACTTAAAGTGAACTACTTTTCGCCGCTTCATGTGGGCGATCTATTGGTCTGCAAAGCGAGCATCTTAAATCGAGGCAATCGTCTTTGCGCTGTTCAAGCGAACCTAACTTTACAAAACAAAAAGAAAGTATTGGCTCATGCCACCGGCACCTTCTATGTGGTTTCTAGTAAGAAGTAGGCCTTAGAGCGTTTTTAAATTGTTTTCAAGTTCGCTGCAATTTGCGCGCAGATTTTTTCAGAAATGGCGATGCCATCACAAGCTGCCGAAGTGATTCCGCCAGCGTAGCCAGCGCCTTCGCCGCAAGGATATAGACCGCGATGGGAAACGCTCTCTAGTGTCTCGGGATCTCGGGTCACGCGAATTGGGCAGGAAGTTCTGGTTTCTACTCCGTAAAGCTGACTATTTTCGGAAACAAAGCCCTTCATGTTTTTATTGAAAATTTCTAAGCCTTCTTTGATTCGACTGCTCATAAATGAAGGTAGCAATTGATCTAAGCGAACCGGAACGGTTCCTGACGGTGAAGATCCTGGCAATGGGTCTTGAAGTTTTCCGCTAAAAAAATCAGTCAGTCGCTGAGCAGGAAGTTGTTTGGTGCCGCCAGTTTTTTGCACGGCTTGATAGGCATCAGTTTCGATTTTACGTCTGAGCTCCATGCCACCCCAAAGATTTTTTCCAAAGTTTTTTTCGAAATCCACCGACACTACGATGGCCGCATTGGCATAGGGGGAATTTCGGTGGTAGTTGCTCATGCCGTTGCAAACCAGGCTGTCGGCCTCGGTGCCGCTTGAAAGCACAAAGCCTCCAGGACACATACAAAAGCTGTAAACGCCGACATTGGTTTTTTGATCGTGATGAGCCAGCTTGTAATTGGCGGAGCCTAACTTTGGATGTTCGGCAAAATCCCGATATTGAATTTGATTGATCAATTTTTGCGGGTGCTCAATTCGAAGCCCCATGGCAAAGGACTTTCCCTCTAAGAAAACGCCAATTTCGCGAAGGTGCAAAAGCATATCTTCTGCCGAATGGCCAGTTGCCAGCACGACGTGATTCGAATGAAAAGTCTCGCCATGTTCGGTGGTGATCCCGGTGACCTGTTTGTTGTTGGTCAAGATTTTTTCAACTTTGCAATTGAAGTGGATTTCGCAACCGTTGGCTTTTAAGAACTCGCGCATTTTGGGAATCACTCGACGAATACGATCACTGCCCACGTGGGGATTTGAAAGCCACTGAATTTCTTCGGGCGCGCCAAATTGCACCAAGCGGTGCATGACATATGGGATTTCGGGACTCTTGATCCTGGTGATTAATTTTCCATCTGAATAAAGTCCGGCTCCGCCTTCACCAAAACAGACGTTGTTGCGCGGATCTAATTTTCCGTACCGCCAATATTGATTGATGCCTTTGATGCGATCAGCAGATTGACTGCCGCGTTCAAAAAGTCGGCAGGGGATTCCACGCTCCACTAATCTCAAGGCTGCAAATAAGCCTGCGGGGCCCGAGCCAATAATGATCGGCATGTCAGGCTTTGCTGAGCCTTCAGGCAATTGGACTTTTTCAATTGGAAAATTGGGGACTGATAAATGTTCGCCAGCTTCTGCCACTTCCACAGAATAGACGAAATGTGGCGAATGTCTTCGTCTGGCATCCACGCTCTGTTTTAAAATCCGGTAATCCCCATAATTGGGAACCAGATAACTGAGCTTTTCTTCAAGTTCCTCATTGATGGGAACTTCAACGTTTTGGATGACCTTTGACATAGGGGTTTACTACCTCAGAGGGGCTAATTATGCAACGCGTCTTTGGAGGTAAATCTGTGTGCCTGCGATGGTGACGGCCAATACAGTTATAGTTTACAGTTTTAGTCATGTGGACATTGTATCTATTACCTAAAAATTGGCTCAGTTATTTTGCAGGAAAGCTGATGCATCTGTCTTTGCCGGGGCCCTTGGGAACTTGGTCCATAAGGCAATTCGCCAAAAGCTACAATATCAATGTGAGTGAGGCCGAAAAGCCCTTAGATCAATACTCTTCTATTGGTGATTTTTTTGTTCGTAAGCTTCGCCCGGGTTTGCGACCCTTGGCAGAAGGGCCAATCGTTCATCCCGCTGACAGTCAAATTTCTCAGGTGGGTGAAATCATCGAAGGTCAATGTATTCAAGCCAAAGGGAAAACTTATTCGGTGGCTGATCTTTGTGGCGATCCCGCATTGGCTGAAAAATTTAAGGCCGGCTTGTTTTGCACTTATTATCTTTGTCCAACGGATTACCACCGGGTTCACTCGCCAGTGGATGGATCAATAACATCTTGTCGCTATATTCCGGGTGCTCTTTGGCCGGTCAACACTTGGTCAACAGCCAATATTGAAAATCTTTTTGGAGTGAATGAGCGAGTGGTTTTAGAAATTGAATCCAGACTTGGCCCGGCTCTTTTAGTCTTTGTCGGCGCGACCAATGTGGGGCAAATGCAAATGGAATTTGATTCTGCTATTGTGACCAATACGGTTTCAACTTTGATTGGTGCTCGTAAACCCGTTGAAAAGAAATATTCTCCGGCAATTGAAGTTCAACGAGGTCAAGAATTAGGGCGCTTTCATATGGGAAGCACAGTTGTGATGATTTATCCAAAATCAATTCGCATGCAGCGTGGGGATTGGGAAACTTTCCTCAATCAACCCGTAAAAATGGGCGAAGGTTTGCTGTAAATTGCTAAATTCAAATTCCATAAAAATAGAACAGCTTTTTGTTTACCCGATTAAGTCCTGTGGTCCGATTGAGATCAATCAAATGCGATTGGGGACGACGGGAGCGATGACGGATTCTTCTATTGGTGAAATTGGCGATCGCCAATGGATTTTATTGGGTGCCAGTGGGCAAATGCTCACACAAAGAACGGATCCTTCGATGGCGCTGTTAAGGCCCAAAATTCAAAATGGGAAATTGTTTTTAGAGGTTCACGGAAAGTCGTTCGAAATGGCAACGGACCCAGCGGAAAAAAACGTTGAAGTTCGAAAAGAAATTGATGTCTGGGGTTCGAAAATTCAGGCGAAAATTTTACGAGCTCAATTGCTTGAGCAAGCACTATCCGATTTTATGGGGCAAAGGGTGAGTGTTGCGCAATTTGATCAGCTGTCGAGCCGTGAGGCCACCTCAAAAGGCCAGGGCTTGGGTGTGCAGACAAGATTTACGGACACTTCGCCTTATTTGCTAACCTCTTTGGAAAGTTTAGAGGATTTAAACCAAAGATTGCGACAAAAGAGCCCTAGCAATTCTTTTGAAGAATTACCGATGTTGCGATTTCGGCCCAACATAGTGGTCTCGGGTGGTGAGGCCTTTGGTGAAGACAATTGGCAAACCTTAACTATAGGGGATTTGATTTTAGAATCTTCGAAACCTTGCGGTCGATGTTCGGTGACGACAGTGGATTTTAACACCGGCAAAGTTTCATCAAGTGAGCCCTTAAAAACTTTGGCTCAGTATCGCCGAAAAGATCGCGGCGTGTATTTTGGTCAGTATTTTATTACCAAAAGTTTCAATCAGATTTTAAAAGTCGGAGATCAGTTCACAATTGGGTAGCTGCACTCGGTGTTGGGGGTTTCCGAAACACTGACTTGAACCAATTCTGGAAGGATTTTTTTAGAGTGGTCAAAAAGCCATTTTGCCAAAAGTTCTGAGGTGGGATTTTCTAATCCTGGGACTTCATTCAAAACATGATGATCCAATTTTTCTAGGAGCGGCTTCATCACTAGGGAAATTTCATGATAATCCCGGACCCAGCCTATTTGAGCATCCAAGGCACCTTGCAATCTGAGGGTGATTTTAAAGCTATGGCCATGCATCCGGCGGCAGGGGTGGCCTTCTGGCAAATTAGGTAAAAACCTAGCGGATTCTATTTGAAAATGCTGTTTCAATTCAAATTTCATGGTAAATCTCTACTTTATGACCACAATGAATACGACACTCCATCTTTATAAGCAAAATTTTAAATTTTCTTCTGCTCACTTTTTAATTTTCGACGAGCAAACTGCCGAAAAATTGCACGGTCATAACTATCAGGTTCGAGTCGATATTGCGGTGCCAGCTGGTCAGGATTTAAACAAAACGGGCTATTTTGTTGATTTTAATTTTTTTAAAAAAGTGATCAAAGAGCAAATGGATGTTTGGGATGAAATGGTGCTTTTGCCAAAAGATCATCCGGATATGAAGACCAATAAAAAAGGAAACAGTCTTGAAGTCCATTTTCGGGATCGTTTTTATGTTTTTCCTTTGAGTGAAGTTCATTTGTTGCCAGTGACTAACACTTCGGTTGAGCAGCTATCTAAATTGCTAGCGGAAAAGTTTGCGAAAGCTTTTAAAGTTCACGGAGTTCGAAAAGTTCGGGTCAAAGTTGAAGAAACAAAAGGGCAGGCAGCCTCAGTGACTATAGAAAACTAACGAACAGATAAAGGAACGGTCTAGCGACCAGTGGCAACTTGATCGGCAGTCAGCTCTTCGCTGACTCGATAATTCCAAAAGCAAATGACGCCCAGATTTTCTTTCCAGGGGCCTAAATTTTCTTCCAGCATTTCGGGTGAGCCGTCGCAGTCCTGACTGGCTAATTCAGCAAAGCGAAAGACATGGCTGACATGCCAAGACCATGGAGTTTTTCGGGCTACTGATAGATCTCGGTTCGTTTGATTGTGCCCGAAGTCGATGTTGGCCACCAAGATTCGCCCGACTGCCTTGTTGCTGATTTGCATTTTTGCGCTTTTGATCAGTTCAGGGTCCGTCAGCGCCACGACAAAGCTTTGAGTGTTGGATTTATTTGCGACTTTAAAATAATGAACTTCGGGATTTTGAGTTGAATTTAAAATCACCGGAGTATTATCAGCTGTTAAGCTTTTTGAATTGTAGCTAGAAGTGAATACGGCAGCAATGTGGGCCGAGCCCTCGGCGGTGAGCATTCTGGCGGTCCAGTTTGAATTCATAGGAACTTTTAGGATATCAAGTGCTGGAACGATCACTTCTTGGGATTCGCTGGAATCGGTTGTTAAGCGTACAGTCTGGGGAAAGGGAGCTAGGTTAGAAATGACCAGTTGGCTTTCAGGTCGGACTCGGCCCTTCCATCTTGTTGAAGCTGCTGGCTGTAGTAAAAAAGAGTCTTCAAATTTAGTTTGTGCCATTATTTGAAAGAGTCCTGGTTTTTGAGCTTTGAGATGAACCCAGGGAAATTTTTGAAAATCAACTAGGGGTATTTCAACAGTCTGGAACGGTGAAAGTTGATAGGTGAGCTCCGGACTTTCTGCGTCCCAGGTGATTGGGCCAGAGACCCAAAGTGACTGCTCTTGATTGGTTAAGTTGCTTACTTTAAGGGTTTTTATTTCGGAAACAATTGGAGATGTCCAATGTTCCAGCGCGTAAGATGGGACGGAAAAGCCCATAATTTCAAGGCCCAACAAGAAGACTAAAAGATATTTCTTTAACAAGCAGTCCATCATCCAGCTAGCCCTTTCTATTAGGACTAACGGAAGACCTAAGACTCTGCTTAAGGCCGGTTTTGGACTTCTTTTAGATTCTTTAATTTGAGTGTTTAGATCCTTTTCATTTCCTTTTCATTTAGGGTGCTTCGATGGATTAAACTACCCAAAGGTCAAGTCTTCGAAGTAGTTTCTATATCACTATGACACTTGCTGAAGTTAAAAACACAAATTCAAAAGCGATTATTTCTGATTTTCAGGGCGAGTCTTTATTGATCGAAAGACTGAAAGAAATGGGTCTTTATCAAGGATTAGAAATTGAACTAGTAGGGCATGCTCCCTTTGGTGGGCCGATGTTGTTTCAATTTGGCAATACTGTTTTAGCGTTAAGAAATGAAGAGGCCCTATGCGTGAAAATTCAGAATTAAAAGACAATTTAAAAGAAAATGTGGTGGCACTAGTAGGTGCTCCTAATACGGGTAAAACCACGCTTTACAATTGGCTGACGAATTCTAATTTTAAAACTGTTAACTATCCAGGTGCGACCATCGAGTATTCGTTGGGTCGTTTGGCGGAACGTTACAAGTGGTCCAGTCATGGTCATGATTATTTGGTGATGGACACTCCGGGCACTTATAGCCTTTTTCCTAAAAGTGCCGACGAAGTTGTGACGTACAATGCGATTTACGATCACCCAAAGTATCAACAGGCTGCCAAAATAATTCTGGTGGTGGACGCGACTCAAATGGCGCGAAATTTGTTGGTTGCAAAGCAAATGAAAGAAGCTGGGTTTTCATTTGTAGTGGCTCTTACTATGAGCGACCTTATTCGCAAAAATGATTTGAAGGTGGATGTTGCGGTCTTAGAAAAAGAGCTGGGCGCCCCGGTTGTGGCCATTGACGGAGTTTTAGGTGGCGGAATCATTGAATTGATTGAAGCTGTCGAAAAGCTAGAGCCGACCAAGTACGCTCGGAAATTGGATTCTTGGAGTGATAAAGTTCTAACCGAGAAAATGCAGAGTTGCGAGCAGTTGGCGCAAAAGGTGATGTCGGCGGGTAAAGGAAAAAAACTCAACGATATCTACTCGACCACAAGTCGAATTGATTCTTATTTGATGCATCCCTTTTTTGGTTTGGTGATTTTCTTTTTGATCATGTGGGGTTTGTTTAGTTCCATTTATTGGGGCGCGGCTCCATTGATGGATTTGGTGGATGCGGGATTTGGAAAGGCCAAAGATTTAGTTTTAGAAATGGGTCCTGATACCCTATGGGCCGATTTTTTAGGTAACGGTGTGGTGGCAAGTTTTTCTGCGGTTCTTATTTTCGTTCCGCAGATTTTCATCTTGTTTTTAGGGATTGGTTTTTTAGAGGCTTCTGGATATTTACCCAGGGCTGCAACCTTAATTGACAAGCCATTTTCAAAGATTGGCTTGTCAGGGCGTTCATTTGTTCCGGTGCTTTCTGGGTTTGCATGTTCAGTTCCTGCGATTATGGCGACCAGAAATATTGCCTCTCAAAGAGATCGTTGGATCACCAACTTTATTATTCCGTTGATGTCGTGCTCGGCAAGGTTGCCTGTCTATGCATTGCTCTTGGGATTTCTATTTGCAGATAAGCCGGCTTGGCAGGCGGGTTTTGCTTTGGCTTGTCTATATTTGGGAGCTCTAGTGGTGGGCGGATTGGCAGCGGCCATTTTGAATAAGATCATCGCAAAAAGTAAGTCCTCTTTCTTTATGATGGAACTTCCTTTGTATCGCTTGCCTAAGTTGAAAGTTCTTTTAAAGCAAACTTTCAACAAAACCAGTTCTTACGTAAAAAGAGCAGGTCCTGCTATTTTTATTTTTGCGGTTTTGATCTGGGTTGGCTCAACTTTTCCCAAATATGAAGCGACTGGAAATGAAAGAATGCAGGGTTCATACTTGGCGATGGCAGGTCAAAAAATCGAGCCGATTTTTAAACCGATGGGTGTAGATTGGCGAGTTGGAGTCGGATTGTTGTCAGCTTTTGCAGCCAGAGAAGTATTTGTTTCCAGTATGGCGATCATGTTCAACATCGAAGGTGAAGGTGACGAGCAAGCGGATGGAATGCAAAAGGCAATGTCAGATGCAAAATTTGACGATGGCACCCCGATTTTTACGGTGGCTTCGGTGATCGGATTGATTGTGTTCTTTATGATTGCCCTTCAGTGTATGTCGACTGTTGCAATTCAAGTTCGTGAAAACGGCTCTTGGTCCTATGGGCTCATGCAGCTCGCGGTATTTAATATTGTGGCTTATCTTTTGGCGGTGGGAATTGTGCACGGGCTTCGTGCTGTTGGAATTGCTTAAGTCAGTTCTTTGGAAGAAAGTGATTATTTTCCGCGTTTTAAGTAAAAATACTTTCGATACCACCAGGCTGTTTTCTTACGCAGTTCCATGGGACCGTCTTCAGGAAAGATATTCACGCGAAAAATAGAAAATGGATTGTCAGCTAAGTGCAATCCGCCTTGGTCTGTATTAACAGCAAATCGATAGCCAGCCTTTTGGCAAGCGTGAGCCAGTTGGCTGTTGGTGCTTCCGAATGGATAAGCGAAAGAAATAGGCTCTATCCCCAGGTCCTTTTGCAGTTGAATTCTTGAGTTGGTCATTTCTTCAAAGGCTGTTTTTGAATCCACCATATTTAAATGCAAATGATGAAAGCCATGGCTGCCAATTTCGAAATGCTTTAGGTTTAATTTTTTCTTTTGTTCTAAGTTCATTAAAGCGGCTGGCGGCTCACCAGTGGCGCTATCCCAAGTGTTTTCCGTGATCGAATGGTCGGCTAGTAAAAAAATAGTCGCCCGCATTTGGTATTTCTCAAGCAACGGTTGTAGGTTGGTGAGGTTGTCTAGGTAGCCGTCGTCAAAAGTTAAAAGGCAGGGGCGTTTAGGGAATTCACTATAAGGTTTTTGTAAATCCCAAAACGGCAGCAGATCCTGAAAAGACATAGTGGTGAATTGTTTTTGTTTAAGCCAGACCAGGTGTTT
Source organism: uncultured Bdellovibrio sp. (assembly GCA_964505225.1). Lineage (GTDB taxonomy): Bacteria > Bdellovibrionota > Bdellovibrionia > Bdellovibrionales > Bdellovibrionaceae > 21-14-0-10-47-8. The sequence continues at coordinate 5,441 of CAZDHC010000024.1, read as the reverse complement.
TTCAAAAAGATGTTTCTGTACGAAAATCCGATGTTGAGATTTTGGGTCCAAGTCTGGGATCCGATGATACATCAGTGCCGGAATCCACTGAGGCTGATTTCTTTTAAAGATGGCTGCCTTATAAAGTTCGATGATCAAAGGTTGAATGGTGGCATCATTAAACTCGTTCCAGATGATGTCCTTAAGTTGTTCTTGGTTTTTTTGAACCTGAATTGGGTCTTGAGATGATGTTAATAAACTTTTGAAGTCATTTCGGATTTTGGTGAAATCAGTGGGTTCTGCGTTTTCAGAAAAGCCCATATCGCCAAAGTTGCTTTCGGCTGCTGATTTCCAATTGCCAGGATTGACTGGACCAAAATATTGATGCTCGCCAGACGCGACAGTTTGAACGCCTTCTAAAATCGATTCGATGGCGATTCTTCCTGAGCAAATAGTTAAGTCGAAATCGCGAATTTTAGATCGTAGATTTTCGATTTGGCCAAGAACCTCAATTCGACTGTTAAAATTTTGATTTAACCCCTTGATTAAATTTAGAAAATCTTCAGTAAAGCGTTCGGGAAAAGGAGCGATGATTGAAATTTGAAGTTCAGGATGCTCTGTGAGCCACTCTTTAAACAGAGTAAAACCAATTTCTTCTATGCGCTGACCTTTGGGGCCTGTGCTTCTACCAAGAAATGCGATCTTACTTTTCTTGGTCTGTGTTGGATTGGATTGAGATTCAACCTTTGTCCCTAAGCTATTTAATTTAAAAGGATTTCGTAAAACTTGAATTTCAGATTCGGAAATTTTGAAATCTTCAATTTGAGCGCGTTTGACGTTCTCGCATACAGCGATTTGCAATTCTCCGTAAATATTAAATAGCCTCTTAGACCATGAAAAGTGCTGGCGACCATGGATCGTGGTGATTTGAGCTATCTTTAGGCCCAGTTTTGCCCAGTAAGCATGTCGAGCAGCTCCTCGCGAATGACAATGAATGATCTGGATCTGATTTTGGATCAAATAATTGCGTATTTTTAATATGTTGCTGAGGCGAGTGAAGAAAGAGCCTGTAGAAATCTTCAGACTTAAAAAATGCCCGGGAATCGCGACGTGCATTTTGTCAGAAATTGTATGCAGATCAAAACCCAGACTGTGTTGAGATTGAATCAATGCTTGAGCGTATATTTCAGCTCCGGTGATTTCTGTTTGCGAAAGTAAGTGTAGAATCCTCATATATATAAGTTCAATTTTCCCAGGTTTTTTTAAGTCCGGTCAAGGCAGGACTTAGGTAAAGAATTCTGAACTTTAATCAGATCTAGTCGATATTTCGTTACATCCACTGCTAAAGACTAGTCGAGTTCTAGTCTAGTTTCTCAAATTGGTGCTTAAATATCTATCAAGCCGCATTCAGTTCCTCGTCTAAGTCGTCGATTTAATAGATGAATGTGAGGTTCATATGAAAAATGCGAACTTAGTAATTTTGTCTTCTTTGATGCTTGTGTCTTGTGCAAAAAAAGATTTTGTCTCGCCGCCAAGTGCAGAAGCTGTATCGCAAATTTCACAAGACTATTCTTTAGATCAGTTCTTTCCATACAAAGTCAGTCAGGATTATTTCGAGCAAGACCAATATGATCGCAATCAAACGACGATAAACTTTCAAGTGGTAGATGCGAACGGAGCTAGTGTTGGAACTCTAAAGAAAAGTGATTTTGAAGTTTTTGAAAACAGCAGTGCGGTTTCTAACTTTGATGTTTCAAGTCAAACGGTCAACCTAGGACAAAAGGCCGACATTGTGTTTGTAATCGATATTACAAGTTCGATGCAGCCAACAATCAATTCGGTCAAGACGCGAGTTCGAGCCTTTGTTGAACAGATGAAAAAGAAGCAAGTGCAGGCACTATTGTGTTTGGTCACTTTTAAAGATCGCACTGAGAAAAAATGTGACGTTATTGTTGAGGACAATCCGAACACTCCAAATAATGAAAACCTTGATCAGTTTTTGAATGACGTTTCAAAGTTGGATGTTCGGGGCGGTGGGGATACAGATGAAAATCAACTTCGCGCTTTAATTGATGCGGCTAAATCTCCTTGGCGTCCAGGGGCGCAAAGGTTGGCTGTTCTTATTACAGATGCGGGTTTTCATTATCAGCCAGACAATAAAGGGGCTGCTAAAGATGACGCTCCTTTTTATGGCGATGCGATGACGGCAGTTCAGAACTCGCAGCTAAGTTTGTTTGCAGTGGCACCGCAAGAGGATGGTTATAGTAGGCCATTTCAGGGAAACCCTTCTTTGGTGAATTTATCAAAGGGCGCTTACTTTGATTACGATCAGGTGGTCGACGGAAAAATTGGCATGGATCAAGTTTTCAATACGATCGTAGATCGAGTTTCAACTGATTATTCGGTTCGCTATGTGGTCGAGGACAATTCAGGATTAAATTCTGGACTGCCTATGAGTCAGCGGCAAATTCAATTGCGAGTCAAAGGGCGCCCGGACTATAAAGTGATTGTAAAAGGTCAGTCGTCGAATTTGCCCAATGGACATCCGGAATACAAAAAAAGATACAAGCTTTCACGTAAACCAAGAGAAGGTCAGAATCGAAATCTAAATGTTCGTGTCGATGGTCAGAAATATTCTGGCGGTTATCGAATAGAAAAGAATGAGTTGGTCTTTGATCAAGCGCCACAGGCGGGCGCAAAAGTTGAGGTATCCTATGATCCGGCATCATTGCGTGAGGGTATGACTGTGAAAAGTCTGATTCTGCCCGAGAAATTAAAGCTAGAAACATTGAAAGTCTTTTTCAACACCGTTGAGGTGGGTATTGATCAGCTTAAAATGTCTCGGGATATTGATGGCAACTTGGTTTTGGATCCCGAGTTCTCGGTGTTCTCAAGCGAAGATCCTTTTCGCATTGTCGAGCGTGGTGGCTTGGTTATTTCCGTCACCGGAGTTGTGAAGTAAGTCGTGAAATAGGAAGTAACTTAAATGTTTGACTACCTAGACTAAAGGAATAATTTTAGGCAAGCACTTCTAAATTATAGTAAAAAAGTATAATGTTAATTTTTTACTAAGGAGTGTTTGTGTCTAATTGCAAATTATTTTTTTTAATTTCTTCAATTTTTTTAGCTTCGGCTTGTACCACGCTTCCAAGTCGAGAACAAATGACAAAAGAAACTGAAAGATTTGAATTGCCGCTTCCGCCGAAGGCGGGCTTCTCGCGGGTTTTTGTTGTTCGTCCATCAAGTGCCGGTGGATTAATTCGATTTAATATTTTTGTTGATAAAGACGGTGTGGATTCTGCTGAAATGGGTTGGACTCGTGGTGGGCAGCATATCTATTTCTACGTTAAGCCAGGTGTTCATATGCTGTTCTCACATGCCGAAAATACGGCTGAACTGGCTATAGCTCCCAAAGAGGGAGAATCTATTTTTATTGAACAAAATGCCGAGATGGGAATAATCATGGCAAGAAACTCGATTTATTCTATCGATGCCGTTACTGGTAGTTATCATATGATGAAAACAAGCAAAGGCGAGATTAAAAAAACTGATCTATAGAATAACCAAGGATAAAGTCAGTGGATTTTTTTAAATACTTCAATTTAATATTTTTGGTGTTTGTTTTTGTAGGCTGTTCACATGGGATAGTGGGAGTTCGCGCTGCCAGATATAAAGAGACTTGGTCGAAGACATTGGCTCAACAGTTGAATGAACAAAATCCTGGATATAGCTTTACTCAAGCAAGCGGATCGACAAACAGTGTTGAGATTAATAGTCAGTCTGGAGTCACTCTTGGGGGCGGATTTTCTTCCAAGAGCTGGGTCTTAGATATCAATTATTTTATCGAGAGATATCCGGATTTAATTTATGGATACTCTTACACAGGACCCAGCTCAGGATCGAGTACACAGCGTTTGATGGTATTGAACTCGGGAATTGAAATCGCAGGTGGATATAAATTCAATTGGCTGAGACCTTATGTTGGATTAAGAAAGGATGCCTTTATTTTATCGGGACTTTCAGGAAGCTTAACTTGGCAAAGTACGACAGTATCTATGACTTCGGCGATGGTTGGTTTGGCGTTGGACGTTCCTTTGACTCAAAAAATTGATCTGACTTTTCAAGTGGATCAAGCATCTGTGATTGAAAAGCAAAGTCCTGTTGAATCAGCGCAAAAGACGACGGGGCAAGTGCTTCTAAAGTGGAAAATGTAATCAGATAGCTTCTGTCTCAGTTTGTGTCATTGTTTTAGACAGTTTTGGTCTAAAATGAGCCAACTCTGTTTTTTCAGGCCTAGGGCTTGTGCTCTAATCTCATATAAACCATTTAAATTGGCATTTTTCTTGGACTTTGGTTCCACCAGGAGAAGTGTATGTATCGTCTTGTTGCAGTCATTTTAATGTTTTGGGTTGCCCAAGCGCAGGCGGTGGTCCATGGCGTGGTCGTGGATTCGGCCAGTAATAAAGAGACTTTCTATATTCATTTGGAAGGTTCTCGCGAATGTTCAGCAGTTCTGATCGCTCCGCAATTGCTTTTGACCGCAGCCCATTGCCTTGAAGGTTATGATCCGTCAGTTTCCATGGGGGCTGCAAAGCAAAAAATGAAATTAGCCAATGGGGCTGATAGCAGTGATTATCAACGGATTCGTCCTCAAGCAGTATTGATGCTGAGCTCTGAAGATTTTGGAGCAGGTATTGATTCGAAACAAGCCGGAGCTGATCTTGGAATTATCAAAGTTCGAGAAAATCTTTTAGAGAAATTCAATCTCAATCAAGATGTTCTTCCTCGTTTAATAGAAAGCCAGAATGAACTGCTTGAAGCAACTGATTCCAATAATTCTGAATTAATCGGTGTTGGCTATGGAATCTATGAGCTTGGAAAGTGGAGCGATAAAACCGGCGAAAAAAGACTTTTGAATTTTAAAATTGCGGAAATTGGCCAGAATACAATTCAAACAGCATCTACAGAAAATGGTGTCGGAGTCTGCGTAGGGGATTCTGGTGGTGGTCTTTTTGTAAATACGAATGGACGAAAGACTTTAGTTGGAATTCTTTCTGGTATTTCTAAGGGAGTTCCCTGTGGTTCCGTCAATTCGCGGGCTTTTTATGTGAACATTTTGACTCATTTGTGTTGGGTTCAAAATAAGTCACAAACGGATCTTGGAATTTTAAATTGTAAAAATAATTAATTGATGAAGGGATTTTTATGAAAAACAAAAACAAAAATTGGATTCAGGTGTCTGCGGGTGTCACTTTAAGTTTGATGATGGTGAAGCCGGTTTACTCATTAGCCTTGGATTCCAATCGTCTTTTGCCAACAACACAGCAAACCTCAGATAAGCTGGCGCAGTGGGGCTTGGATGGAGATTTAAAACTTTTGAATGCCGATCTTTTTTCAGGCTTTGGTTTAAATGGCGGCTACACTTATCAAGTAGAACCTTCCTATAACGAAGGTCTATATAC
>CAZDHC010000023.1:33052-35611 GCA_964505225.1 uncultured Bdellovibrio sp. | reverse complement strand
CCACGTGGCCTTTTTTATTTGTATTAAATGGATGAAACAACTTTGCTTTAACTTCTGGCAGCAAACCAATTCCGCTGTCTTCAATATGTATATAGAGCTCATTGGTTTGCAACTTTGAGTTCGCCTGAATCTGACCGTGAATCATGATCATTCGAGGCTTCTCTTTTTCAAGGTTCTCTAAAGACTCGATGGAATTGATCATAGTTGCCATCAAAATCTGCCGTAAATGAGTCGGATTAACCTTGGCTGTAACCTGAGGCGGCACCATATTCATCACTTGGATTTTAGATGCACTCAAACGGTATTGAAAAAACAAAATCAACTCTTCAACTTGATCAAATATATTCACTTTTTCCGAAGTTCCTAAATTGACCTCGACCATTCCCTTAATTGAGCTCACCAGAGTTTCTAACCCTTCAAGGTCATGCAAAATTCCACTCATCATTTCTTTTTGCTGATACTGTAAAATTGAATTCAGCTTTTCAGCTCTTCCACGAATCTGATCGATTGCGCCGTTAAACCTATGCACAATTTCATTCGCCACCAGGGACGCTGTTTGCAATCGATCTTCTTCAAGAACCGCAATTAAATTTTCTTGTTCTATAGAGGTCCCCATACTCATCGGGCGCCTCCTACCTTGGGTCCAATAAACTGAACTTCTTTAGTCACCTCAGCATCGACGTTGCCTTTAACTAAAATTTTAAACTTCAACGGCTTTCGAATCCAATTTTGATATTCAGATTCTTTAATCAAAATAAAAAATGGCATGTCCTTTTTTTGATGAGGCATAGCTTTGATTTCTGCCTCGGGTATAATTATGGAAAAACTCTCCAACTCTTCAGATCCAAGCTTAGTTATAACTGAAATATCATCGTCAGAGTCATTTTCAATACGAATTTCAAATTGATTTTGAATATACTTTTCTTGATCTCTTTCAATAGTTTGAAATGGCAGACCTTTGCCTCTCAAAATCTCCAACCTAAATGGATAATGAGCTGCCAAAAGTGAGGAAAGAGCAATCGCTGCAATCAAAATCAAAACACCATAAACCAAAATTCTAGCTCGAAACCATTGAATCGGCTTCGAGGTCAACGCTTTGTAGCGAATCAGCCCTGTTGGCTTTTTTACTTTAGTCATAATCTCGTCACAGGCATCCACACAAGCAGTACAAGCAATACACTCAAACTGAAGCCCATTTCGAATATCAATACCCGTCGGACAAACCTGAACACAACGATTGCAACTGATGCAATCTCCCTGCTTACCATCTGTTGTGACCTGACCCTTTCGCGGTTCACCTCGAAGTGGGTCATACATAACCGTCAGCGAGTGAGAATCCAAAAAGACAGACTGCAGACGGCCGTAAGGACAAACGATCAAACACAGTTGTTCACGAAACCATCCAAAATTGAAAACAACTACCGCCGTCATGATCGTCACTAATAGAAAATAGTTCCAATTCTCGGCAGGCGAACCCATGGACATCTGAAACAGACGCTCACTTCCGACAAAATAGGCGACAAAGCTATGGGAAATGTTAGAGGCGACAAATATGTAGGCGCCCCACTTAGCTGCCGTCTTATAGATTTTCTTGGTATTCCAAGGTTCCTGTCGCAGCTTTCTACGCTCGATGTAATTTCCTTCAATCCATATTTCAATTTGTCGAAAAATCGTTTCGATGAAAACTGTTTGCGGACATGCCCATCCACACCAAAACCGTCCCCACAGAGCTGTCACCAAGGCTAGGCCGATGGCAAGAATTGCGAAAACTAAAAATAATAGCGGGGCATCGTGAGAAAAAAGACTTAAACCAAAAAAAGTAAAGTGGCGCCCCGGAATATCAATTAATACAGACTGATGTCCACCAATATGAATCCATGGCAATATCAAAAATATAAGAAGAAGGATGGAATGAACCACCCTTTTTCTTTTTTTGAAAAATCCTTTTACTTCGGCAGGAATAATAAACATGCGATGCCCGCGCTCGTCGAGCATCGCTAACTTGTCTATTGGATTTTCTGCCTGCTTCATAATATTCCACCACACTAAAGACTAGTGTATTTCAAATCACTAACCTTATTGTACTTCCACACCTTGAGGAGCTTTTGGATTTGCTGGGTTAGTACCTTTTATCGAATAGACAAAAGAGGCCACCTGAATCAACTCTTCATCACTAATCTGACCAGCCCAAGCCGGCATACCTTTATCCAAAACACCTTTTGAAATTGTAGTCGCGATACCAGATCGCGTACCGCCACCATTGATCCAAAAATTATCTGTTAGATTTGGTCCAATGACTCCTTGTCCATCAACTCCATGGCAAGCAGCACACTTGCCCGCAAACACAGCTTTGCCTTTTTCTAAAGCTCCTGGTTCATTTGATTTCTTTTCTAAATCTGCATCTACAAATAAAGAATCAGAAACCTTCGGAAGCTCTGACATTGCCACTTTCAACTCGTCGGTCAATGTAGGGCCTCCTCCAAAAGTATAATATACCCAATAGATAGCACCAAAAATGATCGCGCCCCAGAAAGTCAAAAGCCACCAATTTGGAAGTGG
>CAZDHC010000023.1:0-33042 GCA_964505225.1 uncultured Bdellovibrio sp. | reverse complement strand
CGAACTCTTGAATCCCGTCATAGTTATGGTCTAACAACAATGGCTCTTTGTTTTTGTCATTATTACTGTCGTTCGAGCTCATTCTGCATCTCCTCGCAATGGAATATTGGCGATCTTTTCTATTTTCTCATCAGAATACATTTTCTGAATGACCACGATGAAAACGAAAGCCAAGACAAATAAAACTAATCCTAAAATCGGGAAATTAATTTCAGTAAAATATTTCATTCCCTCTCTCATTTTGCCTCCGTTGGCTTCATCTGACCCAAAGCTTGTAGATAAGATATCAAAGCGATAATCTCTGTTTTCTCAAGTCCTTGAGGCGCCCCCTGAGCAACTAGACCGTCAGCTATGACTTTCGCATCCTTCTGAGCATTAATATCTGCATTAGCAACATCCTCGTCAGAATACGGAACACCTAACATCTTCATCACAGAGAACTCTTTACGAAGTCTCATAAAATCTACATTTTTATCAAACAACCATGGATAATTTGGCATGATCGATTGCTGATTTATCGCTCTAGGGTTCATCATATGTTGAAAGTGCCACATGTCCGGGTACTTCTTACCAACTCGAGCCAAATCTGGCCCCGTACGCTTAGATCCCCATTGAAAGGGATGATCATACATAGATTCCTCGATTGTAGAGGCCGGGCCATATCGCAACACTTCAGAAGCGATCGGACGAATCTGCTGCGAGTGACATACGTAACAACCTTCTCGGATGTAGACATCACGACCGGCTAACTCTAATGCTGAATAAGGTCGCATTGTGATTTTTTCCGGCAAAAATTTGTGAAGCGACAGTGTTGGATAGATTTCCACAACTGAGCCCACCAAAATCGCAATCAAAACCAGCACTGTAAATACAGCCGATAAACCTTCTAACTTTCTATGCCCATTCGCCTCATGTTCCTTTTGAGCTGAAAGCGGTGCCGCCTTCATGATTTGAGCAGCTCTAGACGCAGGAGCTAATTGAATTGTTTTGAACACATTCACTAACATTAGAATAAAGCCGCCAAGAAAAAACAATCCAGCAAGAGCCCGCGCCCAATACAATGGGTACACTTGAACCAATGTTTCAACAAAATCTGGATACATCAAGTGACCTTGAGCATCGATTCCCTTTAACATCAAAGCCTGAGTGATTCCTGCTGCAACCATTGATGTGTAGTAAAGTACGATTCCAATGGTTCCAGTGTAAAAGTGAATCGAGATCAATCGTTTGCTATACATCTCTGTATTCCAAAGTTTTGGAATCAGGAAGTAACACATACCAAAAACCATGAAGCCATTCCAACCAAGTGCGCCCGCATGCACGTGCCCAATAATCCAATCAGTATAATGTGAAATAGCCGAAACCGACTTAATTGACATCATCGGTCCTTCGAAAGTGGACATACCGTACGCAGTGATTGCCACTACGAAGAACTTGATCACTGGTTCCGTTCTTAATAAGTGCCAAGCCCCTCTTAATGTCAAAAGACCGTTGATCATACCGCCCCAACTTGGTGCCCACAACATAACCGAGAAAACCATTCCCAGCGTCTGCGCCCAATCCGGCAGTGATGTATAAAGCAAGTGGTGAGGTCCTGCCCAAATGTACAAGAACACCAAAGACCAAAAATGAATAATCGAAAGTCTGTAAGAATAGACCGGACGATTAGCCGCCTTAGGTAAGTAGTAATACATCAAACCTAAGAATGGCGTCGTTAAGAAAAACGCCACCGCGTTGTGACCATACCACCATTGAACCAAAGCATCTTGGATTCCAGCATAAACTGGAACGCTCTTCCAAAGTGTGATTGGAATTTCAATCGAGTTCACAATATGAAGAACCGCAACGGTTACAATCGTTGCAATATAAAACCAAATAGCAACGTAGAGATGCTTTTCTCTTCGCTTCCAAATTGTTCCAAAAAAGTTCACAGCAAACACGACCCAAATGACAGTTATAGCCAAGTCAATTGGCCATTCTAATTCGGCGTATTCTTTACCGTGGCTAAAACCAAGCGGCAAAGTGATTGCAGCACTTAATATAATAAGCTGCCAACCCCAAAAGTGAATATTGCTCAAAACATCTGAAAACAACCGCGTCTTCAAAAGTCTTTGAGTCGAGTGATAGATTCCTGCGAAAACCGCGTTACCTGCGAATGCAAAGATTGCGGCGTTGGTGTGCAGTGGTCTCAGTCGCCCGAATGATATCCACTCTAAGTTAAAGTTCGCCGGCCAATAAGCCATTTGCAAAGCTGCAAGCAATCCACCTAGAAATGCTACCGCTCCAAAAATAAGACTGGCCAAAAGGAACTTTTTAACAATTTCGTCATTATACGAAAATTCCTCTAAATGCTGTTGATTCATAATTGCTCCCTCTCTCTTTCATCTTCAAATAAAATTCGATGTGATGGGGTCTCAGTGTCGTCAAACTGTCCATCTTTCGTCGCCCAAATAAAGGCCGCAACGAAACCAACACCTAACAACAATGCCATCGGAATCATCATGACCAATATATTCATAATTCCTTCTCGGCAGTGCCCAACCACGTAAAAAATAAAATCAAAATAGAACTAACAGGCATCAGTAAAGCCGCAATAAAAGGATTAATCAATCCCATCACTGCCGCAACCCCACCCAAAGTATTGTACACAAGCGCCACTAGCAAATTAATCTGAATTTGCCGTCGAGCCTTTTGCGAAATTTGGATCAATTTGTAAATAGACTCGATACCTTCTTTTAGAAAAACGACAGAGGCCGCTCGCATCGCCAAATCAACTCCGCCCCCGACCGCAATACCAACATTAGCAGCCTTCAAAGCCAAGGCATCGTTGTAACCATCACCAATCATCACCGAATTTTGAGATCTAGAAATCATCAACTTCTTATCATCGGGACTTAAGTCGCCGAAGGAAACATCTGACCCAAGCCCCAGCCGCGATCCAACTCTATTCGCTTCGGCCTGATGATCACCACTGACTAAAAATATTTTATAGCCTTGTCTTAATAACTTTACGATGATTTGATGAGCATCTTTTTGCAGACCCGGTTCAAACACAAACTTCCACACCGGGTTTTGATTTTGACTTAACATGAAAAACTTTTGACCATCTTCTTCCGTTGCAACCAAGCTCCAAAACTGTCCTTCGATATGACCTTGAACTCCAACTTGGGCAATTTCTTGCCATCCCTCTACCTGAAGAACCGGGCCCAATTCATTTTCTTTTCCGTCTTCTTTCCATTGATCACGAAAGGCGTAGGCAATTGGATGTTGAGATTTAGCCTCTAATGCTAAGATTACTTTTTTATACAGTGTTGGAACAACTGATAGATTTGAATCTCGAATCGTCCAATGTCGATGGGTCACAGTCCCTGTTTTATCTAAGAAGATATTTTTTGCACTTAACATCAAATCAAACACCGCAGCTGATTTGATTAAAATTCCATGCTTAAAAGCCTTTTGAATTGAAAAAGAAAACGCCAGCGGAGTCCCGAAAGCCATGGCACAAGGGCATGCTAAAACCAATAACGCAAAGGCCTTTTCGAATTGAACTCGAAAATCAGTGTTTGGGATTAATAGCAAAACTAAACTGACAAAAATAACGACTGACAAAAGTATCTGTGATGCGACATCAGAAATCCGATGATATTCAGTTTTTTCTGTTTCGCCAGGAATGACCGAGTTCATTAGATGTCCAAAAAGTGTGTCAGCTCCAACTTTAACAACAGAAACCTGGCAACGATTGACCAGGCAGATGGAACCAGCTGAAATTTTTCCACCTTTAGAAACAACTTTAGGTAGATTTTCTCCATTGAGAAAGGAAACATCAAACGTTGCCGATTCACTTTTCCTTAAATTGGAATCAACAGCGGAAACAAGTTCACCATCTGCAGGAACTAAATCCCCTAGGGCTACTTCGATAATTTGTCCTTTTTTCAGCTGATCCGCACGAACCCACTTGGTTGAACCATTTTCAAACAAAAGGGCTTTCGAATTTTCCATTAAATGCGAAGGTCTCAAGGAGCCTAAATAGCGGTGACGTAGACTTTTTTGAAAGTAACGTGTACCTAAAATCAAAAACAAGAAGCTTGCTGTCGAGTCATAGTAAATCGAATCAAATCCTTGAGCCAAATTCCAGGTGGAAATCACAAAGGAAAGAAATGAAACCAAGGCCATTGGCGTATCGATTGACATCTTTCGATCTCGAATGGATTGAAAAAAACCTCGATAAAATGGCATAGCCACATAGGTCACAACAGGCATGTAAAGAGCCAATTGCAACAATTCAAAAATGTGCTTTAAATCACCGCCAAGTCCAAAATACACTGAAAATGAAAACAGCATGATATTACCAGCGCAAAATGCGGCCACCGCAAGGCGAATCAAATCTGCTCTAGATTCTTTTTTCCAAAACAGTTCTGGATCTTGGTTCACCTGAAGTGGAATGGGCTTAAAGCCCAATTCAGAAATTTTACTGGCAATCGATTCGAAGGACTGACTAGAACTACCCAATTCAATCTCGGCAATATGAGTCGCTAAATTGACACTTAATCCTTTGATGTCAGATTGAGGCGTTTTCAGGCGCTCAATCTTTTCGACACACTTTGAACATTTAACGCCTTCAATATAGAAGCGCATAAATGCAGGTTTTTCTGCAGAACAGTAGAGTTCTCGAAATGGACCAAGGTCCAAGTAGTCAAATGTTGATGCCATCGCGTACGCGGGGTGCACAGATTATACTTGGCTCATATCATATAAATTTTATTTGGGGGAATTTCTGAGACAAAAGTTCTCAAATCCCAAAAATAGATTGAGCCTTTTTTTCTCGGTGCACATCTAAAAATGCCTACTTTTTTAGCGTTTATTTTTCGCCCGAAATATAGGCAATCCAAGAGTCACAGGCCTCGCCTTTTTCAGTTCTCGTAAACACTCCGTCGCCCTCTCCAGACTTGGTCGTGCCTTCCCAATAGACGTGGGTTTTTTTAAAGCCCACTTCATGCATGATCTCGCGAATCTCAGGAATGGTCCACATTCGCCAATCATAGGTAAACACCTGCTCCACCTTTTTCTGCCCCTTGGGTTGAAAATGTATGTGAAACAAAGCTCTATTGGTCACAGGATCAAACCCAGTCTGATCCCAAAAGTATTTAAAGGTTCCATGCCGGGTCACTTCTTCGATTTGATCCTGACATTGCTTTCCGCCAAAACAATCCACCATAAAAATGCCGTCTTTTTTCAAACTTTTATGAACATTGGCGAAGTATTTTTTCATCGATTCTCGAGTTAAAAACAGAAAATAGGAAAAGTTCATCGCAATTGCGATATCTGCCGTTGGCAAAGACCAATGCAAAACATTCCCTTCCAAAAGGTGAACTCGCTTTTGTTGCTCAGGTTTAAGCTTCGGCAAGTAATGATGTCGGCCATACTCCAAAGGCTCCGGATCTAAATCGACGCCAAAAGCTTCAAACTTTGGATTGAGCTTTACCCACTCGCAAGAAAGCGCAAAGGTTCCGCAAAAATCTTCACGCATCACTTTTGGATCTTTACCCCTTAATTCCTTATAGGCGTTTCGCAAAAAAATGACATCACCATCTGCTGACTGAACTGCTTTTTGATAAAACGCATATTTATCAAAAACTCGATGAGAATTTTTCTTTTGCACTCTTCTTCTTGTCTTTGCGCTTCTGCTCACGGTGTTGCCCATTTTCTAAATTACGGAATGTCTGCGACGATTTCACGAATAGCAGACTCGATGTCATGCTTTTGCGGAACCGACGCGTCTTCTAGATTTGGATGTAAACCAATTCCAGGTAGGTTTTTACCTGCAATCACTCGTGGCCTTGCCAGCAATTGATAAAACAATTCTTGAGTTGTGCGATAAACCAAATGTTCCGCAAAGTTTGTGACTTCCGTGTCTTCGTTCACAAACAACACTCGCCCCGTCTTTGCAATTGAAGATTTAATCGCTTGCCAATCATACGGATAAATCGTGCGCAAATCGATGACCTCGACGGAAATACCTTGCTCCTTCAATTCATCCGCGATTTGATTGCAAACCAACAAATGACGACTGTAGGAAACCACTGTCACATCTTTACCTTCACGAGTCACTTTCGCTTTACCAATCGGAACTTCATATTCAGACAACTTCGGCCAACGAGCCTTCCATTTAGTTCGATCTCCAATTGGCGCATCGATCATGGACTTTAGTTCTTTTTCATCCGCAGGCTCGCCAGGAATTAGCTCCTCACCGCGAACTCGCATTAAGGCTTTTGATTTCAAAAATAAAACTGGGTTGGGATCTTTGATCGCAGAAATCAACAAACCATAAGCATCTAATGGAGTTGAGGGCATCACAATTTTCCAGCCCGGCAACCGCGAGGCCCAAGCATCAAACGAATGAGAGTGATAAATACTTCCGCGAATCCCGGCACCAATTGGAGTCATCAAAACCAATGGCATTGGATAATTTCCGTTCGTAACCCACAAGGTGTTTCCAGCAATCTTCAACAAATCAATCGTATTAAAAATATAATCACCAAATTGAATTTCGGCGACACATCTTTCTCCGGTCATTGCGATTCCCATCGCCATACCAATAATTCCACGCTCATCCAGCGGAGCATTCCAAGAAGTTTTCAAGCCTTGGGTGGCCGTAAACACGCCACCCAACGGAGCTCCAACATCCTGACCAAATACATCTTTAACACCCAAATGAGTTTCACCATAATGCAAAGCCATGCGAATTGCTTGAGCCATATTTGCCATTAGAATTTTCTCCAATCCGCATTTTCACTGCCTACATAGATATTTTCCCAAATACTTTCAGGAGTTGGTACAGGTTCATTTTTGACTTGCAATTGAGCCTGATAACCCTCTTGCTCATATTTTTCCCAAAGGTCTTTGGCTGCGGACTCAGTTAAGTAACCTGCCTTAATCAATTTGGCTTCGAACATTTTTAAGCAGTCTTTTTCATCTTGAACCACATTGGCTCCACTTGCCGACGAGTGGCCATACAATCGAGAAAGCCTTGCTTCGATAAACGAAGGTTTTCCGGTCTTACGAATGAACTCCAACTCTTGCTGAATAGCTAAATAGCACTCCACCGGATCATTGCCGTCAATGACTCGAGAACGAATGTTGAATCCTTTCGCTCGATCTGCGATTGCTGATTCGCCGTGCTGGCCTTCATAAGAAGTTGAAATTCCCCACTGATTATTTTGAGTGGTGATCAACATTGGAAGCTCTTGCCCTTTTCGCGAAGCCCACACCAAACAACTTGCAAAATCACCTTCTGCTGTACCGGCATCTCCTCCTGTCACGATTGTGACACCTTTCGCTTCATTGCGCTTTTGCACATGGGCAGTTCCCATTGCGATAACGTATTGAACTTCGATTGGTGATGTCACCGGAGCAATATTCCATTTGGGAAAACAATAGTGATTTGAAAAATTTCGGCCACCAGTCGAAGGATCAGTTGAGCGATTCATAATCAATCGAATCGAATCGATCATTTCCAATCCCATGGCGATCAACGTTGGCGTGCATCGGTAATGCAAATGCAAATAGTCATGCTCGGGACCCTCACCTTTATTGGCCAACATCCCTAAAGCCACACCCCATGCCTCTTCACCAGGCCCACCGATCCAAAAGTACGCATCTCCAGCTTTGTAAATTTTGATCAGTCTTTCTTCAAGGACTCGAGACTTGAGCATAAATTCATGCATTTTTAAAAGCAGATCTTTAGACAAACCACCAAACTGATCCTTCGCCTGATCCTTGGTGTTTGCACTATTGACAGTGCTACTGGTGGCTTTATTGGAAACTTTTGACATCTTTTTCTCCCAAGCTGAAAACGCTCAGATTCTAATCGGCCACACTGGATTTGTCTTCCGATCTGCACAGCGTTACAGCCTGAACTATCATTTTTCAATGATCCAACTTAACCTCACCATCCTATGAACAAAAGCCCACTGTTTTCCCGTAAAGAACTTTTTCTAATACTGTCTTTAGCTGCCGTTCAATTCGTCAACATCATCGACTTTATGATCATTATGCCCCTTGGGCCTCAGTTGATGCGCGTTTTCAACATTGACCCACACCAGTTTGGACTTTTGGTGTCAGCATATACCTTTTCCGCATCAATTAGCGGAATTGCTAGTGCCGCATTCATTGATGGTTTTGATCGCAAGAAGGCACTGCTTTTCTTTTTTGTCGGATTTTGCTTAGGGACATTTTCCTGTGGAATTGCGCCAGATTATTACTCGCTGCTGATTGCACGATTTTTAACAGGAGCTTTTGGCGGAGTCTTAAGCTCACTTGTCCTCGCAATTGTCGGAGACGCAATCGATACACAACGACGAGGATCAGCAATGGGCCTTGTGATGATGGCTTTTTCAGCTGCCTCTATTTTCGGTGTGCCCTTTAGTATTTTTTTGGCGACTCAGTTTTCTTGGCACACGCCCTTCTTTTTCCTGGGAGGACTCACTATTGTTTTGGCAGGCTGTCTCGTTCTATTTTTACCAAATTTGACAGGCCACTTGGCACATTTCAAAAAACAGTCACCTTTTTCAGTGGTTCTCGAAACATTCAAGAACCCGGATCAATTTATTGCTCTGACTTTTATGTTCAGTTTGATTTTTGGCCAGTTTGCTTTGATTCCATTTTTAAGCCCATCCTTTGTATCCAATGCTGGACTTCCTGAAAGTAGCCTCCCGTTGATTTACCTAACTGGTGGCCTGATTTCGATTGTGTCTTCTCCAATGATTGGCCGCTTAGCTGACAAAATTGGCAAGCACACAGTGTTTTCTATTTTTGCTTTACTTTCGATAGCACCATTTTATTTTGTAACGAATTTAAGTGTTGTTCCAGTTTGGGTTCTATTGACCCTGGTGGCTTTTTTCTTTGCCGTCATGGGCGGCAGAATGGTTCCAGCGTTAGCTATGGTCACGGGAGTGGTGCCGCCTGAGAAGCGCGGAAGATTTATGGCTCTCATTAGTTCGACTCAGCATTTTTCTTCGGCGATCGCATCTTACCTAGCCGGAATCATCGTCGCAAAATCCGAGACCGGGCAACTTTTAAATTACGACAAAGTCGGCTATATCGCGATTGGATTCACGATATTGGCCCTCCTCATCTCTAGAAAATTACGCTTTAAATAGTTTACTGTTTACCAGTTTGATTTTTTTCTGACTTCAGCGTAGCCGTCTTTAATTTATAGGCGTCCACGATGCGTGTGTATTCATTGACTTGCTTGCCGCACTCACCACACAGATCACGAACATCA
Organism: uncultured Bdellovibrio sp.; assembly: GCA_964505225.1. Classification (GTDB taxonomy): domain Bacteria; phylum Bdellovibrionota; class Bdellovibrionia; order Bdellovibrionales; family Bdellovibrionaceae; genus 21-14-0-10-47-8. The sequence goes on along the minus strand of CAZDHC010000023.1, from coordinate 23,759 downwards.
GCATCTCCAGCAATTCCCATATACCGATAAAGCAATTCGATGTGAGCTTTATCTTTCTGAGTCGCACCTTCAAAATTTTGATCCCGCTGATGTGGCGAAGAACTATCTGAGACAGCTTCGCCATCTTTGTAGCCCTCTGAATTCCAGTTTTCTTGATCATCCGACTGGCGAATGAAATTATAAACTTCAACATTCACTGAAGCTTTTAGTCTTGGAAACTTTTGAATGCTCAATTTTTTTGGTGAAACATTCAAAGTGATTTCTGTCTTTTCAGCATCTGTTCCATTGAGGCGAACTTCGAGAGTAGCGGACTGACAGCCCATTTTTCCAAAAGGCAATTTTTCAATCGCAAAGGCTCGCTCGACGTTTTGAATTTCTTTTAGACACTTGTCGCCCACCGATTTGTTCAAAGCTTGCTTGCTGTCATTGATAAATCTTTCAGTTTCTGCTTTGTTCCACATTCTTTGATCTTCGGGGATCCCTTGATCGTCCATCAAAACATTGACCAAAGATAAGGTGGCCAAATCAAGTTTACTTGGCTGACCTTGAGCCGCCGCCCAAGCAACCGGCATCAACAATACCTGAGTGGTCTTTTGAGGCCTAGTTGCTTCAATAATTTTTTTCATTTTTTGAGTCGGAAGTTCATAAAGATTGAAGCTGACTTCGTTTCCATTGATTGAAAAATGGAAATCGCCATCTAACTTTTTCAATTTCACTTCACTAACTCCATCTCGCAAAAGAAATTGCTGATTTTCAAAGATCAACTTAGGCAAACTTGTGTCCTTCAACAGCTCTGGATAGGATTTCCAAATGGATTGAACATAGCGAAGTTCGCCAGGGAAAGTTGCTCGAGACAATTTTTCAACGAAATCGCGATAAGTTTTTGCATTTCGATAGTCAGTTAAAATCTGATCGCTAGTCGAAAATCCCTTAGATGCGAAAGCACTTGAAACGAACAGGCAAATCAGGCCTACAATCAATTGTCCTCTCACTTAACCCTCCTAAAAAAGACCTCTTCAAAAACTATTTCGTCGCCGCAACCGGCTTGTTGCCAGTCAAAACCATCAAATCACCCAAAACATTGGTCGCTTCGATGACGTCTGCACGCTTTAAATATTCTTTATCTTTTTCTGCTTTGCTCGCATTTTTTGCAGCCTTAGCCTTTTCCTTTTTATCTTTATCTTTTGAAGCTTCAGTTAATTTAATCGTTTTACCTTTAGCAATCGATTTAGCTAACTCTTCTTGTATCTTTTTAAATTCCGGTTCTTTTTCAACTCGAGCCTTTGACTTCTCACTTAAAGTTTTAATCCACTCTGGAAAAATCATGGACCAAGCACCTGCTCCCTCTTTGACATAGGCTTCTGGAGAAAGAAAGGCCGTCAACTTCTTCTCGGGCAAAGAGTAGTCCAAATGTTTTTCGCCAATTTCATCGGTCACAAATGGACCTGGAATTTGAATATCTGAAGGCACTCCTCGATGTTGTGTCGAATATCCACCAGGCACAAAAAACATTCCCACTGTTACTTTTAGAGCACCCAAGTTTTGTGGAATCGGAACCACCTGCTGAACAGACCCTTTTCCAAAAGTGTGATCATTGCCAACAATCACCGCTCGTTTGTAATCTTGCAATGTTCCTGCGACAATTTCAGAGGCACTTGCCGAGATACGAGAAGTCAAAACAACTAATGGACCAGACCAGTCCACGTTCGCATCTACATCTTTGTAATTGATTTCACCCCGGGCCGCGTCTCTGGTCGTTTGCTTGACAACACTTCCCGTTTGAAAAAACAATCCCGCAATTTTTACGGCATCTTCCAAACTCCCGCCGCCATTGTTGGCCAAATCAAGGACTAAGCCTTCTGCTTTTTGGGCACGAGCCTCAGCAATAATTTTTTTCAAGTCCGCCGCAGATGAACGACCGCCACCTGCGTAAAACGAAGGAAAATTGATAACGCCGATTTTCTTCTTCACGCCGCCAACCTCTTTGTCCATAAAAAGAATGCTGGCAGCTTCGTCTTCAAGTTTAATTTTATCTCTTACCAAAGTGACTTCAAATCGCTTTTTACCTTCGCTTTGTTTTCGCAAAATCGTGAGACGAACTTTTGTACCTTTTTCGCCGCGAATTTTTCGAACAACGTCTCGAAGGTCCATTTCAACTACATTTTCCATTTGACCTTTTTCACCCTGGCCAACGGCAATAATTTTATCTTGCGGCTGAATTTGGTCTGATCGAAATGCCGCGCCACCTGGAACCAAAGCTTCGACAACCGTAAAGCCATCCTGTGAAGAAAGAGTCGCGCCAATACCTTCAAGTGAAAGACTCATTTGAATTTCAAAATCTTCTAAAACGTCTTTAGAGAAAAACGATGAATGCGGATCTAGCCCGCGAGCAAAACTGTCTAGATATCCTGAATAGATATCATCTTGCTTCATTTCAAGAGTCCGCTTTACTGTTCGATCCCAATTTTTAACAACGTTTGATTTCGCTTCATCAATTTTCATATCTGTTGCCAAATAATTTGAAATTTGAAAGTGAACGTATTTTTTTAGATATTCGTTGGCTTCTTCGGTGCTTTTCGGAAACGGCTTGCGATCTGGATCAAATAAAATTTCGACTTTGCTATCAAATTTATACTCTTTGCCTAGCATTTTTTTTGCGAACTCAGCTCGCTCTTTGACTCGCTCAATTAAGACCTTCTGCGCTTCATCTAGTGGCGAACAATCTTTGTTTTTTATTTTTTCAAAAACTGTCGCCATCGACTTTTTGATTTTATCAATATCGCTTTGAAGTAGATAGATTTTGGTAGCATCTAAACGTTTGATGTATTGATCTATGACTTTTGCCTGAAGAACATCGTCCATTTTGTCATACAAAACATGCTGTTGAGTGAACCCAGATTCAATTGCATAAAGATAGCGACACTGAAGATCGTTGCCATCACCTGCTGCTCGCGCAGAAGTTGTTAAAAATAAACCAGAAATCGCAGCTGCAGCCGCAAATGCCAATGATGAAAATCCTGATGAATACACAGAACGCATGATGGAACCCCCAATCCAAATAGGATACCAGAAGTCACATTTGAGGCATTGCTTTTATTAGATGCGCGACAAAAGTCTTGTGTAATTACTGTAAAGGAATTTGCTGAGTTAAAACTAGAACAGTCTAATTTGATTTTCAGGATTTAAAATGGACGTAGGACTCATTGCCGCCGGTGGCAATTTTGAATCCAGACGCTGCCCCATAAGTCCTGAATTTGTGACTTCATGTTTCACGAACTCGCCTTTTTCAGTCGAGATCATGAAGAAGCTCATTTCAGGATACTGAGCTTTCAATCGAATCATTTCTTCGGTGATCAATTGAATATTTCTGGGATCATCATCTGACATTCCAAACCGATGATGTGGACTGTAGCCGTATTTAGCTATTGCTGTTTCAACCGAAGCGCGAATCGCTCGCTGCTTCAATTCGGCAGTTCCTTGGGACAAATCGTGATCTCCCAAAGACTTCCGAGTATCTTTATTACTGACCGGATAGACACTAAGGTAATTCGGTTCACTTGGCAGATGCTTGCCTTCGACTAACAGCCGAACACCGTCTTTAATTGTCTGTGGTTCGTGACCCCGAGCAGTGATAACGCTGACAGGTCGCTGATTAAAAGTCGCATGATAGAAAGTTTGCCAAGAAGGGCCTTTCCATTGCAAATCATGTAAACCCAAAGCCTCAGCCACATCATTTAAAAAAATCTGCTTTTTAAAACCAAGTCTTTCAAGAGCCTGGACATCATGATCTCGAAAACATCTAAAAGTTCCGGTTTGATCTTCCCAGCGAATTTCATAATTAACGAAAGGACCGCCTTTACCAATGTCAGCGCTGTACTTAGCCCAATCTCCGCTCGAAACGCGAAGCTCTTGGCCTGATTGCTTGTGAAACAAAATCAATGGAGTCGCCAAGAACGCAACATTGTCATCGAAGTCAAAAAAGTAAAAACTTCGACCACCGAGATGCAGATTTCGGTCCGCTTCTTTTTGCCGACTAATATTGAGCTCTAATTGAGTGACCCCAACCGGGATCTCTTCTGGACTTTTCACAATGACGCAATGTCTCATAAAATTTCAACAGAAGCAATAGTCGCCATGTAAATTTAAAAACACTAGTGATTTAGATATCTTACGCTCCAAGCTCTATCTTGGCGCGGACTTACCAGCAGTCTTAACTGCTTTTTTAACCTTCACCGCTGGCACCACGACCTTAGCTAAAGGGGCTTTGGACGCCAATTTACCTGCCGCTTTTGCCGCTACCTTAGTTGGCGCTTTGGCCGCTTTTGCTTTTGCAGCAGGCTTCGCTTTCTTGGATTTAGCTCCACCGGATTTGCCAGACTGTTTTCCAGCAGGTGTTGCTGCGACTTTATCTGCCAATAATTCGACAGCCTTTTCCAATGTGATTTGTTCTACGGTTGCGCCTTCTGGTAACGAAGCATTTACTTTTCCAGATTTGATGTAGGCACCGTATGGTCCATTCATAATCTGAATTGCGTCGCCCGTCTGCGGGTGATTGCCAAGCTCTTTCAAAGGAGCTGCTCGACCTCGGCCTTTTTTCGGCTGAGCAAAAAGCTCTAAAGCTCTTTGCAAAGTCACATCGAAAATACTTTCAGTTTTAGGAATAGATCGATAGTCGCCATCACAAACTACGAATGGCCCAAATCTTCCTAAGCCCGCTTTGATTTCTTTATTTAACGAAGGATGAGTTCCCAAAACTTTTGGCAAAGACAACAAATCCAAAGCTTGTTGCAAAGTTAAAGTCTCTAATGGAATTTGCGGTGGGATTGAAACTCGTTTTGGCTTGTCATCTTCGGCCGAAACATCACCCAACTGAACATAGGGCCCAAATCTTCCGGTCAAAGCATAAATCGGCAAACCCGTTTTTGGATCTTCACCCAAGGCATCAGCGCCATTAATTTTTTGATCAATCAACTTGTCTGCGCCCTCGGCTGTCATATCTGCCGGAGATTCGCTCTCTGGAATCGATGCACAAACTTCGGCACCGTCACGATTCGTACAAACATAAGCGCCGTACTTACCAACTCGAATGCTAAATTTCTCTAGGCCATCCAAAGCAATTGTTCGCGCTTCATCTGGATCAATTTTTTGACCTTGAGTTTCCACTTGTTCTTTTAAACCCTGCTTACCAAAGTAAACAGACTCTAAATATTTCTCAGAGTTCAAATCGCCGTCTGCGATATTATCTAAAGATCTCTCCATTTGAGAGGTAAATCCCAAATCCACAAACTGAGTCAAATGCTGACGAAGTAGTTTTGAAACCACCATTGCTGTAAAAGTTGGAATCAATGCCGTTCCACCTTTTTTTACATAACCACGATCGATAATCGTTCCAATAATCGAAGCATAGGTCGACGGTCGGCCAATGCCCTCTTTTTCCATGGTCTGCACTAAACTCGCCTCGGTGAAACGAGCCGGTGGCTTGGTTTCATGATCCGTTGGCTCTAGCTCAGCACATTTCAATTGGTCTTTGGCTTTTAATGCTGGCAAGCGAACTTCACGTTCCGAAAGATCTGCTTCCGGATCGTCACTGCCTTCAACATATGCGCGCAAAAACCCCGGAAACTCAATGGTCATTCCGTTCGACGCAAAAACCGCATCCGCCACAGAAATTTTAGCTGAAACCTGCTTCTGTCTTGCATCTACCATCTGACTTGCGACAGTTCTTTTCCAAATCAATTCGTAAAGTTTAAATTGAGTCCCCTGCAATCCCGTTTCATCTGGATCTTGAAATTCAGTTCCAGCTGGGCGAATAGCTTCGTGGGCCTCTTGCGCACCTTTTACTTTTTTTGCGGCGTAATTTCTGAACTCTGAGGGTAAATATTCTTTTCCATATTTCGATTGAATGCAGCTTCTCGATGCCTTAATCGCCTCTTCAGACAAAAAGGTCGAATCTGTACGCATATAGGTGATAAATCCCTGCTCGTACAGTTTCTGCGCAACCTGCATGGTTTCCCGCGAACTTAAACCCAACTTACGATTGGACTCTTGCTGTAATGTCGAGGTGATAAATGGCGCGTAGGGCTTTCTGGTTGTCGGCTTTTCTTCAACCTCTACCACTGTCCAATTTTGTGATTTCAAAGATGCCGCTAAAGCTTTTGCTTTATCTCCATCTAAAACCATCATATCTTTGCCACCCAATAACTTGCCGGTGGTTCCATCAAAGTCTTTTCCAGTTGCGACCCTTTGGCCATCGACCGAAAGCAATCGTCCATCAAAAACGCTTCCAGATTTATCTAAAGTCGCAGCGATTCCCCAATATTGAGCTTTTCTAAATTTGATTCGATCATGCTCTTTCTCAACGATCAATCTGACTGCCACCGATTGAACTCGGCCAGCTGACAATCCGTAGGCGACCTTTTTCCAAAGCAAAGGGGAAATCGTATAACCCACTAAACGATCCAGAACTCGACGAGCTTCTTGCGCTGAAACCAAATTGAAATCAATTTTTCGAGTGTCTTTTAGAGCTTTAAGAATCGCGTCTTTAGTGATTTCATGAAAAACCATGCGCTTTGTTGGGACCTTGGGTTTTAACACTTCGGTCAAATGCCAAGAAATACTTTCCCCTTCGCGATCTTCGTCCGTCGCTAGGAATAATTCATCGGCTTCTTCTAACTTTTCACGTAAATTCTTAACGACCTTCAATTTGTCTTTGGGAATGCAATAGATTGGTTCAAAGTTCTTATCGACATTGACCCCAAGCGAGGCCCATTTTTCTTTTTTAATTTTTTCAGGAATATCTTTAGCCGATTGAGGCAAATCACGAATATGTCCCATACAGCTTTCCACAATGTATTCCTTACCCAGGAACTTTCGAATGGTTTTTGCTTTGGTCGGAGACTCAACGATGACTAATTTTTTACCTGACATGTTTTTTTCGCCTTTATTGCTATTTGGCCTCTATATATTATATCGCCAATACAAACCGTGGTTTCAAAATGACGGCACCACGCAGTTCTGACAAGTTGAAATTTCGACTCAAAGCGACAGCCTTCAGCAACAATGCAACATCCATTTGTCTTAATTAGGACAAAATCTCTACACTAAAGAAATGAAATCACTCGCTGAATTTAAATCTAAAGTTGATTTTGTGTTGACGGATATCGACGACACATTGACCGACGAAGGTCTGCTTGGTCCAGATGCCTATTTAGCTATGTGGCAACTAGCCCAAGCTGGAATTCATTTAATTCCCGTCACCGGTCGCCCGGCTGGTTGGTGCGAAATGATCGCACGCGTTTGGCCCGTATCAGGAGTCATTGGCGAAAATGGCGGATTTTATTTCCGTTACAAAGATCGAAAAATGGAAAGACACTTTGTGCATGATTTTGATGCACAAATCGTCAATCGAAAGAAATTAGAAAAAATCCAAGCTGAAGTTTTAGACACAGTTCCTGGTTCCGCAATTGCATCCGACCAGTTTTGCCGATTTATGGACCTCGCGATCGACTTTTGCGAGGACGTTCCTAGATTGCCAAAAAAAGACGTCGACAAGATCGTCTCTATTTTTCACAAATACGGGGCTCAAGCGAAGGTCAGCTCGATCCATGTCAACGGCTGGTTTGGCAGTTACAACAAGCTCAGTATGGCGCTAGAGTTCTTAAAAACCGAATTTGGCATGACGGCCGAACAAGCAAAAGAGCGCTGCTGCTTTTCAGGGGATTCACCAAATGACGAACCCATGTTCGAGTTTTTCCCGAAAAGCTTTGCGGTCGCTAATATTTCAAATTTCTTAGACGAGATTAAGCATAAGCCGGGCTTTATCGCCCCAAGCAAGGGCGGCGTCGGCTTTAGCGAAATCGTCACTCAGATTTTAAAATCTCGAAAATAATTTCACAGACGCACTTGGGATAGGTGACTAAATCACCTTCCCAAAAACCCTATCGAGTATTTTGAGCTGGCGCTCGAGAAAAGTTTGATGGCGAAAATTGTGGCTGCCTCGGTAAAATGCTACCTTGAATATAAATTCCTTGGGACTGATTCAAAATCGTTCTTTCATCCGACGAAAAATTATCTCTCTTGGAAAAATATAGCTCCCCCATCGCAGCCTCTAAGCCATCCCCCTGGGCAGAACCTAGCCAAATTTTAATAGGATTTTTAGGATCAAATAAATAGTTAAAAGAAATTGCAGAATAGAGTTTACCAGCCCCCCCATTCTCCGATTCACCCGCCAAAAAATAACCAGGAATCTGACTTTGAACCAAACGAAATTGGCGTCCCTTAATAAAATAGTCTCCCTTAAACGGAACAGCGAATAAAAACTCCATAGGGCTGCCCTTAGCTTCAAAATTAATCGAGTGGATCGGCGCCATATTTTGCAAATACCAATGGGGCTGAAATTTTATTGCCGACACAGTGATACTATCGCCATCGAATTTTGCTAAAATCGAGTCCTTAAATCCAGAAAATTCTAATTTACCTTTTTTGGTTTCTAAATTCCCCATCCCTTTAATTTTAAAATCGACATCGCCAGCCAACAGGTCAGGCTTAAAGCCCTTTCTAATTAGAAAATTTGACGACTCAATACTAATGTCTTTTTCAAGCAAAACGAGCCCGTTAATATCCGCTGTCAATAGGTTTGAATCCAACCAAAGGCGCTTCAACTCGAAATGTTTTTTGTCGATATTCAAAGATGTAAGATAGAACCGATTAAATTGAATGACTTCTTTTCCCTGATTTTGAATATGGACATCATTGATATCAATTGTGCCAATTTCCAATCTCGCTGGCGGCGAAGATTCATTTCCAATTTCATCGACTGAATTCAATTTGTTCTTCTTTTTATTCGAAAAACCATTTTGGGATTCAGTTGCCTTATTTCCACCGGCAAAATGAGTTAAATCTGACTTTTTTAAATTTATTTGAATATGGCTAGCACTGATTTGTTCAATTCGAAATGTTCGATTCACAAATGCTTCAAGTATACTTTTATAGGTAAAAGTCACATCCTTCATTTCCAAATCCGCAAATTCCGAATGTTGTGAAATGTGAGCGACACTAAACCCATTTTTAAGATTTCCAGTTATGCCATCAATATGAAGCCCATCTGCCTCGAATTGCTTTGCCATCTGTTCAAGTGGAACTTTCGTAAACAGCATTATATATAGAAATGCCCCGACTAGAGCCGCACCTCCACAGCTTGCAATACCAACAGCCTTAAAAAGAGAAAAATCCTCTGGAGGATTGTGTGTCACCACATTTGTTTTGAAAATTTTGTCGTGAAGACCTTCACGGTTCTCAGTAAAGAAAATCATTAAATAACCAAGCATCAGAATTGATGAAAGAATACGCCCAATCGACTCACGCCCAAATATCGCCAAAAATGAGGGACGTTCCCCAGTATCTCTATCAACTATCTCAAGGCCCAAGATCTTCTTACCTGGCGTTGCACCAATTGCTGCATGAAAACCAAGAAAATAGAAGAGAGGAAAAAGAATTGCTAAAATGAGGAAAACAAATCCGGCTTTTTCGCTAATCGCGATCGATAAATTACTCCCAATTGTCATTATAAAAGAGTCAATAAATAAAGCTAAAAGTCTTTTCCCATTTGGTGCCGGATAGCTAATGTGACGATGCATTTGCATAGATGTGTCCTTGTTTTGCATTTTCAACGCTTTGTTTTCGATAAATCCAATTTTGATCACGAGCAATATGATCATGACGCTTGAAAAGTACCCTTAAAATATTTAAGGCGGCCGACCAAAGTTGATTTTGCTCGCTAAATAAAAGTCCCTTTTGAAGATCCTTACTAGTAAGATTCTTCAAAATTTCATGATTTGGCCAATCATCAGGAAGTTCATTCAAAATTTGAATAAAGCTTTTGGGATTCGTTTTGATTGAATTCAGATAGTTCGGAAAATACACTAAAAGGTACTCTCGGGCCTCGGGCAGCAAACACTTCCAATCTGAATTCTTTTTCAAAAGTTCCCATAAGATGCCATGAATACGCGAGTTCTCGGGATTAATTTTAATAAGTTTAAAATATTCCTTCAGTTTTTCGTCTTCCGATCCGAATGACGAATTTTTGAAGATATTGAGAAATCTTTGATACTCTTCAACATAGGTAAATTCCTTGGGAAGTCCGTCAGACCCTTTTATCCCAAATGCAAACAAAGTTCCTGCTATAAAACCGAATAGATGCGCTAAATGGGCGACTCCCCCGCCACCTTTTGACTGAAGAGCACCAGCAATGTCTCCGGCCAATACCAAAACGGGAAAGAAAAAATAGACTGGGACAGAAATCACTTTATTGTAAATAAACAAATAGCTCAAAAACACTTTCATGTTTTTCCGCCAAAAAAAACAAGCAAATGCACCAGCTATTCCCGAAATATTTGCAGAAGCCCCCATCAGCGGGGTGGACACATCTGAGGATAATAGAATATGCCCTCCCAGTCCGACATACCCAGGAACTAAAAAGAAAAATATATATAAAAGTGGACCAACTCGAAGTTCGACAAAAACTGACAGGAAAACAAAGAAAATTAGGTTTCCCAAAAGATGATCATAATCAGAATGTACGAACTGTGCTAACGACAATGAAGTAAAGTTAAAGTTGCCTTTCGATAACAAATTATTCTCACGATGGATTTTCTTTGTTTCAGCTTCATATTCAGCTTTCGCCGAAACCCAAATTTGATAATCTGATGTCGCTGCGAAAATTTCCTCGCGATCTTCAAAAAATTTAGAACTGTAAATAATATCCGAAAACTCCTTTAATTGCTTCCTGGCGATTGTAGATTTTGGATCCAACAAGGCTTCCAAACTCTTCAAAGGCTGTCCTAGCGAAAAGACTTCCTTTTGTTTGATTTTCTCAATCGCTTGACAGGTTTCGGTATTAAAAACTTTCAAATTAGAACATGCGTGAGCCAGCATTTTAACTTTGGCCTCTAGCATGCGATATTGATTTTCGGATCTTAGAAAATTCCTTTCAGAATATTCGACCGCAGAAAACTTTTTAAATGAGATAAAAATAATAAGAATGACAACGCAAATTGTGACAATCGGGATCTTGAAAATTCTAGCATATAGACCAAAGGGCAGGATTAACATACCTGTACTAACGGCCTAATAGACAAATCACTTAAACCAAATTTAATTGATTTGTCTCAAAGTGAGGCTAAAGAAATTACTTTATTTCGATTCAAAGACAACAACAACCCTAACTCTTAGTTATTGTCTATTTCTTTGCCGGAGTGGTTGCCAACAATGCCGCAAATGGATTGTTAAATGGATTTGCAGGCTTTCTGAAATCCTGCTGACCACCACGATCATTTCCTCGATCACCGCCACGATGATCGCGACCGCCACTGTGTCCACCACGATTATTGTCTCGGTTGTTGTCTCTACCTTGACCTGGACGACCACCTTGATTTCGCTGCTGACCGCGCTCTTCACGTTTTTCACGCGAATCATTCATGCGCGCCTGTTTTTCAGGTGCCGAATCCATTTTCATTGAAAGTGAAATTTGATTTTTATCTAAATCCACGCCCAAAACCTTAATGGTCACTTGATCACCAGGATTGACAACTTTTCTTGGGTCTTCAACAAACTTATGGGCCAATTCAGAAATGTGAACCAAACCGTCTTGGTGAACGCCAATATCAACAAAGGCACCAAAATTAGTCACGTTGGTCACGATTCCTGGGCAAATCATTCCTTCTTTTAAATCTTTTACTTCGAAAATATCATCCCGAAATTGAAATGCTTTAAACGGATCACGTGGATCACGACCTGGCTTTTCAAGTTCTTTCAAAATATCATCAAAAGTATATTCACCGATAATTGCAGCCCATTTGCTGCGAAGGCTTGTTAATTTTTTTGCGCCCTCTCCAACCAAATCCGTGATGGCAATTCCCAATTCGTGAGCCATGTCCCGAACCGCTGAATATCGCTCTGGGTGAATTCCCGTTGAATCTAAAAAGATTTTTCCAGATTGAATTCTTAAAAATCCAGCCGCTTGCTCATAAACTTTCTGAGAAAACTTTGGAACCTTTAGCAATTCACTGCGATCTTGAAACAATGTCTTTTTACGAGCTTCAATAATATTTTGCGCCAATGCCGGACCAATTCCAGAGACATAGGAAAGCAATGAAGCAGATGCCGTATTTAAATCAACACCAACGTTGTTCACACAACTTTCAACAACGGCCTCAAGACCCTTTTTCAAAGCCGACTGACTGACGTCGTGCTGATACTGTCCTACACCAATCGATTTTGGATCAACTTTAACAAGCTCTGAAAGTGGATCTTGCAATCGTCTTGCAATTGAAATCGCACCCTTAACTGTCACATCCAAATTTGGAAATTCAGCGCGAGCAATTTCACTGGCCGAGTAAACAGAAGCACCCGACTCGCTGACCATAATCACTGGAACTTCTTTACCAAGATCTTTTAAAATCTTACGTAAGAAAATTTCTGTTTCCCGTCCTGCCGTTCCATTACCTACGGCAATGGCTTCGATTTGAATTTGCTTCATCACTTCTGAAAATAAAGTCTTTGCTTTTTGTTCAGCCGCATCACCGTTCAACTGAATCACGGTGTTGGAAATAAAGTTTCCTGCCTTGTCGACTAAAGCCACTTTACATCCAGTTCGCAAACCAGGATCCACGCCCAAAACAACTTTTGGTCCAAATGGAGAACCCAACAAAACTCGCTTCACGTTTTCAGCGAACACCTTAATTGCGTCTTCATCTGCTTTAGCTTTCAAAGTGCTGTGAACTTCGTTGGTAACTGACGGGACCACATAAACAGTCAACGCCAATTTAGCGGACTGCTTAAGATAAGCACCAATTGCCGTGTCCGGAGTCGAAGTCGCAAATCTTTCATATTGAGCCAAAAGCGCTTCATCTTCGCCTTTGATATCAACTGTTAGCTCTTCTTCTTGCCAACCTCTGCGCATAGCCAAATATCGATGCGAGGCTTTTGCATCATTTAAAGATTTCACTGGCTCTTCAAATTCAGCATACATTTCATATTTAGAGTGAGGCTTAAATCCTTTAGCTCTTTTAGAAGTGACTTTGCCTTTTTCAAAATAATTTTTTCGAACACTTTCGCGAAGCTCTGGATCATTGGCAATTTTCTCAACCAAAATATCTTGAGTTGCCTTCAAAGCCTCTTCGTAAGTCATAATTTTGTGATTTGGATTCAGAAAGGTCTTTGCTTTCATTTCCATGGTAGTCGCCAAAGATTCTTTGTCTTTCAACAATCCGTGACCCATATCCCAAATCCACTGAGCCAAAGGCTCCAATCCTGCATCTCGAGCGATGGTCGCTTTGGTTTTTTTCTTTTTCTTAAACGGACGATAAATCTCTTCAAGCTCATTTAGGTCCCAGCTCAAATCAATACGCTTTTTAATTTCGTCCGTTAAGTTTTTCTGCTCACCGATCTCTTTGATCAAGAAAACTTTACGCTTCACGATTTCTTGGAAAGTTTCGTTGGCCTCGATAACCGCACGAATTTGAACTTCATCCAAGTTGCCGGTTTTTTCTTTTCGGTAACGAGCAATAAAGGGAACTGTTGCACCTTCAGCTGCCAGCTCAAGAACTGCAGACGCAGACTTAGCTGTCACATTTGTCACGTGCTTAGATAAATATTGAACGAGAGTTAGCTCCATCTGAAACTCCTGATATGAAATTTAAAACTCGAAATTTTAATTTGTAATGAAATCAGAGATTTTTACTTGTGTCGATACATGATCAAGCCATGCGTAGGGTCATACGGAGAAACCCCGACTGTGACCTTATCTCCGACAACGACTCGAATATTGAAACGGCGCATCTTTCCGCATAGTTTAGCTTGAATCTCAACTTCGTTATCAAGCTTCACTTTGTAGATCCCTCCAGCTAGGGCATCTACGATCTTTCCATCTAATTGTGCTAAATCTTCTTTTGACATGCGCCTCTTTTACCTTGCTTTGTAATTACTAATCAACAACTTCGTCCCTTGTTCAAAAAGAACTTCAAGGCGATCATTTTGTACTGAAATAATGTAGCCCCAGCCCAATACTTTGTGCTGAAGAGCTGTTTGAGCTTCATAAACCCCTGACATTGCATAAGCTGGAGCTTTTTCTCCGCCGTACTTTTCTTTCAGGTCGCCCCACTTACGAACTTCGTCAGAAGCAGCCTTTTCAGCAGCCACTTGCTTTGCCGATTTCGCCTTTACTTTAGGAGTCTTAGCTGGCTTTACTGCCGCAACCTTTTCAACAACAGCGTCAGTAACTTCAACTTCCTCAACCACAGACTTTGGAGCTTTAACCAAGGTCAATTTCGCCGGAGCTGCCTTTGAAGCAGCCTTAGGGGCGATCGCTTTTTCAGCTGCCTTAGGAGCTTTTGCCTCTTTTTTAGGCTTAGCTTCTACCTTAGCTGCCGGCTTCACCGGCGCCTTTGCTTTTGCAGCCTTAGCCGCAGGCTTAGCGGCTGGTTTAGCCGATGCTTTGGCCGATGCCTTTGCAGGCGCTTTACTTGTAGCTTTAGTCGACTTTGTTTTAGCCGTTTTTGCAGATGCCATTCTAAAACCTCCAGCTTGCTTTCACCAAGAAAACTAATAAAGTCTGGTATATAACCTCAATTCGGCGATTGAGCCAACTTTCTTCCTCATTTCGTTTTGCGGAGCGGTAGACTATGACAAACCAAAATACAGTCACAACAACACAAATTCGCAAAATTTGCGAAAACCCAACCTTTCAACGTTACCTTCAATTTATTTCAGGAAACGACCAAAATAGCGCAAACAGGGTCTACGAACCCACCAAGGCTCAAGCCAAGGGGCTCTGCTTTGTATCTGACTTAATCAACTTAAAAGCGGCAGTTCAGGCTCAAATTTCGATTCTGATCATTTTAGAAAAACTTTGGAACGAGTCCAAATCCGAAATCCAAAAAACCTCCCCTGATATTTCTATTTTCACTTGCCCAAATGTAAGCGCAGCCATGGCTCTTGTTCTGCCTCTATTCGACACTAAGCGCGACCGCTTTTTCAACGGAACCCACCCTTCTGCGGTTGTCCATAACTCAGCAGTCATCGGAAAGAACTGCCGCATAGATGCCAACGTCACTATCGGACCAAACGCTATTATTGGTGACAACTGCTGCATTGGCGCAGCCACAGTGGTCGAATCTCACGCCAAAGTTGGATCGAATACCATCCTTCACCCTCAAGTCTTTATTGGCGCCAGCTGTCTGATCGGAAATCACTGCGAAATCCACCCTCATACAACTATTGGCTCCGATGGCTTTGGCTATGTTCAAGGTCACGATCAAAAACGACATAAAATTCCACAACTGGGTATCGTTGTCGTCGAAGACTTTGTCGAATTTGGCGGAAATTGCTGCATAGACCGAGCGACCCTTGGTGAAACTCGAATTGGCGAGGGCACTAAATTCGACAACCTTTGCCACGTGGCCCACAACTGCAAAATTGGGAAGAATAATGTTTTCGCCGGTGGCTTTTTTGTCGCAGGCTCCTCTGAAATTGGCGACAACTGCATGACCGGCGGAAATGTCGCAGTCGCTGACCACGTCAAAATTGGAAACGATGTTGCCCTTGGTGGCCGAGCTGCCGTCACGAAAGATGTCTTGCAGCCTGGCGCCTATTCGGGCTATCCACTTGAACCCATGAGAGACGCCATGAAAACCATCGCCAATTTGGCTCACCTCACCACCATCAGAAAACAGCTCAATCAGATCCGTAAACATTTGGGCTTAAAAGACGAATAACAAAAAACTCAACCGAAAACCAAAACCTCTAAAGGAGTGTCCATGATCTCTTATGAAATTTACAAGATTACCCACATCGTTGGCATCGTTATGCTTTTTATGGGACTCGCTGGAATCTTGTTGGCCTTTGCCAACTCTAAATCCGTCAGCGGAAAGGTCAAGTTCGTAGGATTTTTCTCTCACGGCTTCGGACTGTTTTTGGTGATTTTAGGCGGCTTCGGAATGTTAGCTCGACTTGGAATCCATGATTTTCCAGGATGGATTTATGGCAAAATTGCGATTTGGTTGTTTTTTGGATTTGCAATTTCTTTGTCAAAGAGAAAAGCCAATTGGGCCCTTTCTTTGGTCATCCTATATGCGGCCCTTGCTGGGACCGCGGCCTATTTAGCACTATTAAAACCAATTTAATTTTTCGAGATCAAAACATCGAGTATTTTAAAAACCGGCACTCGAGAGGTCCATTGTAAACGAAAACCTTTCGAGTCGCCTTAAGATGCATATCTAAAATCAAATCTTTGTTTCCAGACAGCACCCAAGCATCCCAGCCCTTAAAGCGATGCTTAAGTGTATACCCCAAGTCCTTATAAACATCTCGCAAGTTGTCTTCATCACCCAAGCGCGCACCATATGGCGGATTGGTTACAAGCAACCCTTTGGTCACCGGCGGAGCATAGGTCGCAATAGAGTCCGATTTAAATTCAACAACATGATCAACACCAGCTCTTCGCGCATTCTCTTTGGCCATCATCAAAACTTTACGATCTAAATCTGCACCGTAAAATTTAAAATCCAAATCTTCTTTTTCTTGATCAGCTGACTCCTCGATCACTCGCTCCCAAGCTTCTTGATCAAATCCCTTCAGCTTCATAAAACCAAAAGATTTACGATGCGAACCTGGGGCAATATTTAAGGCCATCATCGCAGCTTCAATTAAAATTGTTCCTGATCCACACATAGGATCAATAACTGGCGAAGCTTGATCCCAACCTGCCAACATCAACAAACCTGCTGCTAAATTTTCTTTCATTGGAGCTGGGCCAGCTTCTTTTCGATACCCGCGCATAAACAAAGACTCGCCCGAAGTATCAATCATGACGTGGTACTGGTTTTTGATTCCCTTCACCACAATTCGCAAATCAGGATTTGCCGTATCCACATCTGGTCGAACATCATAGCGATCTCGAAACTGATCGGCGATAGCGTCTTTCACTTTCATCGCGACAAATCGCTGATCAGCAATGGAACAATCTGAAACTGAAGCTTCAATCTTAAATGTCTGATCTGGATCAATGTATTTCGTGAAGTCGTGCTTTAAAATATTGTTGTAAAGATCTTCACCTTTATAGGCCGGAAAATCTAAAATCGGTTTCAAAATTCTAGAAGCCAATCGAGACTGAACGTTGGCTTTATAGACGCCTTCCCAATTCGAATCGAAAAAAACACCCGCTGCGATTTTTAAGGTATTGGTGAAACCCAGCTTTTGCAGTTCTAACTCTAATGGTTCAACTAGACCCTTTGCTGTAGTCGCTAAAAATTGAGGCATAGAAAGCTCCCTTCACGTGCTCTTCAAGCACCTTGTAAATCGAGAGCTTCCCCCGCATGACAAAAACCAACCGCTTTCGCCTTTAACTACGTCTCTCGATATTTAGGACCGCCGCCACCCTCTGGCACAGTCCATTCGATATTTTCGAATGGGCATTTGATATCACAGGTTTTGCAATGGATGCAATTTGTGTAGTTGATTTGTAAATCATACTTGCTGGTGCCGTCTTCATTGGCCTCACCATTTCGAGCTGGGATCATCTCATACACAGCCGCCGGGCAAAAATGATTACAAGGAGACTTGTATTTAGGCTCACAAACCGATCGACAAATATCACCATCTTTTAAAAGCAAATGGTTTGGCGAGTCCTCGTCATGCGAAGTTCCCGTCAAATACACTGAACCCAGTTTATCAAAAAACAACTCGCCGTCTGCCTTTGGTAGCTGATTTTCGGCTTGGTCCAAGCCTTCTGGTCCCCATACATCAACAACCCGCTCAGTAGTCTTAGCATCCGAATGCGCAATTGGCATATTGTCCTTCAAACCCCGGCCACCCGTAAGTTCCTGTAGACCGATCAATGGCAAGCTTGCCAGCATCCCTTGACTCAAAGTTTGGTGAAAATTTCTGACTCTATAAAGCTCAGTGTGAATAAAGCTATCGTGGACCTTTTTTTCGTATCCAGAAAGTGTCGCCTTCGAGAAATCCTGCTTTAAAATCGCATCTAGCGCAGTATCTGCTGCACACATTCCCGACTTCATAGCCAAATGAATTCCCTTTAGTTTTTGCACATCCACCATGCTGGCCGAATCCCCGCAAACCATCCAACCGTCACCGGCCAAAGTTGGCATCGAGTAATAACCCCCAGCTGGAAGTGTTTTTCCACCGTAAGCTACAACTTTTCCACCCTTGATCATATTTTTTATAAATGGGTGTGTTTTTAGCTTTTGCAATTCCCGGTGTGGATCCAACAATGGATCTTTCGAATCCAAATAGGCCACAAGTCCCAAAATAATTTTATCGCCTGGGATGGTATAAATAAAAGTTCCACCAATAGACTTACTCAAAGGAAATCCCATTGTGTGAACCACTCGCCCAGGCTCAACTGTGCCTGCAGGCATTTGAATCACTTCTTTTACGCCCTCCTCAAAAACCTCTTCATTTTTACCTTCGCGAAGATTTAATTTTTGCGAAACCTTCCGAAAAAGAGAACCGCGAGTTCCTTCTGCAAAAACCACAACTTTTGATTTCAAAATCAAACCAGGTTCAAAGTTAGCTTTTGGCTTACCTTCTTTATCTCGGCCCTTGTCGCCAGTTCTAACTCCAACAATTTTTCCATCTTCATAAAGAGCCTCGACCGCCGCAAAGCCCGGAAAAATATTGATTCCGCGAGCTTCACATTTTTCACCTAGCCAACGATTCAATTTCGACAAGGAAACAATATAGTTCCCATGATTCACAAAGGGCGGCGGAGTGATCGGAAGCTTCATATCCCAACCATCCCCTAAGTAATGAACTGCATCGTATTTGACTTCTGCTTCTAATGGACAACCTTCTTCTTTAAAATTCGGTACAAGCTCTGCTAGAGCGGTTGGCTTAAGCACGGCTCCTGAAAAACTGTGTGCTCCGACTTCAGAAGCTTTTTCCAAAACTACAATCATTTGCTCAGGAATTGGCGCACCAGATTTTTTCCCCTCTGCAATTTCTTGATTGTGCCGCTCAATTTCTTTTGAAAGCCTAAGAGCACATGACAAGCCGGCAGATCCTCCGCCGACGATCAAAACGTCTACATCCATTGTTTCTCTTGTTACACCTTCAGGAAGATCGTTGTTCATTTTGAATACCTCGTTGAAAATAAATTATTAGAATTTAAAATTAATCGTTCGCTGGCTCTAAAGATGGCGGTTCCATGGCCGCCGCTTCCGCTGCAGGATTCATTTTTCTAGTCACCACCGGAGGTTGAACTTGAACCTTTAGGGGTTCTTCATCCTTACCGCCAGGATATAATCTTTTTTTAGAAGTGTTTCTGACAGCAAGTTCTTGCTCAGTCATCAATGCATGGGTTCCCGGCTGACCTCCAGCCGAAGAATCTGCTGCCCATAGCTCCAATGGAGCTATCGTCGAAATTATCACCAAAGCCATTATCGAAATACTAAGAGGTCTTTTTAAAATAGCAGAAAAACAGTTTATAAGCATAAATCCACCCTGCTCTGTTTTTAACATATTCATTTGCAAGGAGATAGACGCAAAGCGCTTACAGGCGACGATGGTCTCGCATGGGAATTTGCCTTCGGACCTTTTCAACCAACTTCAAATCAAGTGTCAATTCAACCAACTCCGGACTGTCAGATGTTCCCTTGGCTAAAATGGTGCCCCACGGACTTACGATCAAACTGTGGCCAAAGGTCTTTCGTTCTCCATTTGGACTTTTATGAAGGCCCGCCTGAGCGGCCGCTATGACAAAAGCTTGGCTTTCGATGGCTCTAGCCCTCAGTAAAACCTCCCAATGGTCCACTCCTGTTTCATACAAAAAGGCTGCCGGGACTGTAATAATATCCACGTGCTTTTTTGCATAATAGGAAAACAACTCAGCAAACCTCAGATCATAGCAGATTGTTTGGCCGATCTTAAGTCCTTCAAATTCTAAAATTGAGGGCTGATCGCCTCGATTGAATACATCAGATTCTTTGATCGGCGGACGGCCCTCCAGCGAGATATCGAACAAATGAATTTTCCGATAGGTCGTCCTTATTTCTCCATCAGCTGAAATGAACACCGTCGCATTGCTCAATTTTCCATTTTCACGAATCGCAACCGAGCCTAAATGCAAAGCCAGTTTTCTTTCGTTCGCTAACTTTGAAAGTCTTGAAAAAATCGAGTCATCGATTTCAAATCCGGCTATTTTTTCGCCTTCTTTAAGGCGCATATATAAACAGTTTTCCGGAAAAAATATGATTTTAGCTTCTTTGATTTTACTTAAAAGAATCTGAATTTGTTCAAAGTTTTTTTCAACATCATCTACTGATGTCATTTGGCAAATCGCCACTGGCAACAGACTCATAAGTCCTCAGCTGTATTCTGCAAAAATATCACTCTTCAGTCGACGAAACTCGAGCTTCGCTAATATCTTTACACTTCCAATTCGCTTTTTCTAGATTGATTTTAATATTTCCAAGGATCTTCGAGCATCTTGGTACCGCCCAAGAGTCTGCAACTTTCTGATCTACACCATCTTTAGTGTAGGTTGTTCGACAACCACCGTTTTCTTTTTTCTGAACTCGAACTGTTCGAACGACACTTTTATTTTTACAAATCAAATAGGTGATATCTTTGCCGCTGGCCTCTCCCGCCGCATCTGCCTGATCCACTTTTGTGATGTCTGCAACCGCAGGTGATTCCTCCGCAAACGAAGAAAAACCTAAAGATAGAAATAGAACTACGGCTATAATTTGTTGGCGAATCATACGCCCTCCATTCCATGGATTTCGTCATATTCTGATACGGTATCTTTCAGTATTCTCTTTAGAGGACAATGGTCCAATTTTCCAATTTAACCAAGCTTCAAAGCTATCAATTTAACAATTCAACGGTCTCAGACTAACCATTCAATGGCTCAAAATAAAAAAGCCCGCACATAAGTCGGGCTTTTTCACTCATTCCAAGTTTCTGTAAATTGATCTGATTTCGCTTTTTGAGCTCCACTCTGGAAGCTTTTCGCTTTTCAGGACCAAATACCAAACTAAGATGTTTTTACTGCAGATTTTTTCTTACCAGCAGTTGCTTTTTTTCCAGCCTTAGCCGCTGGAGCATCAATCAATTTTACATTTGAGTAATCAATGAATGCCTCAAGTTGCTTAAGACCATCTTTTTTGTCGAAGTGAGTCATAACTTTAACGCCCTGAACTTTAATTTTCAAAGCTTTAGAGTTCACCTCAAGAACAGTGCCTTTTTTGCCCTTATCTTGACCTGTGATTACTTCAACAGTAGCGCCTTTATGGATTTTTAATTTTGCAGCCATTTTTCTACCTCTTTACGCCTTTTTAGCGCTCATTTTACGGCGAATTCGGTTTTTTACGTCCAAAGCTCTTTTAGAAAGAGTTTTTTCATCCTGATTAAGGATAAATTTGTCGAAACCACCAGTGTGTTCCATATCACGAATTGCACTTGTTGCTACTTGTAAGCGAACCATTTGGTTCAATACCTTACTAAATATGCGTTTCTTTTGCACATTTGGTTGTGCAGTCGATTTTGTCTTAATGTTAGAGTGGCTAACCAAATTTTTAACCACAGGGCCTTTTCCAGTTAATTCACAACGGCTCATGAAATTTCCTCCGCAAGAAAATAAGGGTCTATCGAAAAAGAAGCTTGTTGGCAACCCTATTTTAAAGTATATCCATGCCTCTGTTTAAAAAAGGGAATTGCAAATGAAAAAAAATATGAGAAGCAAGTATCGTCAGGAATTCAGCGGTGATCATCTTTTTGATTATAAAGATCCAGTAAGCATGGGTCGATTTATCAGCGATGGCGGTAAAATTACTCCAGCTCGTATCTCTAAGTTGAGCCTATCTCAGCAGAAAAAAGTAGCTGCAGCTGTTAAGAAAGCTAGAAATTTAGCTCTTTTGCCATCTGGCTCTGAGGCATATGATGCTAATCACAGACCAGAAGCCATCTCTCCAGTTCCTTTTGAAGCCTAACTTCTACTGAATTGATCTGAGATCAACTATCTTTTAATTAAGTGCCAGGGATATACCTTGGCACTTTTTATTTGCGCTCTTCCAACTCGCGCCTGGCTTTAGTCGTCTCTAGATACGAGTCCACAAAGTAACAGACCATCATCAGCATAAAAACCATATTTGAAGCTTGGTGCATCCAAGTTCCGGTCACACCTAGGACCTCAATTTGATCAAAGGGCATATCCCAAAATATCAGCCTCATTAAAAATATCGGAAGCGCACTAAACACTAAAAAAAATACAGACCCCCAATAAGATGGTCGTCTTTTATATCCCTCAAACCGCGCTTCCCAGTAGGCAATTGCAGAAGGTACCGAAATAAACAACAGACTGGTTAAAACCGAAGCCCATTTTTTATCCGGAACTACTTTAAAAGTTATGATTACCAATAAAATAACCAACGCCTGCACAGACAAATAATTCCTGTAACGATTTCGAATTCTTCCCATTGGATCACCTCAAAATTTCCTATTTTCTGGATTTCTGTCCGAAAGGCTCTCACCTTTCGACCCCCAACTCAAAATAAAGCCTCTTTAACCAGCAAATTGCCTGGCGCATTAGTTGCGTAAAGCTAAACCAAAACAATCCAAGAGGGGGATTTATGAAATCACTATTGCTTAATGAAAGAATTACGACGGCTCTTTTAAAAGATCTAAATGACTTTGGCTTGAACCCTAGTGACTGGAGACTTATTCCTCAGTCCACAAATCAATATAGAATTGAATCCATTCACGATGATCATTTTCTTTTTGTAGGTCGAGTATTTCGCAAAGGAACTAAAGTCTCTTGGGATCAAATTTCTCTAGTTGAAATTTAACGATATTGCTCACAACGAACTGAGAATAAACTTCGCACCCAAACTTCTTCGGCAGGCATGACGTCTGCCGCTTTTTTTATTTTATCGCAATTTTCACAAACACCATCATTAATAATCTGCGCTTCGCCAGGCAACTTTGCATATGTCGAAGAACGATAGGATTCCCACTCTTCTGAACCATAAATTTTAACAAAAAGCTCTTTTAGGTTACAAAAAAGTGCGATGTCAGAAGCCTCAAACCAACCAAACTTTTCCATGCCTTTTTCTGGTGGTTTATCCCCCCAAGCCAACTGAACCATTAAACGCAAACCTTCACGAAGTGCCTTTTTTACTTCCTCGACTTCTCCAAAGGGCTGCAAACACTCAACCTGTGTCCCATTCAAATCGCGAATTAGCTTTTTAAGAACACTAAACAACTCATAACAAGCCCCTGGGGAGTTTCCCATTTTACAGTTGTCCACCAACCTTGAGTACAACGCTGGCTTTTGTATGTTTTTATTCAAACTTGGAAAGATAGCGCCCTTTTGGGTTTCTTTGAGGACCTCTAATTGAGAATTACAAATCGAATGCGGCGGTTGCGCCAAAAAAAAGAAGCCAATACCACCTAATAAAACTAGAACAATCAATAAGGGCCTAGGAATTCCTTGATTCATTCAATTAGCCTAACCTCGTTTTTGTCGCTACGCATGAATGGGCGCGTTAATCACGTCCAATTTGACAGATGCGAATTCAGACCCTATTCTGCCGCCTCTTTGGTGTCGGGGAGTAGCGCAGTTTGGTAGCGCATCTGGTTTGGGACCAGAGGGTCGCAGGTTCAAATCCTGTCTCCCCGACCAATTTCACATATTTCTTGGCGTCATACGTACTATCTGGAGACGCTTTGGACCATGAAAGCCTACG
>CAZDHC010000022.1:0-36131 GCA_964505225.1 uncultured Bdellovibrio sp. | reverse complement strand
CCCTATGTTTTTACCGCCATCGAAGGTTATTGGACGGATCTCACCGCCAAGGCGGCCAAGGCTCAGTGGTATGCAAAAAATCAGGGACTTGCGTTTGGAAAAATTCTGACTTCCTGTCCACTCAACTGGGGCAGCGAAGAAAGATACGGACAAGAGGTTTTACAACGGGCCGTCGACAGCTGTTTTTTTCCACTTTATGAAATCGAGGAAGGATTGACTCGACTCAGTTACGACCCAGAAAAAACTGGAAAGAAGATCGCAGTCGAAAAATGGTTGGAGATGATGGGAAAATCCAAACACCTATTAAAACCAGAGCACAGCGAAAGTTTAATTCGATTCCAAACTGAAGTGGATCGAAGGTGGACTCAGCTCAAAGCGAAATCCGAACATCCTTTGCTTTAGATTCAAGATCCGGACATCTCGTTCGAAATCCGGATCAACAATTCAGTAAAACTCAGCTCAACTACAACTTGAACTATTTAGATCGATTTACGGATTGGTCCGACAATCGCACACGCAGGTTCTCGTCCGCATTTCGCGGCCCAACAGGAGAACTTAAAATGAAAAAAAGTATTTTGATTGCCGGCCTCAGTTTTATTTTTTGGAACAGTGCTCAAGCAGTTCCATTATTTGGCGAATCTGCAGGTACAATTAAAGAGGGAATTTTGACTCTTTACAAAGACAGCCAAGATCCCAACAAGGTCTACTTCTTTCCAAATTCAACTAAGTTTTCAGTCGACAATTCGAAAGTTCCACTTTTCAGCTTTGTTTATTGGGGATTGGGAAAAAGCAACGGCGAACCCAGCACCGAAGCTCCCGGCGCTTACATGAGTTTGACCACTCACTTAGCCTCTGATGATTCACAACAAAAGGCCTTGAACAATTACATGAAGGCTCATCCAAATATGGAGGTCGCAATTCTTCCGATCAAATCTTCGATTGTCGGACTGACCTCCACTTCAAACAGTCAACCTCCCCTATCCTTGCTCTTCACCGAGTTCAATTTTGCAAAAGTCGGCGGAAGAGGTGAAGACGAAATCGGAGTCAATGCTGTCTTGACTCCCGTGGGAGCTCGAGCCTTCAAAGCGTTGTTAAAAAAAGATATGGCTGGCTCCCCGCTGAAATTTGACTACTGTTACAAAATTCAAGGTTTTGGCCCTAATATGGTGGCGCAAATCAAAGTCGACATGAGACGCGTTTATGACTACTTCGAGGCCAGCCATTCTGGTGGCTGGGGATGGTTTGCTTGGGACATCAAAGCCGTCGTTGAAAAGTTACATGAAAATCACGCAATCAGCATTGATATGAAAGGTGGCGACGCCAAAGAATGGGAAGCTTTAGAAAAAATTGCTCAGACTATCACTGCAAGACTTTTCAAACCCGAGCTTTCTGCAACTCCGGTCAATGCAGCTAATGGCAATCGCTTATTCAATTTCGGTGTTGGCTCTGTCCACAAAGAGGAACTGAAAACAGAAACCTGGAACTGGAGTCGTCAAGATCTTGAAGAACGAGAATTTTGCACAGCCATTTCGATCAAAGACCTAGATGGCTTTCAGGATAAATTGATCACAAACGCAGAATAGCTTCTTTCAGCACAAATCCAACCAAAGAACAGGACATTTTATGAAACAACTATTTTTAACCATGACCCTCACCCTAAAAATAACACTAGGGTCATGGGTTCTAATGTCAATGCCCCAAGCATTTGCCAATTCCATCATTGATATTGACTCCACTGAAATGAAAATCTACATGCATCCGACTCCGGTGCTAGAGATCACTCTTCAAGACCTAGAAACTGACGGCGGAATTCTTTACCTCAGTTTGATTTACGACGGCGCAAAAACCAAGGGTGAAATCAGTGAAATTGAGATTCACAATCCAGGTTATGAAGTCATTGCCCTTACAGCCAATCAAAATGGGAGCGCAAGCCTTGAAATTTCAAATATCCTTCAGCAAGAAGTTCCGACTCGCCAACAACAACTAGGTCCTCAAATCAACACCCAGATTAGGCTGAGCACTGAACAAATGAAGAAACTGAAAGCCATTAAGGATCTCGGCCAACAAGTCGTCATCACGATCCCAGCTCAGACGAATTATGGCATCAACCAGGTTATGGAAAGGTTTGAAGCTCCTTCAGACTTCTGTGAAACCATACCGCTCAAAAACGTCGAGGATTTAATCAGCAACTTTAGTAAGCTCAAAAAGCCCGAAGAAATCAAATACCAGCAAACCTTTGACTCATTAAAACAAAAGGCCCTTCGGCAATGCTATATAGTTGAGAGTTCTAAAATCTCCACTTTTTCAGATTTAATTTCATTGAAGGTGAAAATAAAACAAGTGGATAACCTATTTGGTGAAACTGTTGTCAGAAAGAACCTTACCAAAAGCTTTTCAATCCTACCGATCTTGAAAATAGAGACTCTTTAAACTTGGAGCTGAATATGAATCCTAAGACGAACGACGTGGCTTATTCTTCAACTGGTATTCTTGGGGTCTATGCCCGAAATCTGATTATTTTTGCCTCCCTACTTTTGGCCTTCCAGACAGGATGCGACAGATCAAATCAGAAAAATTCAGCAAATTCGATACGTCAGACAAATGATCCGACACCACAAGATGAACTCATTTGCGAAAGGCTCTTAAACGAAGCCGAACTTAAAACCGGCGTGACCACAATCGATATCATTGAAAAAATGACTCTTTTTAGAGCCAAAAACACAAACTTGCCGATAAAAACTTTAGCTTCGTGCTTGGATCAGAAATTTGAAATTGAATGCGACCAAAAGCAAAACTGCTCCATTGAAAATCGAGTAAAACTTTAATTCAAAAAAAAAGGAATGATAAATGAAGAACCTAATCGCTATCCTTATGACTTTTATATCCCAAATTTCATTGGCAACGCCCATCGTGAATGAAAATGTCGCCAACTCTGGAGTGATGACAATCTATCCTGATAGTCATGACCCAAATCGATTTTACATTGCTCCTAACGTTGTCATGATTGGCAAAGACCAAACCCACAAGCCGTATTTCAGCTACAATGAATTCAAAAAGAATATTTTTGGAATCATCGGAATCATGCAAATGACGTTAATCCCAGCCTACACTCGCGAAGAGCTGGAAACTGCAAAAGCTGAACTTTTAAAAAGAAATCCCCAGGCACAGTTTAGCGGAGTTCCCTTTATCTCTTCGAGCTTAGAGCTGACTGGAGAACTTCCAGAGCTGATCTCTGAAAACAAGTGCAATCATGCCGGTGGCCTTGTCGGGCAAGAACAGGCCTGCACGATGGTATTAACCAAAAAAGGGCGAACTCTGTTTTTACGATCCTTAGAGAAAAAGACGATCTTTACGACCTTACAGTTTTCCTATTCGGTCCAAGCGGTCGTACGGAAAGGGGATGGTAGTTTTGCTGATCAAAAAATAGAACACGGCATCGCGGTCCGTCTTGACGGTGACCAATTGTCGCAGTTTCCTGACTTGATTCATCGGCTGTAGTTGAAAGCAGCTCTGTTTGCCGAGTCGCGCCTAAATAAAGCTAAAAAAGTAGACGCTCCTGAGTTGTCCACCTATACTTTTAGGGATCATTAAGGAGCACAAATTGTTCTTTCACTATCTTCGAAAACCAATCGCATTCGCCATTCTATTTTGCAGTCTGTCTTGCACGCAAAACTACAAAGACAAACAAATGGCCATAGAAATCGCGAAACAAAATCTGGATTTGTCATTGTCTTCAGAGTTTGAACAGGTGGTGACTGGAAAAGAGAATTTCAAAACCTCTTACATTGCCGTCATTCGCTCAAGAGCTACATTTGAAGTGGTGGATCTATCCGAAGAATCCAGCAAAAAAGTGGCTACGGTAAAAGTGCAAAAGATCCCCCAGCAAGTCAGAAAACCTTTACTTGAGATCATTCAAAAAATTGAAGGCTGGAAAGAAAATAAATTTAACATGTCTGATGCAATCAATTTGATTTATCAACAGTTAGGCCTACCAAAAGATAAGACCGAAGAAGATTTGTTGAAAATCAACCTTGCTGGAAGTTCGGCTGAATGAAAAACAGCACACTTGAAATAAGGAATTTATGAAAAAACTTGTCACTTTTGCCCACACATTTCTGCTGTCATCTTTACTTCTAGCAGCCGAGCCCCCTGCCCCGACATCAGAAATACCAGATAAACGGGACTTTCCGTTGAGTTCTAAGATCAACCCTTGCGAAGACTTCCATCAGTATGTTTGCTCAGAAGCAGAGGCGCGGTTTAAGTTAAGAGAAGATCGCAGCCATCACGTTTTTTCATTAGCGACTCCCGAGAACGCTTACTGCAAATGAAAAAAGAATATATGAAGAACATTCCGACTAAAAAAAACTTGGATGCGAGAACGACCCAAATTCGCAATGTTTACATGAGCTGTATGAATGAGCCCGAACGAGCAAAGTCTGAAAGAGGTTTGGTTTCAGAATTTCAACTGGCCGTTGAAAAAATCAAAACTGGAGCTGAATTGCTGCGCTTTTCCAATCAAAAAGTCCAAATGGGATTGGGCCCACTTCTTGGGCTGGGATCGACTCCCAATTTAGATAACCCAAAGATTGTTGACGCCTACGTTGGTTCGGATCTGATGCTTTTACCAGACCATAAGTACTATCAAAACCAAGAACTTTTGAATGACCTAGAAAAAAATATTTTTTCGTTCTTAAAAATTCTTGACCCCAAAGCTGCTGATGACAATTTAAAGGCTCGGGCCGCGGAACTGATTAAAATGCAACTTGTTTACATTACAACCTACCCGGTGCCTTCAATCCGAAGGGATCGTTGGTCTGAAAAAAGAATTTCGACCCAAAAGGACTTGAAAGCAAAGTATCCAAAATTGTCTTTGGATACTTTATTTAAGGCTGCACCCAAAAAAACTTTGGTCAACACTCCAATCCCCGAGGCCTTAGAATATCTTAATAGCAATATAGAAGTGTTGCCCGTTCAAACCTGGAAAGACTTTTACCTTTATAAAACATTAAGCCGGCAATTGGACGACGCCTACCCAGAATATTTTCAGGCCCAATTCAATTTCACCAAAAAATATTTTGGCGGCCCGCAAGTGAGGCCTGAACGACAAGAAAGATGCACCAATTTTTCGACAAGTCTTTTCATGAAAGAATTCGATGCCGCACTAGTTGATGAATTCTTTCCCAATTTTGTTGAAACCAAAGTTCACAATTTGATTGAAAATATTCGCCAATCTATTTTAGTCGGCTTAAAGAAAAATCAGTGGCTGTCGGAAAAAGGAAAGGCCGGCGCCGAGGAGAAAATTAGAACCGCTCGCTTACAATTGATCAAACCTCACACAGCCAAAGAGTGGGATTTCCTGCCGACTTCAAAATATTCGGAAACAAATCACATAAAGAATATTAAAACCTATAATCAAGCGGTTTGGAAAAAAACCATTCAAGAACTTCACGAACCAACCAATATGGATGCTTGGGGCATGGGACCTTTGACTATCAATGCCTATTACAGCGCTAGTGAAAATAAGTTTGTTCTGCCAATCGGAATCATGCAATTTCCGTTTTATGATAAAGACGGACTGACGGTTGAAAACTTGGGCGCGGTGGGAGCTGTTGCTGGACACGAGCTGGGGCATGGAATTGACGACCAAGGTTCTAAGTACAATGCCAAAGGGCAATTGCTAAACTGGCTTCCCGAGGAAGACCTAAAGCAGCTTCAGGATCGAGGTCAAAAATTGGTGCAGCAATTTTCAGAAATTGGGCACGATGGAAAGCTCACTCTTGGAGAAAATGTTGCAGACCTAGTGGGTTTGACTTTTGCCTATCAAGCGGCCTTTCCAGAGGAATCAAAGGCAAATGACGAGCAGACTGAAGCAGCAAAACAAAAGTTTTTTGTTTCCTACGGGCGCCTTTGGTGCTCGGTCGTACGCCCAGATTTTGCTCAGCTCTTGCTAAAAACCGATCCGCACGCTTCGGGCAAGGCTCGTATCAATGAGCAGGTCAAACACCAACCCGGTTTTGCGGAAGCCTTTCACTGCAAAGCCGGCGATAAAATGTATTTGCCTGCCGAGCAAAGAGTCCAAATTTGGTAGTCTGTCTAACTTTCAAACAGCTGGCAGTCTTGAGCAATTGCGTGACTGCCCCTATCTCCAATTAAATCACGAATTAGCCATATAGAGATTAGTGACCGCTGGGCCCGCCTTTTGTAGCTACGTTCAGCGCAGAGGTCATTATGAACGCTATTCTAAAGCTTTTTTTCAGCATCAGTTTGCTTGTTTTCACAGCTAGTAACCAGGCTCAAGCAGAAGCAAAACAGTGCAAAGCATTGCAGTCCACATTGCCAATTGGAATGACCGAAGCCCAAGCTCAGTCATTTTTAAAAAAACACGACTTAAAGTATTCCTTTAAAACCAAGCAGACGGAAACCGGTTATTCGGCCGAATTCAATGGAATCTCTGCCATTAATGCTCACGTAGACGAAACTTTTAAAGCAAGTTTAGATTTCGAAGAACTTGTTAAAGATTCACCAAATGTTGAGATTTTAAAAATCTCAAAAGATCGAACGCAAATTTTAACTTCTATTCACATGCCACTTCGAGCTCCCTCAAAACAATTGATGATTCTTTCTGTCAATCAAGAAGACCATGTCGTTCATTTTGATATTCGAGGCGGAAGCTTTGATGGTTTTTCCGGCACGCTTTCCTATTATGGCTTTGGCGATCAAACCCTATTGGTCACCCACGGAAGCAATCCTGAAGTCAAATCCCACCTTTTAACCACGATCCCGGATTTAATTTTAACTTCGTTTGGAAAATCCATGGCCCTTCGCTTTCGTGAAGACATCGAATCTCGATACAGAAATTAAGTGATCACTCCCCCTGTCCTTAGTCCAGTTCAGAGTTAATATTTCCCCAAAAATCTACAATGTTGCCTCAACTATCCCGATAGAATACCTTAGGATTATTGAGCCGTTGAAGATTGGTTGGGAAGGAAATTAGCCTCGTGAATAAGAGAATTTATTTAGAAGTTCTTGAACTACATAATTTAACTACCGACATCAATTTGTTAAAGAACCAACCGGACGAATTGGTTGAAGCCATCGAATACAATAAAAATCATATCGTTTTTGAGGCCGCAGAAAGATCGTGCGGAAATGGGCAATTGGTTAGCATCGAAGGTGTCATTCACCTTCCAACAAAAAGTCCCAAATTTACAGCGACAGGAAAAATCTCAAAAGTTGAAAACATTGGCAATAAGAGGATTAAGATTTCGGTTGAAATACACTCTTATGATCGGAAGATCTGGGACGAATTCCATTTAAAGCTAAATGAAGAACAAGAGTCTGTAGATAAATTATTTAGAATGATGAAGGGAGACGAATGAGCCAATCTAACTCGTCACCCACACCAACAAACTTTTTGGATGCAGTTGCCAACTTTAGTGCGCTGGTCGTGGATCCTTCCGCTTCTTTTGGGCAAGTGATCGTTTCCTGTCTGAAAGAATTGGGCTTTGCTGAAAATAAGATTTTCTTTTCTAGAAAATATAATGAGTCCAATGAAATTATTAACAAAGAAAAGCCTCAAATTTTAATCACAGAGTATTTTGTTGATCGAAAGTTGGGAATGCAGTTGATTCACCAGCAAGCTTCGGTCTTACCCAAAGAAAGTATGCGCGTCTCTGTATTGGTGACACACAATCGCTCAGCTTCCGCGATTGCTGAAGCCGCAGAAGAGCTTGTTGATGACTACATCTTAAAACCCTTTTCCATGGGAATGATGTCAGCTCGCCTGAGAACACTCATTCAAAAGAAATTAAATCCACCAGAATACTTAGTTCATATTGGCTTGGGTAAAAAGTTTTTAGATGAAAACAACTATCAAAAAGCCCGCGAAGAATTTCAACTGGCTTTAAAGTTGGAAAAGAAACCAACCCTGGCCCTTTTTTATGAAGGCTATACCAATTTGGTTCAAAATGATTTTGGTATTGCAATTGATTCTTTTCGCAAGGGCCTAGATATCCAACCTCTTCATTATAAATGCCTGATTGGTGAGTTCGACGCCTTCTATGAACAAAAGAAGTATGATGAGGCTTACACCGTTGCACCTAAAATCGTAGACAATTACCCACTGAGCCCAAAACGCTTGGGAAACCTTTTTATTGCCGCTGTGTTTAGCAAAAACTTAGACGACATTCCAAAATATTACGACGTCTTTACTAAGTTAGATCGAAGAACCCAAGAGCTCACCCAAGTTTTTTCTGCTGCACTTTTAACTGCCGGAAAATTTCAAATTAAAGCCAACAATCTTGAGAAAGCGGTCGAGTGTTTTGAATTGGGGATCAATGTTGTGGGCGCTGACCCACAATACATTGATAAAGTGATTCGAGAACTTTTAAAAATGAAATCCAGTGGAGCTCATGCGGCATCTGGGATCATCGCAAAGTTTCCAAGCCAAGACATCGGTGGCAAAGTTCACTCGGCACTATCTTTTTTGGTTGATCAATATTTACGCCCCCGCCATCAAGTCATCGAACAAGGTCGAAAGCTGGTTGGCCAAGGCTATGCCGACAAAGACTGCTATGTAACTTTAGTTCGTCTTTTAACAGACGATGAAAAAGTAGTATTGGCCGAAGACGTTGCCGCAAAAGCCGTCAAAGACTTTCCGGATATCCGTGGTGAATTATACGAAATGATTGAAAAGGCAAATGCCGCGATCCTGAATAAGAAAGCGTAAAATGAAATTGTTTTTTGTATTAGTTTTATTCAGCTTCGCACCACAGTTGGCGCATGCACAAACCGAAACTATAGATCTAAGTTTGATTTCGACCACCACCAATGTCACGAATCTAACTGAAATTGCCCGTCGCCCCAACGTTGAGACCGACTACACCCAGTTCAATTACACAAAAAATGAAAAACCTGATCTCATTATGGGTTACACGACGGATCGCTTATGGGTGCGCTTGAATGTGAGCAACTCCTCAGCAGTTGAAGTCGAGAAGATTTTGTATTTAAATTCTCCTTTAACTGGATTCGTAGAGCTTTATTTGCCAGATTCCAACTTACCACTAGTCTCAGGCAGCTCGATCCCCATCGACCATAGAAACGTGCCCTCTCGCCTCTCTTCCTTTTTCTTAAAACTGAAACCGGGAGAATCAAAAACAATCTATCTAAGTCGACAGTCTCACCATCAGTTTTCATCTAAATTGATGATCGCCCCTGCCCATGAAATTTTCGCTAATGAAAGTGAGAACGTCAGCTTTCTATATTTCTACTTTGGCGGAATCATTTGCTTGCTGATCTACAATTTGCTTCTAGGTCTTTATTCAGACGACAAGGTTTACTTATACTATTTCCTGTTCGCAAGCACAGTTGCTGGCGTGTCAATGAACATCACCGGCTTTCTAGATTCCAGTCTTTTTCCAGGACTTCCCTTTACCTTTTCCCATTACCTAATGATCTTTTCATCCTCAACGGTCGTGACTAGCCTTCTATTTTGTTATCAATTCTTGGACCTCAAGCGATTTGCTCCTAACTTTGGACTGGTCTTTAAGGGCATTGCTTTTCTGAGCGTGATTTGCTTTTTTCAAGGATTTTTCTCGGGCAATACCAGCTATCAATTTTTCTTCGGAAACCTGATTGATGCAACCATCGTCCTGACAATGGTTGCCGTCGTCACCGCAGCCGCTTTCGCTTTCAAAAACGGACAGCCGCTCGGTGCCTTTTTCTTATTGAGCTGGGTTCCAATTTTAACTGGAGTGGGCTGTTGGTTTCTTAAAAATTTCGGAGTTCTTCCTTCTAATAAATGGACCCTCAACGCTATAGCCTTAGGAAATCTCGGAGAAATGTTAATCCTATCGTTAGGCTTAGCCTATAAAATAGTCATTATGGATCAAGAGCGAAAGAAAGCTTTGGACCAAGCAAAAGAAAAAGATCGGTATCAAAACTTAGTTAAAATTTTATCTCATGACATTTCGAATGGTTTACTTCTACTGAATGGCTATTTAAAAAAAATTGAAAGCCAAAAGAACCCAGTACAGCAATCCGAATTTATCAATAAAGCCAAAGTCTCACTTAAAAATCTACTTGGTATCTTAGGTTTTGTACGCGCAGAAGAAGCAATTAAAGCCTTTGAACAGTCCGTCCGCTTAAAGCCCATTCTTTTGGCGGAAGTTTTAATGGAAATATCTCAGTATTATGAGGATTTGGCTCATGAGAAAAAAATTGATATTCAATTAGATCTCATCCCCGACATCTGGATCCTAGGTGAAAAATCAGTTTTGATGCATCAAATTTTTGGAAACTTTCTATCCAACGCCATTAAATTTTCTCCTCTTGAAGGAGTCATCTCGATTGAAATGGCGCTGGATCAAGGCCAAACAATTGTCCTGATCAAAGATCAAGGCCTTGGCATGAAAACCGATGAAATTCAAAAATATTTTCAATCCACTGGAGGCCTATCTAAATCCGGAACTTTATCTGAGAAAGGCAGCGGCCTGGGAATATCTATCGCTCGTCAATACCTCAATATTTTTAACGGTAAACTCACAGTGGAATCAAAATCAGAAAGCGATTTTCCAGGAAAATGTGGAACTACCATCAAAATTGAATTCACTAAAATAGACCAGTTTCCAATTTAATTTATATTTCAAAAAACTTGAAAACTAATAGTCGCAAGGGCCCACTACAGATTTGACCTGACAGGGACTTGCCGCCGTTGAAATTTCAGTGCGGTCTGACCAATTCCCGTTGGCATCACATCTTCTTCGAACACAAACTGCCCCTTGACCAACACTGCAAATCTTAGAGCCTTTTTTGTTTTTCTCACAATCCCAAACACATTGGCCAAATTCAGCCTTGGGCTGACGACAAATATTCGAACTTCTGTTTTCTTCTTCTTTCGCCTTGGCGATCTTCAGCGCCTTTTTCTTAGCGACGGCCTCTTTTTCCGACCAAAATTTTAGATCAACTTCGGATATAGGCTGAACAGCCGTATATTGCCCTTTCGCAATTCTGCGACCTTGCAAGAGCACATCAAAAGCAGGTTCATCATTTTCCAACATCCCTTTAAAAGTGCATTGTTGGCCGGATTCGACCTTAATCGAATTTTCATTTTCAATTGCCCGAAATTGAATACTTCCTTGAAAAACTTTTAAATGAATTTGTGGAACTGTCGGTTCATAGCCAATTTCATAAATTCCCGCACCGAGGACCTCTTCATACAGCGGCGAAAGAACCTTTCTTTCACACTCTTCGCTACAGATGTACTGAAATCTTCCCGACTTAATTCGAATTTGGGGAGTCTCACCCCTCTCCCAACCGATGATTGGAATTTCAATTTCAGATTCTTCAAGAATGTAAATTGAATCTTTCGAGTTCAATTTTATTTTAATTTCCGCAGCTTGACTGGTCTTAATAAAAACCTTGTCTTTAAAAATTTGCCCTATTCGAACTGAGTTTTCTTTTTGCTCCAGCTTCGCGGCCCGCTTCTCGACCTCAAGGTGATCTACGACTTGAAAGACTTTACCGCTGACTATTTCAACTGCTGGATATTTTGGCTTCTTCTTAGGCTTACCCAAGGATTGATGGCCCGCTAAAATTAAAATAAACAGCGACATCACCTTAACTAGTTTAAAAAACTGCTTACTTCTTTGCTTCATTTTTCTGACTCAGCTCCCATAACTTCGCTTGCCTTAAAAAAATAGAATAGCCCGCGCTAACCGCTATCACCAAACCTGCCAGTCCATCTAAAAACCCTAACTTGACTAAATAACATTCGAAAAACTTGCTCCAAGGCTTTAAGCACAATTTGAAAAATGAAAATCGTTTCCCGGCCTTAAAATCTTGTTGAGCCAACAAACTTGAATAGCGGTCGTTCGTTTGTATTTGATGGCTTAAATTTTTAAAAACATAATGATTTAAATTCGATTGAAATGTCTCAACCTGAGGTGCCTGCACCCGTTCGTGAATTTCTGAATCTGGCCAATTAGAAAATTGACGATTGTACAGCCGAAGTTGCCGGTCCGGATACCAGCCCCCATGAGCTATCCATCGCCCCAAGTGAAAGGACCTTCGGGGAAACTGATAGCCGACCTTGGAATTCAATTGCTCGAATTTGCTTTTAATTTCATCTGCTAACTCTGAAGACAGTTCTTCGTCGGCATCTAATGATAAAATCCAATCATTTCTAGCCTG
Organism: uncultured Bdellovibrio sp.; assembly: GCA_964505225.1. Classification (GTDB taxonomy): domain Bacteria; phylum Bdellovibrionota; class Bdellovibrionia; order Bdellovibrionales; family Bdellovibrionaceae; genus 21-14-0-10-47-8. Next base: position 23,942 of record CAZDHC010000022.1, on the reverse strand, counting down.
AGCAGTTCCCCATTTTTTTTGAGGCCCAAAACCCTGCCAAGCTTTTTGGAGAACTTTGGCTCCCATTTTTTCAGCAATTGCAACAGTTTGATCAGAACTTTGGCTATCTATGATCAAAACTTCATCAACAAATGGCACTGAGCGTAGACAACGCTCTATATTAGATTCTTCGTTTAGGGTGATAACCATCAAAGTCAAAGGCAATTTCATAACTCTTTCACGATCCCAGTCACATTCTCTCTTGTCAAACAGTTGGAGGCTTTTTAACATGTTTCTTCGATCACTTAGATAAGTCACCCCGAAAGGAAGGCGCATGATGCGATCCATTTCATTTCTTTTTCCTCTGACATTGGTGTTATTTTTGACCACTCAAACTCAAGCGTTTTTAACCGTACAAGAAAGCAACGAAATTGCTCCGGTTGGAAAATACAAATTAGGAATTGAACCTCAGGTTCGCACATCCAACGGCAGCGGCTCAAATGTCACTGGCTTTTTTGATGCTCCCGTAAACGAGGAACTGAGTCTTCGAGCCTTAGTTGGAACTGGCGATACGGATTTAGTCACCGGCGGTTCTGTGAAATGGGTCCCTTACCCTGATTGGGAAAACCAACCAGCACTTGGCGGCAAAGCCTCAGCTATTTTTTGGCGAGAAGCGAATCAAAGCTATTTTACTTACCGCTTTGAACCTATCGTCAGTAAAAAATTTGAAACTAAAATTGGCACAATGACTCCTTATGGAGCCTTGCCAGTGATGTTCACCACTGGCGACGGAACAACTGTCACCGCCTTTCAGCTGGCTGGCGGCGTTGAATACCTAAATCCAAAGGCTGACAATATGACTTTTGGTGTAGAACTGGGAACAAGCATGAAGGATTCTTTTTCTTATATTTCTGGCTACGTGACGATCTTTGTGGACGAAATCAAACCTCTTAAAAAGTAGAAATATTATGTTTAGTTTTTTTAAAGACGACAATGGCTCGGCAGCGGATTATTACATCGATCTTGGAACGGCTAATACTTTGATTGCCGCCCGCGGAAAAGGTGTTGTGGTCAATGAACCCACCTTAATTGCATTTTCTGAAGTCAGTCCTGGCAAAAGAAAAGTTGTGGCCGTTGGACTTGAAGCTCGCGAAAAAGTTTTAAAAACTCCAGGCAATATCACCTCACTTCGACCATTAAAAGATGGAGTGATCGCCGACTATGACACCACTGAGGCGATGCTTAAATATTTCTTGGCAAAGCCAGGCCTAAAAGGACTTTTCAAAAGACCCAAAATTGTCATCTCTTTGCCTTTTGGCGTAACAGAAGTTGAAAAAAGAGCCGCCATCGAAGCTGGCAAAGCGGCCGGAGCTAAAGAAGTGTTTTTGATTGATGAACCAATGGCTGCGGCCATCGGCGCGGGACTTCCGATTAAAGAAGCAAAAGGAAGCATGATCATCGACATCGGCGGCGGAACCACAGAAGTTGCCGTCATTGCTTTGGCTGATATCGTGTACTGCCAGGCGGTTCGCATTGGCGGTCACAAATTTGATGAAGCTATCGTCGATTACATGAAAAAGAAAAAGGCCCTGATCATCAACGAATCCGTTGCTGAAACCTTAAAGGTGACCATTGGAACTGCTTGTCCAAAAAAAGACATTCGCACCATGGAAGTGACTGGCCGCGATTACAATTCAGGCCTGACAAAAACTATGGAAATTTCATCGGAAGACGTCGGCAATGCCATGGAAGATTGCCTTCGCGACATCATCAATGCCATTCATTTGGCTCTGGAGCAAACTCCACCTGAGCTGGTTTCAGATATCATCGAATCCGGAATTGTATTAGCCGGAGGTGGTGCACTGATTCGGGATATTGATTTAAGAATTCAAAATGAAGTTCGATTGCCTGTTAAAATTGCCGAAGATCCATTGACCGCAATTGCTCGTGGTGGAGAATTTGTTTTGAACGATCCTGTCTTACTAGATAAAATTCTATTGGAAATCTAACCTAGTAAAGATCCCCGGATTTCATATCTTTTTCCAATTCACTCTTGAGCATTTTTGCGATTTCGCCAACTTTGCCTTGGTTGATTTTCTGACCCTCGTACTGAGTCACCGGCAGAGCATCCAAGGTGGTCCCCACCATTAAAACCTCTTGCGCCTGAAGGATATCTTGCTCTGCTATTTTTCGAATCTCTGTCGGAATATTGAGCGTTTTCGCCAATTCAAAACATCTCGTCATGGTGGTTCCCTTTAAAATTCCATCCAATGGCGGATGAGTCAAAATTCCATTTCGATCGACAATGACGATATTCTCGGTGGAACTTTCTGCTAGAAAACCTTCTTGATCAAAGCCGACTGTGAAATCTAAACCACGATCCACGGATTCTTTTTTCATCATGACGTTTGGTAAATAGTTACAGGATTTCACTTGCGCCATCCAAGACTCTTTTACTGGTATTGCACTTTTGCCAATCGAGACACCATTTGAATATTTTTCTGCCGGCAAGGGTTTCAAATCCGTAATCACCACATAAAATTGTGACTGAGCACTGTCATAGGGATTGGTCGTAAAACCACCAGGCCCCCTTGATAGAAAAACCCGAATCAAAGTTTTTTCAACATCCGCAACCTTCAAAGTTTGTAAAATAATTTCGGACATTTCTTCGATTGAAAATCTCAAAGGCAATGAAATTTTTTGGGCGGAACGAGCGAGGCGTTCTAAATGAGGCTTCATCATAAAAACGCGACGATCAACAGACTTTAAAGCTTCAAACACTCCGTCGCCGCGATGAACCATATGATCATCAAAAGGCAACAGCAACAAAGGTCCAGGTTTTTTCAAGACTCCATCATACCAACTCGAATAGAAGGCATGATACTGACTCCAAAAGGGATTTTGCTTTTCATTTAGAGTTTTAAGAATTTGTGAGGAATCTAGCAAAGTCATGTTTTTCATTTGGCTCCCCATCATCTTTCTGACAAGCTTTAATGGATTTAATTTAAGTCTAACGGAAAGGACTTGGACAATGAATAAAAAAATTCGCTCTCTGATCTTAATCGCATCTTTAATATCACTCAGCCAGTTCAACACGGCTTGCTCAATGACTTCAGTCCATCAAACGGAAAAGCCAAACGAAGCATCTACCGCAGACAAAGCCCCTGCTGCACCAGCTGCTCCCGCAGTCGATCACTCGGCAGCAATCGCAGCCATTGCTACTGCAGCTCCGACGCCAGCTGCTCCCGCTGATCACTCAGCTCATGCCCCTGCAGCAGCACCTGCTTCCCACGGCGGCGCACATCACGCTGAAGGCGTAGAGCCGGCAAAAGCTTTAGGCTGGATGAAAAACGGAAACACTCGATTTACAAAAGGCAACTTCCGAAAAGATGGTGCTGCTAAAAAAGATATCGAAAGATTAGCTGCCGGACAAAAGCCTCACACGATTGTTCTTTCTTGCAGTGATTCGCGAGTTCCACCCGAAGTGGTATTTGATCAAAAGTTAGGTGAGCTTTTCGTGGTTCGAACCGCTGGCGAAGCTTTGGACAACTCGGCCATTGCCAGCATTGAATATGCGGCCGAACACTTGGGCGCTCGCTTGATTGTGGTCATGGGACACACTTCTTGCGGAGCAGTTAAAGCTGCACTTGGCACTCTCGACGGAGCTGATGCAGGAAGCCCTGCGTTGAATAGCCTAGTTCGCGATATTCACCCAAGAATTGCATCCTTTAAGGGCAAAGCCCCTTCTAAAGACGTAAAAACCGAGAGCTGGGCCAACACTCGAGGCGTTGCAAAAGACTTGATGGAACGTTCAAAAATCATACGTGAAAAAGTAACGGGCGGTGAAATGATGATCAAATCCGCACTTTACAATCTTGATCATGGAAACGTTGATTTCGATCAGTAGAAATTGATATTCTCTTCGGATGGAAAACCGAAGTAGTCATCGAAAAATAAACAGAAAAATATTAGTCACTTGCGCCCTACCATACGCCAATGCGGGACTTCACATTGGCCATATGTTTGAACATCTCTATGCGGACTTTTGGGTCCGCTTTCAAAAAATGCAAGAAAATGAAGTCCTTTTCATGTGTGCTGATGACACCCACGGCACTCCGATCATGGTGGAAGCTCGAAAAAAAGGAATGACCCCTGAACAACTGATTGATGGAGTTTGGAAAGAACACACTCAGGATTTTCGGGAATTTCAAGTTGGGCACACCTTTTACTCGTCCACCAATTCAAAAACCAACAAAGAGCTGTGTGAATTTTTCTTTCAGAAAATGAAAGAAAAAAATCTTCTGACAACTAAAACCATTCAGCAACTTTACTGCGAACATGATAAAATGTTTTTGCCAGATCGTTTTGTCAAAGGCACCTGCCCAAAATGTGGAGCCAAAGATCAATACGGAGATTCTTGTGACGTCTGTGCTGCCACCTACGGCCCCGCGGATCTAAAAGAATCTTATTGTTCAGTTTGTGGCAACCATCCTGTTCAAAAAGCTTCAGACCAAATATTGTTTAAACTCAATGAGTACCGCGAGTATTTGCAAAGTTGGCTCCCGAATCACTTAGCCAAAGAAACCGCCAACAAAATGCTCGAGTGGTTTAATGAGCCACTTCGCGATTGGGATATTTCTAGAAATGCCCCCTATTTTGGTTTTGAAATTCCGGGACATCCAGAAAAGTATTTCTATGTTTGGGTGGATGCCCCAATGGGATACGTGTCTTCGACCAAAGAATACTGCGAGAAAACTGGCATTTCTTTTGATGATTATTGGAAGTCCGAGAATTCTGAAGTTTATCATTTGATTGGAAAAGACATCGTGTATTTTCACACTTTGTTTTGGCCAGCCCTTTTAAAGACTGCTGACTTCCGAACGCCAAATGCGGTTTGGGTTCATGGTCATGTGATGGTCAACGGCGAAAAAATGAGCAAATCAAAGGGCACCTTTTTGTCTGCTCGAGTTTACTTGAATCATTTAGACCCAATGTATCTGCGCTATTACTTCGCCAGCAAATTTTCAAGCGGAGTGGATGATTTGGATTTCAACCTGGATGATTTTGTTCAAAGAACCAACTCTGATCTTATTGGAAAAATCACCAATCTTGCTTCCCGCGGCGCTCAGATGCTGAACACCAAAATGGATGGCGTCATGAGCGAACCTGACGAACAAGGTTTGCAGTTGATCCAAAGTGCACAAAAGAAATCGGCTGAAATTGCAGCCCACTTTGAAGGGCGTGAATTCGTTAAAGCCATCAACGAGATTCGATCTTTAGCTGACGAGGCCAACCGCTACTTTGATGAAAAAGCGCCGTGGAAAACTTTGGAGGCGGATCCCGTTGCGACTAAAAAAGTCCTGACGACCACCTTAAATATTTTCCGAATGCTCGCCGTCTTTTTAAAGCCCGTGTTACCCGAGTACTCGGGCAAGGTTGAAAAGCTTTTCAATGAGCCCGCTTACCTTTGGAAAAGTGCTGAAGTGATTTTGAAAAATCACAAAATTAATTCTTATGAACACCTTGCCTCACGCATCGATCCACTGAAAGTAAAGGCCATGATGGAATCCAACAAAAAAGAACTCGAAGAAAAAGCAGCCCTGGATAAAAAATCTGGATTTGTAAAAGGCCCGGTTGCGGCTACTGGAGCAACTACTACTGGCTCATCTGCCGCAGGCAAAGCTCCGGCTGATCGAAACGCAGAATTGCCAAGCGAAATCACCATCGATGATTTCAGTAAAATTGACCTTCGCATTGCATTGGTTGAAGAAGCCGAAGAGATCAAAGAAGCTGACAAATTGTTGCGCCTAAAAGTGAGCTTAGGCCCTTTAGGACATAGACAAATCATTGCTGGAATTAAGTCGGCTTACCCGGCGGACAAACTTAAAGGAAAATTAGTTTTAGTTGTCGCGAACCTAGCACCTCGAAAAATGAAATTTGGCATGAGTGAGGGAATGGTTCTGGCTGCTGGAGCCGGCGGCTCGGAGCTTTATGTCCTTTCTCCAGATTCAGGCGCAAAACCGGGCGACAAAGTAAAATAGCTATTAAAACTGATGAATTTAAAGTCGGATGAAATCGAAATTTTAAAAAAGGCCTTACAAACCCTGGAAGGTCTTTCGTTTCCATTTTCCGAAAAAGATCTTTTTCAGGTTTCAGTGCTTTTAAAAACACTTTCCACTTCAGAACATTTAGAACTGCAAAAAATATCAGAGATCCCAGATCACTTTCATCCCGAGATGACCTTACGTCATTTGCAAAACTTTATGATTCCGATGGAACGTGCGCTAGGTAGAACTTTGCGCGATGATCAATTCGTCGTACTCACAAAAGACAAACCCGTCACCGCCAGTCCAAAACACGAACGGTCACCTATTATTTTTATCTTAGAAAATTTAAGATCGGCTTTTAACGTCGGTTCCATTTTTCGTTTGGCAGATTGCCTGAATGCCCAAGAAATCCATTTAGTTGGCTACACCGCCACACCAGAACAAGATCAACTTAAAAAAACTTCTCTTGGTTCAACCGAAACCGTCCCATGGCGACACTTTTCCACTTTGCTAGAGTGCATTCAATACAACGAATCTTTAGGGTTTACTGTTGCCGCCCTAGAAACTGCCGAGAACTCGGTTTCCCTCTATGAAGCAAAACTCCCCCTGAAAACCTCATTTTTGGTAGGAAATGAGCGATTCGGCTTGGAACCTAAAGCTCTCTCCTTGGCCTCGAAAATCGTACGCATCCCGACCTTGGGAATCAAAAACTCGTTAAATGTCAGCCAGGCCCTGTCTATTGTTTCCTATGAATGGCTCAGGCAAAACCCTCAATAGATTTTTTACATTTAACTAAGTCCTGACAGAATCATGTCTTTGATTTCATTGGCACTATTGGTACAAGCCTGCTGTATCGAGAATTTAGACTTATATAACCAGACACCAAACCAGCAGGAGACTTTATGAAAACCCTTCCTTTTTTAGCTGCCCTTGCAAGCACACTGATGACTTCTTTGATGGCCACAGCCGACTGCACCCAAACTGAAGCTCAATTCATTGGTAAAATTGCTGCTGTTGTTGATTTAGTTCGAATTGATCAAGGTCAATATGATTGCGCCTGGAAGCTTGAATTCACACAGTTCAGCCCATCTTTTATTTGCCCACTCAATATCGATGAAGCGGTGTTCGCCAAAATCCCAATGACTGATGGCGATTGCATGACCGCAGTTGGACAACAGGTTTCTGGAGTTTTGGTACAAAAAGACGGCAAATACTTCATCGACTAGATTAACTCTTTGCCCACACTATTTGGATCTGGTTTGCAAAAAATTGAACTAACACCCATCGCAATATTTAAGTGCGACAAAAAACATCCTTTCGAAGCTGCACGGCAAGCTTCGATTGATCAATCTGCAACGATTGGCCAAATCCAATTTCAAAATGGAAGCAATTTTGAACAGGCCCTTGATGACATCGAGGGCTTTTCTCATATCTGGGTGATCTATCAATTTCATCAAAATCAAAGTTGGAAACCCAAGGTCAGCCCTCCCCGTGGCAGCTCTCAAAAAAAAGGCGTTTTTGCGACTAGATCTCCCTATCGCCCAAACCCTATCGGCATGAGCTGCGTTCAACTCGTTGAGCGTAAAGGCCTAACTTTATTTGTTAAAAATTATGACCTCTTAAATGAAACCCCCATTTTAGATATCAAACCCTATCTGCCATATGCGGACTCATTTCCCGAAGCCCAAATTGGCTGGCTGGATTCAAATAAAGAAGATGACTTGGAACAAAAATATTCAGTCGAGACTTCGGAATTGGCTAATCAACAATTTGCGTTTCTAGAAAGCCAGGGGCTGAGCCAAATTCGCAATACCATTTTCCAACAGCTGGAAACTGAGCCACTGAACTCACAAAAAAAACGCGTGAAAATGATTTCGGATGACCAAGGAATTTTTGCCTATCGAACTTGGCGAGCTCAATTTCAAGTATCACCTGGAAAAAAAATTTCTATCCAAGAGTTGTTTTCGGGATACTCACAGAATGACTTGAATCAACTCGAAGATCCTTATCAAGATAAGGGTCTGCACCGAAACTGGATGAGTTTTTGGAAGGCCTCACTCGAGTCCAATAGAAAATGACCACTAAGGTTCTGAGGGCCGCACCTAAAGTGAAGATCATAAAATAACCTTCTAGACGCGCTTCTAACATTTTTAAAATCTGCCCACCAATCAAAGAACCTAAAATAATCGCCGTCGAATTAAATAGATTGTAGGTCGTTAGAATTTGAACTTTATCCTCAGACCTAATGTTCTTGAAAAAAATCAAGTTTAGACCCACCTCGAAAATTCCCCAGAAAACACCACTCAACATTTGAAGTGCGACCACAAACCACATTTCGGAATTGAGCTGCCAAAGAATCGGCAAGGGGGAAATCCCCAAAGCTCCAATAAAGAAAACTTTCTCGACTCCAAATCTTTCGATTAGCTTTGAAGCCCAAGGTAAAATGGCAATTTTAGCAATAAACAAACTTCCTAAACCCAACATGTATTGATCATAGTTCAAATGAAGCTTTTCTAAAAAAAATGGGCTGACAAAGGGACTAGAAATAAAAATGGTTACGTAAAAAATAAAAAGAAAGGTGAAGAAACTGCGGTATTGCGGGGAAAGAAATTTCCCCGGATTTGTTTTAACAATTTGAACATTTTTACCAGCATCTATTTTTAACCATAAGAAAAAGCTGCTCGAAGCTCGCGCAACAAAAGCCACCAAAAAAAGAAATGAAAAAACTGAGGTGAATGGACCAACGTGAATTTTCCAGTGAAGAGCCAATCCACCACCAACCAAACCAATCAAGATTCCAAGCTGCACCATCCGATGTCGTCTTGCAAAATATTGAGCGGACTGCTCGGCAGTGACCAGCTCCCCCATCCAATAGTTCCAAGAGGGACCGGCTGCAAAACCAGCGCCCCAATAAATGGCGGCCACCAAAAACAGCCAAAGAAAATTATCAGTCGGATAAATCGAAAAATACAAAAGTGGCAAAAATGCTGTCGCTTGCACAAGGGCCGAACCGACAACCCAACGCTTTACAGAACCAACTTTCTGCAGACCCCAAGGTGAAATCAGCTGTATCACGGCCCCTGCGATGAGGGGAACTGTGGCAAACAAGCCCGTGAGCCATTCACTCATTCCAACAGTTAATCCATAAGCTGGCAAATAACTTTCTCCAGCTCCAACCATGAGACTAAAAAAGAAAGCATCCACCATCGAATACCTAAGAGAATGTTCTGCAGATGAAGGTAGCTTTGTATTCATATTAAGACTTAATTTTAATTCTGAAGTAACTTGGTGACGCAACTTGAAAACTCGTTGCCCGTCGCAATCGACTCACCTTTTCCTGACTTCAGTGTCGCAAGAACCTGTAAGTAAAGCGATTCATCCAAACTTGAAAATCGAAATACGGCCAACTGCTCACCTTTTTTAACCGGGAAACTCCACTCAATATAAAAAGCCGGCTTGGTTTTAAAGCCCGAGTCAATTTCAGCGAGGATGACGACATCACCTTTTTTAACTGCATCTAAAGCTACCCGCACATTTTTATAGTCAGGCGTAAGCCTAGCGACCAAACCAGCAGCAGCCATTTCGATACTTGTCTTAGTTTTGTCTTCCAAAGAGCAGGAGATTTCTTGATTCTTAAGACCAAACCCTAGCTTTAACATTTCATTTACCGAACCCCGAGCCTCATAGGGATTCATCTCTTTAAAGTTCGGATCATCAATTTTATTTGGGATTAAAAACACTTGAATCGATGATGGCGTTTGTTTGTGTTCGAATTGATAAGCACAAACACGATTCGATTCAGTTTTATCCATTGGCTTTTCTTGAAAAGGATAAGGAAAGAAGTACTCACCGATAGAAAAATACTTTGCTCCAAATTTATTTTGAACAAGTGATTCAGCTGCGAAGTCTTCAGGCTTCACAACCTGAACCATATTCAATTTATGATTTAAGCGACTGCTGAAACTTTCGCATTCTGCAACAAACTGAATATTGGCCTTTTGTTGTCGCTGATAAAGAAAATAGGCCCCGCCAAAAATGCCAACCGAGATTAAAACCAAAATTGAATTTCGAACCAGAGGATTTATTTTTTGCATGGGTCTATTGTGACCGAGATTCTAGAAAAAAAAAAGCCCTCTCTGAATTTCAGGGAGGGCTTTAAAGTTTTAAGTCAAAACTAGGCTAACTAAACCAAACCGGATTTTGGATTAACCGCCAATGGTCGCAATCAGTTGAGCAATTAGAAGCGATACAACTGACATTACCTTGATCAAGATCGCGATACCAGGACCAGAAGTGTCTTTGAACGGATCGCCGACAGTGTCACCAACAACTGCAGCTTTGTGAACGTCGCTACCCTTTGGATGTCCTGGCATTCCACCTTTTTCAATGAACTTTTTGGCGTTATCCCAAGCTCCACCTGCGTTTGCCATAAACAATGACATTGTCGCACCGACAGCCAAGGCGCCAGCCAAAAGTCCTGCTAAAGCTTGAGGTCCCAATACAAAACCCACCAACACAGGAGCCAACACCGCAATCATACCTGGCAAAATCATCTCAACCAAAGCTGCCTGAGTTGCGATATCAACAATCTTTGCAGGTTCTGGTTCAGCTTTACCCTGAAGCAATCCTGGAATTTCTTTGAACTGACGTCGAATTTCTTCCACGATCTTACCAGCCGCACGACCAACCGCAGTCATCGTCGTTGAACCAACAAGGAAAGGTAAAATTGATCCCAACAAGATTCCGATCAAAACACCTGAAGAAGTTAAATCCAAAGACATAACTGCCATACCTTGTTGAGTTCGGACATGGTTCACTTCCATGTTGAATGCCGAGAACAAAGCTAGCACGGTCAAAATTGCAGAACCAATTGCGAAACCTTTTCCGATAGCTGCAGTGGTATTTCCAACCGCATCCAATTCATCTGTGATTTCACGAACGTTCTTACCAAGACCGCTCATTTCAGAAATTCCACCCGCGTTGTCAGCAATTGGGCCATAAGCATCCACAGTCATAACGACTGCAGTACCAGCCAACATTCCCACGGCCGCCATTGCAATACCGTATAGACCCAAATATTTGTCAGCGATATAGGCCGCAACAACAACCACGATCATTGGAATTGCAGTTGATTCCATACCAACTGCTAAACCACGAATCACACCGGTTGCTGGACCGGTTAGATTTGCTTCAGCCACCAAACGAATTGGTTTTGCAGCTGTGTAGTACTCGGTCACCAATCCGATGATCGCACCACCAAAAGCTCCAGCCGCTAATGCCCATGTCACACCTTGAGTCACACCAAACATTGGCATCAAAATAAATGAAGCAATCGTTAACAAAATTGGCGGAACGATCAAACTGTTTCGCAATACAGTTGCTGGCTTAGCGTTTGAAAACGCACGAGCAGCGAAAATAACAAGAACAGAAATAATCAAACCAAGAGCCGACAACAATAATGGCAAAGCAATCGCCACAATTCTTTGAGCTTCAGGAGCCATTCCTTCACCCATTGATTTCATTTGAGCGGCAGGAATTGTGATCGCGATCGCCATTGCAGAAACAATCGCCGCAACCATAGATTCGTAAATATCCGCACCCATACCGGCAACGTCGCCGACGTTGTCACCAACGTTGTCAGCAATCACGCCAGGATTTCTTGGATCATCTTCTGGAATGCCTTCGATCACCTTACCGGCAATATCAGCACCAACGTCAGCAGCCTTTGTATAAATACCACCACCGATTCGCGCGAACAAAGCAATCGAGCTGGCACCCACTGCAAACGAGTGCAACACCGGACCAACCGCATCTGTTCCTTGAAAATACCAAAACAGTCCACCAAGACCCAACAAACCAAGACCAGCGACAGAAAAACCCATCACCGCCCCGCCGTCTAAGGCCACTAAAAGTGCAGCTGATTTTGAACCAGTGCTAGCAGCTTGAGTGGTTCGAACATTGGCGTAGGTCGCCGCTTTCATTCCAAAGAATCCAGCTAGTAAAGATAAAAATGCACCCAACACAAAACTCGCGGCAGCGACTGGCCCAAGAGCCACTCCCAAAGCGATACCGACAATAACGGCATAAATTGCCAACACTTTATATTCGCGAACTAAAAATGCCATGGCACCTTCACGAATATATTGTGCGATTCGGTTCATGGTCTCATTGCCTTCTGGCTGAGCCTTGACTCGAAAGTAAAATACTAGGGCGACAACTAAGCCGACCAAGCCCGCGATCAAAGGGGCAATCAAAAAAGATTCTTGATTCATCTATGCATCCTTATGGTGAATTGATTTAGGATGAAAGATATGTCGCGAGTTCGAATTTCTGTCAATATTTCCGGCACTTAACAGATATGAGAAGCGCCATGGCATGCTAATGGTTTGAGCAAATCAGACTAGGACTTGGCGAATTCGCGCTAGCAGTGAAGGCTCGATCACTTTATTGTCACCCATATGAGCCAACATCTCGGTCACTCGAATGCGCAAATTGCCCATCGAGGAGGTGTGCTGTCGAAAAAGCTGATCGACTTCATCAGCAACTTTAAGTATTTGCGACATTTCATTAATGTTAAATCCACGCAGACCATTGGGGTAACCACTGCCATTAAATTCTTCGTGATGTTGCCGAATCATCAGCTTAGTCAAATCACTGATTGGCACTTTTTTCTCTTCCAGCAATTTCACTGAAAGCTCTGGGTGCTTATAAACCCAATCGCGATCATTGATCGCAAGTCGAACGGGCTCATGGGCATGGGGTAAAATTCTAGTGGGCACTTTTGACAAACCCACATCATGTAAAAGTGCAGCCATGGCAATATCAGTCAACAGCTGTTCCCGCGAATAACCGATTCCAAAAGTGATCAAAACCGCAAGACTTGCCACATTCACCGGATGCTTTTGAAAGTCCGTTCCTTTTTCTGCCAATTGCGAAAGTTTATAAAATAACTTTGGATTGCCATAACCGACATTTTCCAAAGCACTTTCAATGATAATTCCCGTAATGTCGTTCAAATTGCCAACAAGGGCACTGATCGTTGCAGGATCTGACTGATTTAAGGTCGAATTTAAAATAGCTTTAGCCGCAGCGGTCATCACCTTGCGATTTTCTTCGGTGCTTTCAGAGCCCACCAAGGCTTTAATTCTTAAGGCCACATATTTGACAAACTCTTTATAGTCTTCTTTTTCGATGAAAAAGTTAGTCAGGTTGCCATGGGTCAGTTGCTCTAAACGACTGGTATTAATGTTGCCACCAGCTCGTCGATACAAAACATACTTTTTATTGAGTGGTAAATTGACATAAAGATTAAAGGTAATCTTTGTTTCAGCTTCAATATCAAGACTTTGAATTGGCAAATAGGAGTCGACTATCGGTTCTGACATTTATTCCTCTTCTAATATCTCTGTAACTTAATCTTAAATGATTCCGAAAATGAGTGGGGCCAGTTTTCAATCAACTAGACAATTCTTAACCAAGATTAAACATACCCCTGAGCCTCTATCGCTTTCGCACAGCCCTTGACTCGACCAAGGGCCCGCACTTTAATATCGCGATGCGACCATTTTATCTTATTCGCCACGGCGAAACTGACTGGAATATTAAATATCGAAGACTTCAAGGCCACACCGATATTCCTTTAAATGAAATCGGAAAATCACAAGCCCTTGAAATCGCCCCAATCGTCGCCAAATTAAATGTGACCCGTTTGATTAGCAGTGATTTGTCGAGAGCTTTTGAAACCGCTCAATTGATAAATCAGAACGGCCTTCCGCTTTTGATTGATAGGAACTTGCGCGAGGTTAAATTGGGAGAAGCCGAAGGAAAAACTCCGGATGAAATTGATCTAAAGTTGGGCCATGAGTTTCGAAAAAATTGGTCCTCACCGCTTGAGCAATATAAAGACTTAAAATTTTCAAATGGCGAATCTCGCCGAGATGTGATCAACAGGATTTCTCCAGCCATCACTCAATACCTTGAGCAGTATCCAAATGATCTGATTGCCTTTGTTTCCCACGGATTTGCCATTCGCAGCTTGATTTACGAAAGCACTCAGGTTCATGGCGATTTTTTTGTTAAAAACTGTACGATTGTGCCTTTTGAATTAAACAAAGATCGTAAAATTCACTACGCAGGGCCAAAGGATCCACACGAATTGGCCTCGCTATTTACGAAGTCGTAAATCGATATACCTACTTCATAAAATCTTCTCAATCTGAAATAAAATTTCATATTGAGACACTGGATTCATACTATTTTGAGAAAGCATACCGAACTTAATCAGATTTCTTAACTTTCGACCAAGACCAACCGAAAGGATAAAAGACAGGGAGATCGATGAAAAAGTCTAATAGATGGTCAAAATTCTATCAAAAGGTGACGCAAGTCATGACTTTCAAAAGATGGATGGCTTTTATAGTAGCCGTCATTGCCATTCCTGCAATCGGCCAACTTGCCAACATGGCTCTTTTAAATCAAGTATTTGAAGAGGCCAGCTATTACACTAATTTCTATGGCGACGGAAAAGATGGTGCTTATACCTTAAACGGAACTTGGGTGACTCCGACCTCTTGGAATGGAGCTCCTACTAGTCCGGCCTCAATTAATACGACAAGGTCCTATTTAACAGCTGATGCCAGTGCCGGCGGATCCTCTCTTTCAATCCAAACAAGTTATACATCCACTTCATTTGACTCAGGTGGAAGCGCTGGATTTAGTGCTTACGGACCTGTTTCCTGCGCAACGACAACGAATTGTATAGAAGTGTTGATCATGCAAATGGGTGGCACCACTGCTGGTACCTATGAGTTTGCTTTGGTTTCACAAATTTCTGGCGGCACCTTAACTTTGAGCTCCGCTCTAAAGAACTCTTATGTTGCAGCCAACAAAGTTCAAGTCATTAAAGTTCCTCGCTATACGACGATGACTTTTAACTCTGGCGCTCACTTGTCTGTTGGCCAGTGGGACAACAATACAGGCGGAGTGATTGTTTTTAGAGCGAATGGTGCAGTCACCATGAGCAGTGCAGATTCGGGCGGCGGTCGCTATATCGCTAAAATTGTCGCTGGATATTGGCAAGACAATCCAGGATCTGCCGGATATGGATTTGGTGTCACTGGAACAAATGCCTATGATGCTTTCGATATTACAGCTGCCAACAGCACTTATGATGGAAAATCTGTTTCTCCAGGTTCAATTAGTCGCATCATTATGGGTAGCGGCGGAAATGGCACTGGCGGAACCGGTGGAAAAGGTGGCGGTATCGTTATCGCCAAAGTGAATTCCATTGCACTTGATGCTAAGGTTATTGCAACCGGACAAAACGGAAGCTCTGCACAAGGCGGAGGCTCTGGAACTATCTACTTAGCAGCTGATACTTTTTCTGGCACATGTTCAAGCGCGGTCACTGCGGCAGCGACTACTGGGGCAAGTGCGGGCGATGCCGGGCGAATTTTTATGAATTATACCAATTCAATTGCCACAGCCTGCGTTACAACTGGAACACCAAACTCAGTTGCCACGGTTCGAAAAGCATACTTAAAGTAATCCAATGTTAGATCATTTTTTTGACTTCTACGGAGTCACCGTAGGCATTCGAATTTTTGATGAATCTTTTTCTTCGGTTTTAAAAAACCTAGATGAAGACTTCTCTTTTTTTAGCCGAACTCAGGTTCGGTCTACGACTTTTGAAATTGAAGTCAGGTCCACACTTGAATTAAGCGAACTCCAAAAAAAACAGTGGTCTAAAAAGTTTCCTCTTTTCACCACGAAAATGAACACCGCATTTGGCCTTACAAAACGAGTCATCAAATACGACGACAGCCATTGGTGCGACCTCAGCTCACCTAATAGAATTTTGATCTTTGGCACAGATGAAGACCTAACCTATGAAATCGCCTACATAGCCTTGATGTCGAAAGTAGGCGAATGTTTAGAGAAAAAAGGCTGGCTTCGAATGCACGCCTTAGGCTTAGAAACCAAACAAGGTGCTACGATAGTCCCCCTCCCCTGTGGCGGCGGAAAATCGGTGTTGGCGTACCAGGCCATTCAACAAAACATCCCGATCTATTCTGATGAAATTATCCTGACCAACGGCGAAAAAATTTATCCTTTCCCGGTGCGAATTGCCCTCAAAAAAGAGGCCGCCGAAAAATTGAATGTAACCAATCGAAGACTTTTTAAAAGAGCCCATTTTGATCAAAAGGCATTAGTTCCAATTCCGAATGAATTGATTGCCAAACCAAGTTCAATTTACCGTATTTACAGCGGGCATAAAGGCGGCAAGCTTTCCTTGATTTTCATTTTAGCATTGGGTCTTGGCCTTCCTCAGATGCGCGAGTTCTTAATTCGCTCAGACAATTTACTTTGGTTGCCGATTTTACTATTGCAAAGAATTAGAATCGCTATCGCCTTAATCAACAATCGCGAAATTCAAAATGTCGAGATTGATCAAACGCATTTGAATAACTTTGACAAGCTTTGTGCGACTTGATGCAATAAAACCGATGAACAACAGTCGTATTTTTAAATGGCTTCTTGGCGCCATCATTTTCCTCTCATTTGCCCTTAGAATGTACCAGGTTGGACGTCAAAGTTTTTGGCTTGATGAAATGTTCAGCATCAATGTCGTTATGAACCCTTCTTTGCGAAGTCTGTTTTGGGACAATCATCCATTTCTATATCATTTGCTTCTAAAAATTTGGACATTAGCTTCTGGTTTTTTCGAGGGTCCTACCCGACTTCTTTCGGTGATCATTTCAGTCATGACCACCACCTATTTGGGAATTTGGGGAAAACGAACCATCAATCCAAGGTTTGGACTGTTGATCGCTTTTTTACATGCTGTTTGTCCGATCAGTATTTTGTATGCCCAGGAAACTCGAATGTACGCTCTTCTTGAGTTGACCTCGGCTTGGCAAATGGGAAGCTATTGGAACTATCAAGAAAAGAGTCGATCCAAAAAAATGCTGATGGCAAGCTCGATTTGCTTAGCTCTCACCCACTACACCGCCATTTTCATTTTCTTTTTAGAGGGACTCCTCTTTTTTTTAAAAAACAAAAAAGGGCCCGATCGCGATTTTATTTTAACTCTTTTCCTAGGCTGCAGTTTTATCTTAGCTTCTTATGCCACTAGTTTTAGCTGGCAAAATCTTGAGTGGCAAAAAATGAAATACGCCCATGAACCAGCATCACGCTGGCCCTGGGAGGCCATGCTCAGTTTTGGGTTTCAAAGTTGGTCTATTTTCGCAGGCGCTATTTTGAGTTTAGTTGGTTTGACTTGGTTGAGCTTTCGAAAAAAAATCGAGACCCACCGCTTGATCGAAGATTTTGGCTTGGTTTGCTTTGGGGTCTTTTTAATCGTTTTTATCATCTCGGTTGCCACTCAACGCGCTTTGTTTTTACCTCGTTATTTTATTTTTCTAATTCCTTTTTGGCTGGTCATTTTGGGTGCGATTTTCGAAGGCTATTTCGATAACACCGACTGGATCAAAAAATTATGGCCAATTCCTTTATTGATTTTTTTGTATCTACTTTATCCAAATGTTTTACAGACCTATTCGGTCAACAAGGCCCCATGGCGAACCCTTTTACAAGAAGTAGCTAAAACTGAAAGACCCGTGGTGTTTACGACAAGAACTTTAGCCATTCAGTATCCCTATCTGAAAATCCACGATATCCCAGCCCACAAACTTGAAAACACCGAAGACGGCTATCAAAATATGCTTAAGGAATTATCAAAATTTAAGACCTTATGGATTGTTGAAAACTATTTTGGTGGTTTAACCTATTTGAGCAATCTTAAGGAGCGCATGACTTCAGAAGGTTTCAAAGTCGAGGAAGTCACTCGGAAGGATTTGAACTCTGAACCTTTGTTTGCTTTGAAAATTTCAACTCCCGAACCCAGCCCTCTGGAACTCCAAGGGCATAAACCAAATGATGGATCGGGAAAGCCAAAAAACTCAAAGAAAAAGAACTAATCGTTCTTAATCGAAATCCAATTTTAAGCGCAAAAAATAAATTCAATAGAAAATATAAAATCACAAGACTTGATAGATCCACAACTTTCAATTGATCCAACAACAAACCAACCAGTGAAAACGTTGGCACTAAGTGAAACCAATTGGCCTTGCCATGATATAAATTTTGCCCTCGGCCAATGGCATATTTTCGAACTTGTTTAAAAAATGAAATCCATTCGGAGCGACGATGATGCCAAACGAATAGATCTTTTGACGCTACAAACTTATTCTGGTCAAGACTCGCTAAAACTTTATTCTCTTCGCCGCAAAGAAAGTGTTCGGGAAATACATTTCTTTTAAAGGATTCTACGTCCATCCACATATTACATAAAATCAAATAGTTCTGATTGACCCATCCTTCGGGATGCTTGAACATTCGGTACCGATTGGAGCAAAATGCAGAACCCCATTGGCTTGCCATCATTTCTCCGGTAACCACTTGCACAAGATTCGATTCCGTCGGGGTCAAGTTGGGGCCACCAATCACCAGCGCATTGGGATAGGTACTTTCTAGTCTTTCAAAGGTTTGAAAATAGTCTTTAGGAACTTCCACATCATCATCCAGAAAACAAACCCATTTGCCAGTCAGATATTCACAGGCCGAGTTCCTGGCCGCCGCTGGCGTGACCTCTTTTTCCAAATTGATGATTTGAAGCGGCAAGGCACTTTCAAATTCTTGAACCAACTTCTCTGAACCTGGATCAAAACCATTGATCAAAATCAAAATTTGCGTCCCAGGTAAAAGCTTTGCTTCGGTCAAACTCTGTAGACATTTTTTTAGCAGCGCCTCTCGATGCTTAGTCAAAATAACAATATGATATTGAATTGAGGTGACTTCTGCAAAGTTAGACAACCAAAGCCGCCTTCATTTTATCGATCAATTCAGCTGGAGTTTGACCTACAAAAAATAACTTTTGATTGGCTTCATTTACAAAACCATTTTGATTCATGGCTTGCATTTGCGCCAACAAAAGATCGTAGAAACCATTGTGATTTAAAATTCCGATGGGTTTATTGTGTAAACCTATCTGCGCCCAAGTTAGAATTTCGAAAAATTCGTCCATGGTTCCCCAACCACCCGGCAAAATCACAAAGCCATCCGATAGACTTTCCATCAGCGCTTTTCGTTCGTGCATCGAACCAACAACACGCAAACTAGTGATCCCGGTGTCCGCAACCTCTTTACCAAAAAGTCCACCTGGGATGACCCCAGTCACCTCACCGCCAAGACTCATCACTTGACCGGAAACAACGCCCATCAAGCCGACCTTGCCGCCGCCATAAACCAAATCAAAGTTATTTTGCACCATCAGTTTTGCCAACTCTTTGGCAATAGACTCAAAAGAAGGATCACTTCCAAATTTGGAGCCGCAGTAAACGCATAATTTTAACTTTGAATTCAGCCTAATATTCGACATTGTTTGGGTATTGTGCATTTTGCCCGGTGACAATTCAAGGTGTTTTGGCTATGGTGCCGACATGAACAAAATGGATCTAAAAAAACTAATTCGCGATATCCCAGATTTCCCTAAGCCCGGAATTTTATTTCGAGACATTTCTCCACTCTTAAAGTCTCCCGCGGCATTGAATCAAGTGGCAGAGGAATTCGGAAGATCCTGCAATCTTGAAAAAATTGATGCTTTTGTTGGCATTGAGTCCCGAGGTTTTATTTTAGCCAGCTATTTGGCTTCTCACTTCAAAAAGGGTTTTATCCCTTTGCGAAAAGCCGGAAAATTACCCCCACCGGTCGTTGCTGAAAGCTATAGCCTTGAATACGGAAGTGCCACTTTAGAAATGAATCCAGGAACTGGCCGCGTGATGATTTTAGATGATGTGCTTGCGACCGGTGGCACTTTACAAGCCGGAATCAATATTTGTGAAAAGGCTGGCTATCATGTTGAGCAAGTTGGCGTCTTAATCGACCTGACTTTTTTAAATCAAATGAAGTTTCGGGGCGAAAAAGTTTTCTCAATTATCCAGTATTAATCCTACCACCAGTTTTTTCGCCATTTCATAGAACCTTTGGTGATATGATCTTGGCGAAGTTTGGCGTGGCGCTTTTTTGAAGATTTCAGCTTTTTGTGTCGGATTTTTAATAAATAATTTTCGGCTTTCCAAACATTTCGACTCGAATACCGCCAGTTGGCTTTTGAATCATCTAAGTTCGCCAAGCGGTACCCCGTGATCATGCCGGTTTCATCAACATAGGGATCAAAATAGCTCCAAGCTAGGTCCCGAATGGAGCGGTAGATGGGCTCGCGGCCAAAAAGACCTTCGTCTCGAGATTGCCCAACGGCTCCCCACTTACTTCCCCGTTTAAAAACAAAAATAACATGATCGACCCCATCGGTGCTTTCAAAACTGACCACCAAAGGCGGAAAGCCATGAATTTCCAAAATAGCGGCGACAGCAAAAGCCCCTTCGCAGCAGTGAGCTGTTCGATGAACAATGGTCTGCTCAGCCGAGCGCAAGGTGTCTTTTTTATTGTAGGTGAAACTTTTTAAAAGTTTTTGCGCCTGCTCAGGTGTCTTAATTTTTTTCGCTAATTTTTCAATAACAGTAGATTTATTTTTTACAGCTTTTTTCACAGTTTTTTTCATTTCGAAAACTCTTTGTAAAAATCAAAAAGGGCCTCAGCCGCTTTAGGTAAAGCTTTTTTCCATTCTTGATAAACGTTTTTTCCAGAGGAATCGGTGATATATTTCACTGAACTAAAGGAGACCTTCATGCGCGCACAAACTTGAGCCAAGGCATAGGCTTCCATATCCATAATATCAAAATCTTCATTGTTTTTAGTGTCTCCAAGATCCACTTGATCTGAAGAGCCACAAATCACTTCCGCCAATTGAGAAATTCGCTGCCCAGAAACTCCAGAAATTTTAGGTGCCACCAGCTTTAGTGGCGCCCCTCTTTGCACAAAGGATGTGCACTCTACCAACTGGCCGGGCTGAATTTTTCGACTCCCCGCAGTGCCCAAATTTAGAACCACAATATCTTTCGGGTCCTTATCAGCCAACAACTTGGTTAAGCATTCCGTTAACGAGATCGATGCCGAAATCAAACCCATTCCTGTCCATAAAACTGGAATATTGGCTTTCTCAAACAAGCCTTGCGACTCTTCTTTTAAGGCCATGGTTAAAATAACTACTTTATCTTTAATAAAAGGTACCAACACAATCTCCAGAATCAATTTCTTGCAACCCCATCATTTTGCAAGGTATTTGATATCTATGACAAGTCCTGCACAAAAAATTGTTGAAATATGCCGCCGCCTTCATCAAAGAAACATGCTTTCGGCCGCTGACGGCAACATCAGCTACCGCATCAGCGATCAAGAAATTTTGATCACACCTTCGGGCATTGCCAAAGGTTTTATGGATGAATCCGAAATGGCCGTCATCAATTTGGATGGGAAAGTCTTAAAAGGTAACCCTTCAGGCGAACGGTTGATGCATTTAGAAATCTACCGTCAATGTCAAAAAGCAAAGGCCGTGGTGCATGCTCATCCTGTCACTGCCATTGCCTGGTCCATTGCTAAGCCTGACTTAAAAAAACTTCCTAGCGATTGTCTATCAGAAGTCATTTTAGCCACTGGTGATATTCCTTTTGCTGATTATGCTCGCCCAGGTACGGCCGACATGGGAAAAGTTTTAACTTCATTTTTACCCAAGCACCGTGCCCTGATTTTAAGAAGACATGGTGCTGTCACTTGGGGTGAAGATTTGGAAGAGGCTTATCGTGGCATGGAGCGAATTGAAAATTCAGCACAAATCCTAGCTGCGGCTCAACAGTTGGGTGGATTGACTCCACTGCCAGCTGAAGAAATTAAATACCTTTACGAACTTCGCGAAAAATTGGGCGACACACTTTTATGACAAATACGACCGACATCAATTTAGATTCAATGGGCCTTCGCTTTCAAGCCTCAGCAGATTTAAAAAACTGCCAATTTTCTTTATTGGATCAAACCTTACTACCTCATCAAGAAAAATGGCTCAGCATTGAATCCACCGAGCAACTGATCGAAGCCATACAAATGCTCAGGGTTCGTGGCGCTCCCCTGATCGGAGTCTCTGCCAGCATCGGCTTGGCTCAATCCGCGATTCAAGGTGCGACCAAGGATCAACTTTTAGAAAAAGCCGCAAGATTATTTGAGGCTCGCCCAACTGCGGTCAACTTGATGAATTGTATCAACGTCATGACTAAAAAAATTCAACAGACTTCTTCCACGGAAACTTTAACCAAGACTGTGGTGAATGCAGCTTTAGAAATTTTCAAAGAAGACGTCGAACTTTGCGAGCGCATGGGAAAACATGGCGCAGACCTCATCCAAGATGGCGATCAGATCCTAACTCACTGTAATACCGGTGGCCTAGCGACTGCCGGAATCGGCACTGCTCTTGGAGTCATTCGAAAAGCCCATGAACAAGGTAAAAAGATTCACGTCTATGTCGATGAAACCCGCCCCTTGCTTCAAGGGGGAAGGCTCACCGCTTGGGAATTGCAAAAGTTAAATATTCCCATGACCTTGATCACTGACAATATGGCCGCCCACTTAATGAGCTTAGGAAAAATCACCAGAGCTTTTGTGGGCTCGGACCGCATTGCCAGAAATGGTGATTTTGCCAATAAGATTGGAACCTACAGCGTCGCGGTGAATTGCCATTACCACAAAGTTCCTTTTTATGTAGTGGCACCATTTACCACCGTTGATCCCAACTGCTTGAGCGGCGAAAAAATTCCCATCGAACAAAGAAATCCGACTGAAGTATTAGGCTTTGGCGACCTTCAGTGGGCACCAAAGGGAACAAAAGTTTACAATCCATCTTTTGATGTGACCCCAGCCAAATTGGTTTCGGGTTGGGTTTTAGATCGTGGTGTTTTTAACATTCAAGATATTGAAAAAGGCATTTTTGCAGAGAGGTCTTTATGATTGGCGTGATTGGCGGTTCCGGCTTTGAAAAATTTGAGGCTTTTGAAACAGTTGAACTTTTACCAAGGGAAACTCCATTTGGCTTAACCTCAAGTGGTTTCAAAAAAGTTCGAGTCGACGGCACTGAATTTCTTTTCATCTCTCGTCACGGTGATCATCACGAACTGTTACCAAGTGAAATCAATTACCGCGCCAACATCTATGCCCTTAAAAAAATGGGTGTCTCGGCCATTGTATCTTTTAGCGCCATTGGCAGCTTGCAAAAAGAATTGGCCCCCGGCGACCTTGTCGTTCCCTACCAATACATCGATCGCACCAAATCTTTACGAGTTTCAACTTTCTTGGGCCAAGGGGTGATCGGTCACGTATCACTAGCAAAACCAATTTGTGAAGTGATGGGCGAACAATTAAAAGGCCTTGCGGGAAAATATTCTTTTAAAACTCATTTTGGTCAAACCTACGTTTGCATCGAAGGTCCTTATTTTTCCACTAAGGCCGAATCCCACACTTACCGCCAAATGGATGCTCACATCATTGGTATGTCGAACTTTCCCGAGTACGCCTTAGCACGCGAGGCAGGTCTTCCATACTTGCCATGTTGCTTTGTCACCGATTACGACTGCTGGGATGATAGCATTCCGCATGTGACAATTGATGAAGTGATCAAGGTCATGCGCGGTAACAATGGCAAAGCATTCACCGTTCTTCAGGATCTATTAAAATTAAAAGATCTTGGCAAAGGCAGCGCAGCTTTTGAGGGCGGCCTTCGCAGTGGTTTATTTATGCCAAGGGAAGCAATCCCTGCGGATAAAAAATCTTGGATGGATGTTTTGCTGGGA
Source organism: uncultured Bdellovibrio sp. (assembly GCA_964505225.1). GTDB lineage: Bacteria > Bdellovibrionota > Bdellovibrionia > Bdellovibrionales > Bdellovibrionaceae > 21-14-0-10-47-8. Next base: position 124 of record CAZDHC010000022.1, on the reverse strand, counting down.
TGAAAAGGTTTTGGAGAGTCCTAGTCTGTTTTGGCTTGATGATCACGTTCATCACTGCTTGCAGTACGGTCAAAATAATAAAGGACCATGAATACGACAGTTCCATTAAGGCCTTTAGCCTTAT
>CAZDHC010000021.1:27761-36546 GCA_964505225.1 uncultured Bdellovibrio sp. | reverse complement strand
GGTCAATATAAGACCAATGGTTACGAGTCCACAGACGCCGACACTGTTAAAAGAATGACCGAAAAAGATCACCCTGTCACAGGAGTCAGTTTAACTTTCACTTGGCTTTTGGATTGGGATACAAAAAACGCCGTTCGTGATACCGCGGCAAAAGAGGCCAGAGCAGCTGCTCTGAAAAAAGAACAGCTTGAGATCGAAGGTCAGACCGCTTGGTCTGAGATCAATCGCCGTCATCAAGAATTGACTAAGAAAATAAATGCAGCGGAACAGATTTCGCAAATTCAAACGCAAAGAGCTGCGGCAGAAAGAGACAAACTGTCGAAAGGTCGATCGATCACTTCGCAAGTGATTATTGCCGAACAAGATGCCGCTGAAGCCGCTTTGACTTTGACTAAAATGAAAGCGGAGCAACGCAAGCTCGAATCCCAAGCTCGTCTTTTTGTTAAGACAGAGGAGAACAAATGAATCTCGCAGAACTTTCGATAAAACGACCTATTTTTATTACCTGTATTGTGAGTCTGATGTTGATTCTGGGAATGATGTCCATGTCCAAAATGCCCGTGGACTTATTTCCGGATGTGACCTTTCCGACGATTTTTGTGCAAACTATTTATCCCGGAGCCTCACCCGAGGATATGGAAAAACTAGTATCTAAAACCATTGAAGATGAAATGGGTTCATTGGCTGGTTTAGATAAAATGTATTCGCAAAATGCGGACGGTGTTTCTTATGTGACTTTGTCTTTCAAAATTGGAAATGACATCAAGGATCTAGAGCAACAAGTTCGACAAAGACTGGGAAATATTAGATCTAAACTACCGACGGATATCAAAGAGCCCATCATTCGAAGATTTGACCCGGCCGATCAGCCGATTGCTCAGTTGGCGGTGACTTCAGACAAGCTGGCTCCAGATGAGTTGTTTGACTTGGTCGACAACACGATCAAATCACAATTTGAAACCATTCCTGGCGTTGGCTTGGTGAATATTATCGGTGGTCGAAAAAAAGAAATTCAAGTCTTGGTGAATAAGCAAAAAGCCAACGAGTACAATTTGTCTTTGTTGCAAATTGCTGATCGAATCAAAAACACTTCGAAAGATGTGCCGGTCGGAAGTTTAAAAAACTCGATGTCCGAAACTTCGGTGCGCGCTTCAGGGGAATTTGCAAACGTCGATGCTCTAAAAGGCGTGGCCGTGAACTTTTATGGCTCGGACCGAGCCGTGCGTTTGGATCAAGTGGCGGAAGTGAAATCAGGACTGGTTGAAGAGCAAACGGCATTTTCCTTTAGATCCAAAGCGACAAATTTTCAGTCCAAACCAGCGATCTCGTTGAATATCTATAAGCAATCGGGTGCCAACACCATTAAGATCGTGGACCTAGTGAAAGCTCGCCTTGAAACCTCGACCACGGCCTTAAACAGCCGCGGAGTGGATGTGAAGGTCGACTTGATTCGCGAAACCTCTAGGCCCATTCGTTTGAACGTGGCCGACGTTCGGGAGTCGATTTTAATTGGTATCGTGTTGTGTATCATCGTGGTGTTTTTCTTTTTGGGTTCTGGAAAATCGACTTTCATCACGGCGATGGCTTTGCCAAATTCACTTTTGGGTGGATTTATCATTATGTACGTCATGGGATTTACCATCAATATTTTAACTTTGCTGGCACTTTCCCTAGCCGTTGGACTTTTGATCGATGATGCGATCGTGGTTCGAGAAAATATTTTCCGACATTTTGAAATGGGAAAAAGCGCGATGCAAGCGGCCCTGGATGGAACCAAAGAGGTTTCGTTGGCGGTCATTGCCACCACTTTGGTGGTGATTTCGGTGTTTGGTCCGATTTCCTTTTTAGATGGAATTGTGGGGCAGTTCTTTAAACAGTTCGGACTAACGGTTGTTTTCACCATGTTGATTTCTTTGTTTGATGCCTTTACTGTTGCGCCGATGTTGTCGACTTATTTGGCGACAAAATCTGATCATAAAAAGAGCGACAATTTTATGGGTCGCATGTTGAAATCTTTTGATCGCTTTCAAACCAAACTAGAAGATGCCTATGAAAAAACTGTGATTTGGGTTCTGGCTCATCGAGGAAAGACTTTGGTGTTTGCGACCATCTTCTTTTTCGGCAGTATCTTCTTGGGTAAATTTTTGCCTAAAAATTTCTTGCCTCCTGCTGACAACGGAGAGTTTCAAGTTCAGCTTGAATTGCCCTTGGGCTCTTCACTTTCTAGAACCAAAGAATTTGCCTATAAAGTTGAAGACGTAATTGCGAAGAATCCTTCGGTAGAAGTGATGTCGACGGTTTATGGATATTCAAACAGACCAGAAAGCAATAAATCCACAATCTATGTTCGCCTGGTTCCAAGAAAAGAACGTAAAGGCAATACAACAGCAGTCAAAACCGAGATCCGAGAAGGTCTTGCAGAGCTGAACAAACAAGCTTTGATCGCCGTGGGTGATATTGATATTTCGGGTGGCGGACAAAAAGTTTTCAACTTGGTCATCCGTGGTGAAAACCTGGATCAGCTCAGTCAGTATGTGGATAAAGTGAAACCACAGATTGCGGCCATCAAAGGTTTATCCGACGTGGACACCAACTACCGAACTGGAAAGCCTGAATTTCACGTCGTATTTGATCGAAACAAATCTGAAACTTTAGGTGTGTCGACGGTGACTGCTGGTGCCGAGTTAAGAGCTCGAGTGGACGGCACAGTGGCTGCGACTTACCGGAAAAGTGGAAACGAATACGATATCCGCGTCCGTATGCGCGAAGAAGATCGAGATTTGAAAAAAGAATTCAATTCGACTTCTATTCCAAATCAAAACTTCAACTTGATTCCACTATCACGAGTGGCCAAAGGCGAAGACATTTCAACCTTTTCGCAGATCAATCGATTGAACAAAGGTCGATATGTGATGATCGATGCGAACTTAGCTCCTGGTGGAAACCTTGGAGACATTACGGTGGCTGTGGAAAAACTTTTAAACTCAGATCCCGAATATAAAGTCCCGGCGGGGTTAAGCTTTGAGTTCATCGGCCAAGCTCAAGACTTCAAAGAGCTAATCGCCAATATGTTGATGGCAATGGGTCTTGGAGTTTTGTTGATCTATTTGGTGTTAAGCTCATTGTACGAAAGTTTCATCACTCCGATCACAATTTTGTCGGCATTGCCTTTGGCCATCACTGGAGCCTTGTTAGGCCTGTTGGTCACCGGAAAATCCATCGATTTGTTCTCGATGATTGGTATCGTGATGTTGTTAGGGGTTGTGGCTAAGAACTCGATCTTGGTGGTCGATTATACAAACGTCTTAATGAGTGAAGGCATGGAGCGAACTCAAGCTTTGATTAAGGCTTGTAAGACAAGGCTTCGACCTATTTTGATGACCAGCTTTGCTTTGATCGGTGGAACGATTCCCATCGCTATCGGATTAAATGAAGCTTCGGCGCAAAGAACCTCGATGGGAACTGCCATCATCGGCGGCTTGATCAGTTCGACCTTTTTGACTTTATTGGTGGTGCCAGCTTTATTTGGTTACATCGATGACTTTAAAAATTGGGTTGCCAAAGCGATCAAGAAAGCTGGAGTTGGTCAGCACTAAAAGATGCTGCATCATTTGCAGCACTGAAAGAGCGGCATCAATAGATGCCGCGAAAGCTGCGAATTTCTTGAATTTTATTTTCAAAGGGCTGCCAGTTGTCTTTTTCATGGATGGCAGTCCAAATTTCTTCCAGCTCTGCTTTAAATAATGTGCAAGGCTTTTGCTGTTTAAAATACACAGAGTTCACCAGCTCGGGATTGGCGGGTTGGTGCTTGATGATATTGGAAAAAAGATCGTGGAACAAAGGTGTGAGGTAGGCCTTTTTTTGGGGAGATCGTTCTAGCTTTTCAATATTGATTCGACCCTCATCGCTGACCTGAAAGCCATTTTTGCTGCCACTTTCGGTGCCTAGATCAACTCCAAAATTAAAACCACTGTGCAGATCAAAAAAGGTTTGCTCGAACATCACATTTTTTTGTCTCATAAAGCTAAAAAAGGAACTTAAAAGTTGATCGTCCAATTCAGGTCCGTTGGATTTCAAATTCAATCTTTTTAAAAAAACGTCTAAAGTGCATTGAGAAAAATTTTGATTGAAAGATTTTAAAGTTTCCAGTGGATCAAATTTTGGATCTAAAGTTTTTAGGCAGACGGCCATTTGCTTTAAGTTCCAAAAAATGGCCTGTGGTTGGTGACCGTAGGCATACATTCCGGCTGGGTCAAAGCGAGCCGCAATTAAAAACGGATTGTACTCTTCTAAAAAGCGAAAAAGACCATAGTCAAAACATTCTCCAGTGATATTGATATTATCAGTGTTCAGGACTCCGTGAACAAATCCGGTCATCATCAGTTCGGCCGCTAGGCGAGCTTGCCTGAGGCAAACGACCTCAAAAAAACGTTTCATGCGATCGGGTTCAGCCAGTTGCAGGAGGTTTTCCTCGGGAAATAGGTATTGGCAGCTGTAATCATAAAGGCTTTTCAGGCTGGCCAGGTCCTTTAAGTAAACAAATCTTTGAAAGGTGCCAATGCGAACATGACCATGGCTAAGGCGGGTCATCACGGCCGAACGAATTGGGCCGGGCTCTTCCCTTCCGCTGAGCTCTTCGCCAGTTTCAAAAATGGCTATCACTTTGTTGGTGTGAACTCCTAAGGATTGAAGCATTTCAGCAGCTAAAACTTCGCGGATGGCTCCCTTAAGAGTCAGTCGGCCATCGCCTTTTCTAGAATAAGGGGTAGTGCCACTGCCTTTGGTATTCAGATCCAGCAGTTGATTAGAATCCGTTCGAAATTGGGCATACATAAACCCTCGGCCGTCGCCAAGCTCGGGATTGTATTTGCGAAACTGGTGGCCGTGATACCGAAGGGCCAAATGTTGGTTGAGATTGTTAGGTAAGGGTTCAAAACGATGGAAATATTTGGCCCACTCGACTGATGTGGCCTTTGAGTCTGTTAAAACACCCAATTCGTCGGCCAATTCGCTGTTCAGGAAGCGAGCTTGGGCTTTTGGAAACTTGACGGCCTGAACCTGGTCGTAAAATTGATCCCCTAATTGCAAAATAACCGGAAATGGAGAAATACCTGAATTTGTAGTCATAGGAAATTATTCACCATCCGTTGACGGCGGGCTAGTGATTGCTTCATAAATGGACCTGATGAAAATTGTGAATTGGGATCGTCTAGGTATAGGTTTATCGCTTCTTTGTGCCATCCACTGTGTGGCTACACCTATGATCATTTTGTCAGTGCCCATCATGGCTCGGTATTATCTAGCACACCCGTATTTTCACTTGATATTGGCTCTTATGATCATTCCAGTGGGAATGGTGGCTTTTATCCACGGATTTACTCATCACAAAAATTATTTAGTTTTGCTATTAGGGATTCCAGGGCTTTTTATTGTTACGGGGATTCCGTATTTGATTCATCGGCTTCAATTTGATTTAAATGAGCCAATTTTTATGACGATTGGCAGTGGGCTTTTGATTTTAGCCCACTGGAACAATCGTCGTCGTTGCCAAACTTGCAAACACTAAAAAATTAGCGGCAAGTGCTAGTCCAAACATTCACTTGTTGAGAGTAAACTGCGTGCGCGTTTAAGTTCGCCACTGAAGTTTCAGTGCCAGCCAAGTTAAATTGCGCAGTCAAAGTCTGCTCAGTTGTCACAACATAGTATTCAGTGTCCTGCCAACCTTGGCGGTTGATTGGTTGCTGGTAGCATGAAGTGTGACCTTGAGGGTTGGTGTTGCAGATTGTTTGATAATCTGTGTAAGTGCAAGTCTGACGGTTGAAGCGATTTTCTGAACGCTCTTTTGTCGTCACAACATCACCTTGAAGATCTACATTTTGACCATAATCTTGAGCCTTAATTGCAAAATGTCCGTTGTCAGGAATGTCAAAACCTTCAGGAGTGTTGGTTTCAATTGTTGTTTTTTCGCCGTTTAATTTATCAAATTTAATGATCAGGCGATTTTTATTCTCTTTGTACTTCAAGTTAACGGCATAGGTTCCAGCAGCAATTTCAGTTTTGTCGCCATGTCGGTCTGTTAGATTCATTTTTTGAGTCACAGTTAGATTGCCGTCAATTCCGCCACAAGCAGTGATGACAGACAGAGCTAAAATTGAAGACGCCATTTTCAAGAAAGGTGAAATTGATACTTTCATAAATCCTCCTATGGATAGGTTTAATAATTGAACTTTATCCCGTGAGGAGGAGTTGTCAATCAAAGAGCATATATTTTGAGCGCAGCTGTTATGAGCCGCGCAGAGCTCGGCAGGTCTATGAGCCGCGCAGAGCGCGACGGAGAATCTTGCCCACATTGGTTTTTGGTAGCTCGGTGCGAAACTCAACCAATTTTGGAACTTTATAATTGGTTAAGGATTTTCGAGCATGGGCAATAATGTCCGCTTCGGTCACTGTTAAATCTTTACGAACAACGAAAACCTTAACAAGTTCACCTGAATGAGTGTCAGGGACTCCAACCGCAGCTACTTCTAGAACGCCTGGGTGCGAAGCAATAGCGTCTTCGACTTCGTTCGGATAAACGTTAAAACCGCTGACCAAAATCATATCTTTTTTGCGATCTACGATTTTGAAAAAGCCATTTTCTAGCATCACTGCAACGTCACCAGTTTTTAACCAGCCATCTAACATGACCTTAGCAGTTTCATCTGGGCGATTGTAATAACCGGCCATCACTTGAGGTCCCTGGACGCAAAGTTCGCCTTCTTGACCCATTGGCACTTCATTGCCGTTGTCATCGATCAGTTTCACCGATGTAGAAGGCAAGGGCACGCCGATGGTGCCGACCATGTTGCTGTTGCCGACGATTGGATTGCAACTTGTTACGGGCGAAGTTTCGGTTAGACCGTAACCTTCAAAAATAGAAGTGTTGGTCATTTTCTGCCAACGCTCGGCCACTGCTTTTTGCAAAGCCATCGCCCCAGCAATGGAAAGCTTGACGTCTTTGAAATCAATTTTAGAAAAATCTGGGTGATTCATCAGTGAATTAAAAAGAGTGTTCACGCCTGCCATAATGGTGAAATGTGTTTTACTTAAAATTTTGATAAAGCCTGGGATGTCCCTAGGATTGGTGATCAAAATATTGTGGCCGCCAAAGGACATGAGGGCCATGCAATTTACGGTTAAAGAAAAAATATGATAAAGAGGAAGTGCCGTGATGATGGTTTCTTCACCTTCTTTAAAAAGCGGACGCATCCAATCCACAATTTGAGTCATGTTGGCAATAATATTTCGATGTGTCAGTACGGCACCTTTAGAAACACCAGTGGTCCCGCCTGTGTATTGAAGAAAGGCAATGTCGGTTTGATTGACGCTGACGTCGGCATAGGGTCTTTGACTGCCGATTTGCATAGCCTGCTTAAAAGAATAAGCTTGAGGTAAATCGTAAGCCGGCACCATTTTTTTAACATATTTTACAACTGAGTTGACCAATAAGCTTTTTGGAAAAGGAAGCATGTCGCCGATTTCAGTGACAACGACGGATTGAATGTCTGTGTCTTTGATCACTTCCTGTAAAAGCGAAGCAAAATTAGCTAAGATGACAATGGCTTTAGCACCCGAATCTTTAAACTGGTGCTTCATTTCTTTAGCTGTGTATAAAGGGTTGGTGTTGACGATGATCAAGCCCACTCGTAAAGCACCAAACATGACCACAGGATACTGAAGTAAATTCGGCATTTGAATGGCAATGCGATCGCCCTTTTTTAATTTCAATTCGTTTTGTAAAAACGAAGCAAATTGACCGACCTGCTTATCCAGTTCTTGGAAAGAGATGGTTTTATCCATATTGGTGAAAGCGTCCAAATTTTGAAATTTGCGGACGGACTCGTCAAAAATATCCATGACTTGTTGGTATTTGCTAAGATCAATTTCTGGTTTTACGCCAGCGGGGTAGTTCTTAAGCCAAATTTTACTTTCAGATGCTGAAGTCATGTATTTTGCTCCTGTTATTTTATAAAGATTCATATTGAAGTGTTTGCTCTAAAGGATCAAGTCCGCGCCGCGTGAAGCAGCAGTTTTTTTTGAGGGGCCTAATTGTTCAAAATCCTGGCAGTTCAGAGACGAAAATTGGAACAAAGCCTTGAGTCTCAAATTGAGACGTTTCAGTAGTTTTGTAAGTATATGATAAGACTAACTAAAATAAACTTTTATTGAATTCATCCCTGGCTTTGGCTTTGCTCTATTCATGGTGTGAGGTGAACTATGAATTCGAACATGATGATCAAATCTATTTTAGCAGCGGGTGCGCTTGCTATGGCGTTGTCGGCTTGTAACAAAAACGACGACGGATCAAGTGAAGCTAAAGTTCGAAATTCAAATGGAGCAGGCGCTGGTACCCTGGCGGACGAAAATGTTCTGGCTGGTGGAAAAGGTTTTGGACAAGCTGATTTAAGCAAACCTCAGGCTTTGGATATTTCGAAAATGCCATTGGCTCAGCAAAAACACTATCAAATCACTGCTCAAGATGTGGTGAATTTAAGAAAAATGAACAAAACCGCTCACAAAATTTTTCAAGAAGCTTGGAAAAAAGTTTGGCAAAGTGAGATGGCGGATGTTCGCTCGGTATTTTCGTTGACGGAAGATGCTTTCAAAAACACTTTTGCCGATAACGGCTTGCCTTTGGTTGAACAAAATATTTCGGTGGCCAATGGAAAAAATCAGGCAAAAGGCGCGACAGTTTTGCAACCTAGAATTCGCAATCAATCGAACGCTCAAGTGAATGGCCAAAACC
>CAZDHC010000021.1:0-27751 GCA_964505225.1 uncultured Bdellovibrio sp. | reverse complement strand
TGAAAATTTCCAAGGCGACAAATATTGAAGGAGTTTTGGTTCCGGAATCTTATGATTTGATGCTGACTTCCTGCAAAGAAGGCATCTCAAATAAATTTACTATGGCTCAAATTTTCAAGGGCCAGGGAGCGCAAGGACAATCTGGCTATAAAGTGATCTACAATAAATCCAATTTGGCGGCCTACTTAGGAACAGGAATTCAATTCTTTTCCCAAGAGCAAGCGACATGTGAATTGTATCCAAATGCCGATGGCAAGTTGCAACAACTAGATTGCAAAGGAATTGGTCAAAACCGAACAAATGACAATTTCATCCAATTCTCGACATTTAGCTTTTCAAGAACAAATGAAGTTCAGCTCAAGGGTGAAGGAATAAAATATGAGGTGGGCCAGCTGGGTGCCAAAGAAATTCTTCGAGTGAAGCTTGAAGATAAACCAACTGTTAATTTGATGTCGATTGATGAAGAGCAAATTAAGCCAGCAGTAATTGAAGTTGCGGCCGAGATCACAGCTGAGACGACCACAACCACAACAACAATGACGACCACTTCTACGGTGACGACAACAACTTTGTTGAATTTCAATGAAGGTCAAGATCAGGTCGAAGATGGCCAAGATCCGATGGGAGAATCTGTTATGGAAGCAAGCCCCGAGGAGTTGGAGCGACGAATGGCGACTGGCAATAAACCGCTTTCAGGGGATATGCCCGTGCACAGACAAAAAGAATTATACAAAGATGTCGGACAAGATCGCGGACGCTAAACTTGACTGCGCCTAAATTAAAGTAGACCATCCAACCTAAATAGGCGGAGGTCTAAAATTATGGCAAAGAAGTCAGCAAAGAAAAAAACAGCGAAAAAGATCACAAAAAAGACTGCAAAGAAAGCGACTAAAGCGGTCGCAAAAAAGCCAGTTAAAAAGTCGGTCAAAAAAACCGCCCAAACATCACCTAAGACATCTAAAGTCCCGAGCAGCCTAAAAATTGGCGACAAAGTTCCTGATTTCAGTTTGCCAAGCACAACCGGCGAAGATTTTGTTCTAAGTCATTTGCAGGGGCGCAAAGTGGTTTTGTATTTCTACCCTAAAGATTCAACCCCAGGTTGCACCATCGAAGGTCATGATTTTTCCAATTTGCAACAAGAGTTCAATCGAAAAAACGCCGTGGTGTTTGGAATATCTAGGGATTCGATCAAGTCCCACTGTAATTTTCGCGACAAACAATCTTATAAAATTCATTTATTAAGTGATGAAAGTGAAAAGGCTTGCGGCATTTTTTCAGTTATTAAAGAAAAAAACATGTATGGAAAAATGGTTTTAGGAATTGAACGCAGCACTTTTGTCATTGATGAAAATGGAGTTTTGTCGCACGAATGGCGTAAGGTTCAAGTCGAGAATCACGCCAAAGAAGTTTTGAACTCGATTTAATTCAGAGCAAATCAAGATGAAGATGTTTGATATCACTCCAAAAATTTCTGAAAGCCTGGCGGTTTTTCCGGGCGATGTTGGTTTTAGTCGGCAAATTTCCATGAGCTTTCAAAAAGGAAACCACTTAGATTTGTCTGCCATTCAAACCACTTTGCACTTGGGGGCCCATGCGGATTCCAGTTCTCATTATCATAAAAATGGTGAGGGGATCGAGAGCAGAAATTTGAGTTCCTACTTAGGGAATGTGCAGGTGATTCAAGTCGAAACTAAATCGGGACAAAGGATTTCGATTGAAGATCTTAAAGGAAAAAAGATTTCGCAAAAACGAGTGTTGTTTCGAACGGACTCGTTTCCAAATCCGGCGGTTTGGAATTCTGACTTTATGTCTTTATCGCCAGAACTGATTTTGTATTTACATCAAAAGGAAGTTTGTTTGATCGGGATCGACACACCTAGTGTGGATCCCGAAACCAGCAAAGCTCTAGAAAGTCATCAAGCCTTGTTTCAAGCGCAAATGGCGGTGTTAGAAGGCTTGGATCTTAAAAATGTAACTGAAGGTGAATACACCTTGATCGCCCTACCTCTTCCGATCGTTGGCGCAGATGCCTCGCCAGTGCGAGCGATTTTACTTCAGGCGACCAATGTCATCCCGGATCAGTTAACACCCGAGTGATAACCCATTTTCTTTTTTAGTTCGGCTGGCAGTTCAGGAACCATGGACCGCGGAATATAAAAAGTCGTCAAATTGAAAAAATCAGTGAAGATTTTGTGTTTTTCAGTGGCCGCTTTTAAATAGTCCGAGCCCGAAGATCCACCAGTTCCAATTTTACGTCCCAACATTCGGTGCGCCATCAAGGTGTGGCGGTAACGCCATTGAGTCATGTGTTCATCGATGTCGATTAAGCCTTGGATCAAGCGAAATGGCATTTGTAAAATCGGCTGCTCGCGATAAAGGTTGATTAAAAGTGCTGCTTGCAGAGCTGTTGACGAAAGACGGAAATAACCTTCGGTTTGAAGTTTTTTATATTTTTCCTCATCAAACAAAGATTGAAACATCTGAATGCTTCCTTCAATTTGCTTTAGATTTCTTTGTTTTTCATTGTCATTTAAGCGGGGATTTTGCTCAATCACTTTGCGATCATCGGCAAACAGTTTTTCCACTGATTTTTCATACTGTTTCCAGAAATCAAAACCTTTGGTCTGTAAGAACGGAGTTCGCTCAAGCCACTTTTCAATCAGGTCAAAAAGACTTGGCTTGGTTAAGATTTCTTTCATTTCGATTTGCTGGCTTGGGTGCAAATGCTGATAAAATGGTTGTTCATTGAAGAGCAAGCGATCGAATGATTTTAGGCCGAGCTGAGTCTCGATACAGCGCCATTGAAAGCTTTGAAAACCACTGGCTGGGTACAAGTAATCGCGAAACTCTAAAAAATCCAATGGCGTCATGGTCTCTAAAATGTCGATCTGGCCATTGATATACTTTTGGATGGAAACAATTCTTTCTAGCCGTGCTACCGCTGAGCCCATCTGGGACTCGTCAATGCTGGTTTGAGAAAAAACGCTGATGATGGAATTCAATTCAAAAAGAATTTGCTTAAACCACAGCTCATAAGTTTGGTGAACGATGATGAAAAGCATTTCGTCGTGGGCTTTTTTGCCAAATTCTTCGGAGCGAAGTTTTTGGGTTCCCAATAAAGATTCAATGCCTAAGTAGTCATAGTATTGGACCGGTGGGTATTTCATCAAAAGTTCCTTGTTAAAGTTTTGGAGAAGAGTTTTTGAGTGAACGCGCTAAATGAATAAATGAATCAATTTCTGCTTTTTCCGTGTCCCAGCTGCACATCAAGCGGCAGACAAAAGTTTTTTCGTCCCAGACGTAGAAAAAATGTTTTTCACGCAGAGGTTTTATCCAAGCCTTAGGGATTTTAGCAAAAACGGCATTGGATTGTCGGGGAACTGTGATTTCAATTTCGGGAACATTTTGCAGTTGTTCGAAAAGATACTGAGCCATCTCACACGAGTGTTTGGCAATTTTTGAAAACAAATTGTCCTGCAAATATTTGCAAAAAGCGGCCGAGATAAACCGAGTTTTCGAAGGCAGTTGGGCCGATTGTTTGCGGATGTATTGAAAGTCTTGGGCCAGGGTTTTATTGAAAAACACCAAAGCCTCGCCCATCATCAGGCCATTTTTAGTGCCACCAAAACTTAAAACATCAATTTTTAAATCACTGGTCAGTTGCTTGAGTGAGACCTCTAAATGAAAAGCAGCATTGCAAAGTCTGGCGCCATCGATATGAACAAAAAGTCCTTCTTGGTGAGCCCAGTTGGTGATTTCTTTAATTTCTTGAACAGAATAGCAGGTTCCCAATTCCGTCGGTTGGGTCAGACTGATGCCCTTCACCTGGGAAAAGTGTTGATCGCCCTTTCTGATCAGAGCTGATTTCAGTTGGTCTATTTGAATCTTTCCATCCTGAGAGGGAATGGTGATCAGTTTTGCGCCTGCAAAAAATTCTGGGGCGCCACATTCGTCCACATTGAGATGGCTCACGTCCGAGCAAAGAATAGACTGGTAAGGCTTCACCATTGAACGCATAGCCAAAGCATTTGCTGCGGTTCCATTGAATACAAAAAAAACGTCAATATGACTGCCGAAGTGATCTTTAAAAAGTTGGATCGCCTGATGAGTGAGATCATCGGTGCCGTAGCTGGGGGCATGACCTGCATTGGCTGCCACCATCGAATTTAAAATTTCCGGATGAACGCCCGAGTGATTGTCGCTGCCAAAACCTTTGCTGATCACAGAGTGGACTCCTTTTCTGGAGCCAGCTTCAATGACAAAGCATGGTGTAAAAACTGAGCAGAAAGTTTCGAAGTTCGATTGTCAAAATCCAAAGTTGGAGAAACCTCATAAATTGAAAATCCCTGCCACTGAAAGTTTTGATTCACCCAGGTGAGAAAGCTCATAATGTCCGTGGTTTTTAAACCAGTGGTCCAAGATTGCGAGCAGCCGGGTGCTTCGGCAGATTGCAAAGCATCGATGTCTAAACTGATAAAAATGGGATGATTCAAAAATTTTTGTAATTTTGATTTCAAACTAAAAAATCCATGTTCTTCGATTTCACTTAAGGGGATAAGGTGGGCACCTTTTTTTTGAGCCCAAGCCCAATGATCCTGACTGTTGCAGTGGGGTTGTAAACCCACTTCGAAGAATTCAAACTCAGTAGAAGATTCAGAACCAAATTCAGTTAACAATCTAAAAAATGGAGTTCCTGAATTGAGCCCTTTATCGGTGGGACGGACATCTAAATGAGCGTCGAAATTGATGACGATAGGGCGTAATTTTTTAGGATTTTTTAAACAAGCTTTCAAAAAGCCAGAGCCATCGGCGTAGCCATAGTCATGACCGCCACCAAGTGCAGCCCAGAAAATTTTGTTCTCGGTCATAAATTCGGCAAGACTTGATCCTTGCTGATGGCGATCAATAAGGGGCTGATCAAGATCTACGTTTCCAAAATCCATAAGATAGGGATGTTTTGAAATCTGCACGTGAGGAGTCATCTTATAGAATACTCGGCGAATTTCTTCAGGAGCACGAGCTGCGCCAATGCGGCCGCCATTGAGTTTTATGCCTTCATCGTCTGGATATCCCCAAAGCGCCAAATCAATTTTTGGGTTTAATGACAGCAAAGATTGTAAGGTTCCCGAATGTGATTGAACGCAATCGCCAAGTCGGATGTCTTTTGGGTCTTTTTTAGAAAAAAATAATTGAGAGTCGGTGGTTTGCCAAGGTTTTAACATTGGACCTAGTTGGATACTTTTTTAAGTTCCAGATGCTTTGTAGTTTCCCCAGTTTCTGGATCAAATAGATCAATGCTGGCCGAGTTTTCGCTGACGGTCAGGGATCCCAAAACAACCGATTGTTTGTCCGAAAAAAACACTCGCCATGAGCCATCGCTAAACGGAGAAACGGCATATTTATAAGTGCTGGTTAGGCTTGAAAGCTGAAAATTGACGTGGCTAAAATCTAGAAAATTCACGACGGTATTTGAGGTCTGCCAGTAGCCAATCAATCGGCGAAGTCCAACAAATTCAATAGAATCTAAAAGAACGCTGTCTCCGATGACGGATCCAGTGCCTGAAATTCCGTCTAAATTTTTAAGCTGGCTAAGAGTTTGTTTAGCGCGCTCGGTGTAGGCTTTTAATTTAAATGTTTTAAAAGTCTGAGCATCAACAAAGAAAAGATTTTTACCTTCGATGCGGACATAGCCTGAAATAATCACCGAGTTTTGAGCAATAGCCTGCCCTGAACTTAGGCTCAGAAAAATCAATGCGCTCAATAGTGTGATTATTAGTAATCTCATGGCTGTAGTTTTTGTATCAGAATGAATTTCAGGTCAATTCATCTAATGAAAAAAGGTGCCTGAAGAGAAAATTAATCCCTAGCGCGGCGCACATAGATGCTGCTCAATTATACACCGTTCGCCAGGAGATTTTATTTAGAACCAGCTATCTGCTTAGAAATAGAGGCAATCGCAAGGTTAAATATTTTTTCTCCGTGCTTTTTGGTCGACATTCGGGGATCTGACCCCATGCGTCCATCTGGAAATGTTTTTCGATACTCTTTTGGTCCTAGGGGCCAAGCTTTTCGCTCTACTGTCTTAAAATATTTAAATTTGCGCGGACTTTGAAAGGCTTCGGGGTGAGTCGCCATTGTCACAGATATTTCTCCGCAAGTGGCGTGAAAGCCATTGAGCTCACCAAAATGTTTGTTTTCGTATTCGGTGACTTCTGGCAAATGCCACCAATTGAATAGTTTCATATTCCATTTTTGATCCGAAGTGAGGCATTCGGAAAAAGCCGCTTGAAGACTTGGGATATTTCCTCCGTGGCCATTGATAAAGTAGAAATTTTCAAATCCCGCGCTGGCGTAGCTTTCGATCACTTCTTTTACCACTTGAATAAAGGTGCTGGGTTTTAAGCTCGCACTGCCGGGAAAGGCCATGTGGTGCAGGGCCATGCCATAGCAGATGGGCGAAGCCACCATCGTTTTATTTTTGATTCCCACTTCTTTCGCAATACTCCAGGCGCTTAAAAAGTCTGTGCCGATAATTCCGGTGGGGCCGTGTTGTTCAGTGGAACCAACGGGAATGATGATGTCTTTCTTTTTTTTAAGGTAAAGTTCAACTTCGGGCCAAGTGCTATAATAGATTTCCATTTTTTACCTCTTCCAATTTTTGTAGTAACTATGATTAAATAAAAACAAGATGTTGATGTCATTGGAAAAATATTTTCCAGAAACAATTCGCCAGTTATCAGTGGGCCAAAGGGCCAAAGTTGAAACTTCATTTTTTGAGAGCTATTCACTGCCTTTAGATGTTCGTTATTTTCCGATGATGCTAAAAGAGATGGGTGCAGCCGACTATCTTGTGCAAATTGCCGACTATGAATATCTGAAAAGATGGGTTCAAGACGCCGAAGAAGTGGCCACCAAAGTGACCGGACGTTATGCTTTAAATCCCACCTTGCAGTGGATTGCGATTGGCTCTGCCAGTAAAGCTTTAATGAAGGAGCCAGGGGTTTACGCCCTTTGGAGATTTGAAGGAAAGATAAATGAAGCCAAGCTGTTGGAAGCCGAGGCTGCGATGATTTCGGAGCTTCAAGATCATCCTGAGCTGGTGACGGCCGATATTGATGATCCCATGGTTTCCTCGCTCATCGAGCGAGGATTGATTTTTTGGTCAAATGTTTAGAAAAATTTTAGCAAATTTTTTGAATTAGCCGTTGGCGAAAGTCATCTTGCCCATGATGTCACCCAAAAGCTGAATGTGATTGAGCGGGTGTTTACCGACGGCTTCAATCATTAGTTTTTTAACGGCTTGTTTTTTGGGGACATTTTCAAAAGTTATAAGTCTATCCAGTGCATTTGCCGAAGCTACGATCAACGCCAATGGGTCAATCTTGTTTTCAAGAAGTCCATTCGGATATCCTTTGCCGTCGATGTATTCTTCGTGTTGAACGATAATGTTAATAACGGCTTGGTCAAAGTGTTTTTTGTCTTGAACTTTTTGTCCGCCGGCGATGGGGTGAGTTTTGTATAACTTCAATTCATCCGGTGTGAACTGATCAATCGGGCGAGCAATGTTAAGGCCTGAGTGAAAATGTTCGAAATCATGCAGAAGACCACCCAAAGTCAAAAGTTGAAGTTGCTTTGGATCTTTTACGCCAAGGCGATTGGCTAAAGCCACAGCGAAAGAAGAAACGGTGACTCCGTGGTGAGCGATGTTTTGATCCACGTTTTCAATGTTCAAAATGGTATTTAAAGTGGATGGGTCTTCACTCGATAGAAAATCCGCAAATTTAGCGGCTGAATCTTTGGCTTCGTTGTAAGTGACTTCGTTTTCGGGATTTTCCATGACGGCTTCGGTATTGCTTTGCTGGTCACCTTGAATAATTTCCGCACGATTCTCTAAAGTGGTTCCGGCTTTTTTGCTATAGGCCATTTCAATATTTCTGGTCATATAGTCGCGATAGTTTTTTTCAGCATCAGGAGTGATGAACATCTTTTTAAGTTTTTTGGCTTTCAGGCGCTTTAATCTTTCGCCCTCAAAGCTATCGCCTTTTCGACAGTACAAAATAAATTTGTCGTTGATCTTTACAAAGGCATCAAAGTCGATGGCTTGGTCGCCGCGTAGGGTGCTCACTCGAATTGGAACATGTTCCATCTTTATTCCTTACTTTAGTTTGCAAACTCAGGAAAAAGTATTTAACATTTTCCTATGTCACTTGATTATGAAATTTTAAAAGATTTTTTGTCCGAGTCAAAGGATCTCATCAGTAAGATGGAATCTATTTTAGAACAGGCCGAGGGAGATTTTTCTCAGGTCAAAAGTCTAGAAGAATATGGCTTAAATGTAGACCGCATTATGGGTGCCGCAAAAAGCTTGGCTTTGATGGTGACGGATGAAAATCATTTGATTCATAAAGTCGGAGATTATTCGGCGATTTGTAAAGCGGTGGGCTATAAAGCTTCGCAAATTAAAGACAATGAACAGTTCTATGATATTTGTGTGGCGTTGTTATTAGATGGCACCGAAGTTTTAGATCAGATGATTGATGGTTTAGGCACAGGCAAAAGTGATATTAAAGAGTTGTTTTCAACTACCTTTCTAGAGCGATTGAAATGGGTTTCTGCGCAGTTTGGTGCCGAATATCGCGCCAGTGTTGACGTCAATAAAACCAGCAAAACCAAATTGGATCAGAGCGAAATCGATGATCTATTGAAAAAGTTAGGTTTGGATTAAGCCCAACTTCTAAATTAGCTATCCAGTTGTTGCAAAGTCCACTGAGCCAATTCGCCTAGTTTTACATCTTCCGTTAATTTTTCTGCCAAGTGTCGAAGTTCGGTTAATTTTTGGTTACCAATCACGACAAGTGCATTTCTTTTAAGACCAAAAGGTCCAGCTCTCATCATTGGAGTTCCGAAATATTTTTTTTGTAACTGTTTGCCGGAGCTTTCTAAAACGACTTTTAATTCTTCAATCAGAAAATTTTTTTCATTTGTTTCCAAATGTCTTTTTGTCGAGATTTCTATTTTTTTGCTAAAAATTCTTTGATTCCAGGGGCAAATTGTTTGGCAAAGATCGCAACCAAAAAAATGATCTCCGATGGCGGAGCGAAGCTCTAGTGGTGGGACTTGTCTAGATTCGATAGTTAAATAAGAAATGCATTTTGTCGCGTTTAAAACTCGAGGTGCCTCTATGGCTTTGGTTGGGCAAATGTCGATGCATCTGGTGCAATTGCCGCAAAAATCATGGGTTAATTCTATATTTTCTGTCAGCTTTAAAGAAGTGGCGATTTCGCCAATTAAAAAAAAGCTCCCTCGTTGTGGATGGATCACGCAGGTGTTTTTACCGACCCAGCCAAGGCCGGCTCGGTAAGCTAAATCTCTTTCTAAAATTGGGGCTGAGTCCGTGGTGCATAAAAAAACTTCGTTGGGAAATTCTTGAGACAATTGATCTGCAATTTTCTTCAACTTTTCTTTGAGCCAGAAATGATAATCTTGCCCTTGAGCATAAAGTGCTGTTCGCAAATTTGTAGGATTTTCGATTTGTTCCGGCATGGGGGCAGGATGAGGGAAATAAGGATGAGCAAAGACTAAGCAGGATTCAAGGCGCTCATTTAAAAGCTTGGGGTTTTCTTTAAGTGGATAGTGCTCAACCAAATAATTCATTTCGCCGTGTTTATTTTGATCGATCCAAGTTTTATAAAAAGGAAGAGAAATGGGGTTGTGAAGGCTGGCTTGCCCCCAATGGCTAAAGCCCAACTGATGAGAAAATTCATTTAAATGTTCAAAGTTGAGGATCTTTGGTTCTGGGGGCATCTTGAAATTGTAAACTACAAACCGATCGACAAGCTAGTAGTCTTCACCTAACATTTAAAGATAGATGGAAATTTATAGAAATTTGCCGCAATTTAAATTGGCCGAGATGATCTGTGAGAAATTAGCAGGTCAAGGGTATACTGCTTATTTGGCCGGCGGCTGCGTGCGGGATTTTCTTTTAAGCCGAAGTCCCAATGATTTCGATGTGGCCACTAGTGCGACCCCAGAACAGGTTGAAAAACTTTTTTCAAAAACGGTAGCAGTGGGCCGAGATTTTGGTGTGATGGTGGTGGTGGAAGAAATCAATGGGTCATCAGAACAAGTCGAAGTTGCGACCTTTCGGGAAGATGGAAAATATCAAGATGGTCGGCGTCCGGAAACAGTGAATTTTACCAATGCCAAAGAAGATGCCTTGAGGCGTGATTTTACCATCAATGCTCTTTTTTATGATTTTAAAAATAAAGAAATTCTTGATTTCGTTGGGGGCAAACAAGACCTGCAAAAAAGAATCATTCGGACGGTGGGCTTGCCAGAAAAGCGATTTTCCGAAGATCATTTGCGAATTTTACGGGCCATTCGCTTTTCGTCACAATTGGGTTTTGAAATTGAAGGTGAAACCTTTCAGGCTTGCGTGCGGTTGGCAGGCTTGGTCCAATCGGTCAGCGGGGAACGCATTCAGGAAGAAATGAAAAAACTTTTGCACGGCGAACACCTCACGTTAGGACTTAGGCAATTGTTTGACGCTCAAGTTTTACATCAATTATTGGGGTTTGCGGAGTTGAAGTGGGTAAAGCCTGAACCCTATTTCGTTCCAAATCAAAATTCAATGTTTGGCTTTTTTGTTTGGGTGTATTTTGCTTCCGATCGAAAAATAAACTTAGAATTTTTTGAGCAGCTTTCTGAAAAATGGAAGTTTTCGCGGGATTTAAAATTAAAAACTATAAGAAGCATGAGTTGGTTTTTCAAAGATCAGCCTTTTCGGAATCACAGTTTGGGTGAGCTGTTGGCTTTGAGTTTTAGTTTTGAAAACTTTCAAGGTCTTATGGCTTATGGTAAGCATTCTTTGCAGGATTCGGAGACCAGTGCTTATGACAGTTTTCTTAAGCGAAAAAATGAATTGGGTGAAGGTTCAGTAACACCTTGGATCACTGCGAATGACTTGAAGGGGATTTGCCAGGGCGAAGAAATGGGGCGTGCTTTGAAAATTTGTTTTTGGAAGCAACTTGAAGGCAAGTTTTCCAATCGAGATGAACTTTGGAATTGGTGGTTGAAAAGCAACCGCAATGCGATTCAAAAAGGAAATTTATGACCAACGATTTGAAAACGTTCAATACAGCCAGCACTTGGCGGCGAATTTTTGCTCACATGGTTGATTCGGTCGTTTCTTTTGGATTTTATCTGCCAATGTGGATCCAAGCCTACAGTTTTGTGTTTGAGGGTGGATCATTAACTATTGATATTCGTTGGTTGGTCATTTGTAGCTTTTGTGTTTTTTTATATCGATGGATGTTTTTATTTTTTTTGGGTGGGACCATCGGCAAATTGATGTTTGGTCTTAGGCTAGTTTCCAGTGCAGAGCCTCACGGTTCTTTGTCTTTAATGCAGGCGTTTTTGCGAGTTTTGACCGATGGCTTGTCATTGTTTTTTGGTTACGGACTTAAGGGGTTGATGTTTTTAAGGTTTGATCGAACTCATGTTTCCGATTGGGTAGCCGAGACCAGAGTTGTACAAGCAAGCCCAAGGCCGAGCCTGCCCAAGCGGAGAGTTTTGCTGGCGGTCTTCATTTTTTGTTTTTCAACTTTTAACACCTTCAAAGGTCTATATCACTTGGCTCGCGAATCCTCATTTGATCGAGGACAGATTGTGATTAACGCTACTCGTTAGGACTCTCGTTGGCGACAATTAAAAGTGAAGATAGAGCAGTGAAATCTATACTGCCAAAATCAATTCGGAAAAAGCTACGGGCCCTGCAAGTTCTGCTGATGGCCAATCCTTTCATGACGGCCTTGGGTTTTATCATCGTCGTGTGGTTTACGATTGCCTTTATCCAAGTTCAAGTTGAAGTGCCTGCCGAAGGACACAATATCAACAATCTTGAAGATGCGATTTGGTGGGGAATTGTGACCCTATTGACAGTGGGATACGGAGATAAATTTCCGGTCACAGGTCTTGGGCGTTTTTTTGGTGGAATTTTGATGGTGGCAGGGGTCACTGGAATTGCCATTATCACTGCTAAAATTTCATCTTATTTTTTAGAACGTGCTTTACGTGAGAGGAGAGGCTTTGTGGACAGTCAAACCTTAAAAAATCATTTCGTTATATGTGGCTGGAAAGATGAAATGAGCTCTGTTCTTTTACATATTTTAAACTCGGGAAAAGGAATTCGAGGAGAAGATATCGTTTTAGTCAATAACGTGGCTGACTCTGAGATTGAAAATCTTCTGAATGTGCCACAGTTGAAAAAAGTAAAAGTGATTCGCGGAGATTTTTACATCGAAGCCGTCTTAAAAAGGGCAGCGCCAGAAAAGGCACAGAAGATTTTGATTTTGGCCGATGCGACACCAAATGCAACCGGCGATATTCCCACATTAACCGAGGCTGATGCTCGAACGATTATGGCAGCTATGACTTTGAATAATATTGCCAAGGGAACGCCGATTGTGGCCGAGATTTTAGACTCGGCAATGGATCAGTATCTGAAGTTGGCGCATGTGAATGAAATTATCTATTCTCGAGATTACTCGCGTCTGCTATTGGCGATGGCTTCAACTGGGACCGGCGTCACCAATGTGTTTCATGATTTGTTAAATCCCAACAGTCCATTTTTTATCACCACAGCGGCCTTGCCGGCGGAGTGTATCAATCAGCCCTACGCAAAAGTTCAAGAGATCTTTCAGAAAAAGAATCCTAAAGACTCGGTCATCGGAATTTTAGAAAATTCAGGCAATAGTCACGTGGCTAAAGAAATGGCGATTCGTAAAGCACAGCAAACGCCCAATATTGCTCAGCTGGTTGAAAATCTTCAAGAGGTCAAAGCACTCAGGTTTAATCGTCCCTTGTTCAGTTTAAAGGCGGATTACCTGGTTAAAGAAGGTGCCATGGCGATCATTATTGAAGATCGATCGAACCACTTGGGGGGTGGTCATGTCTGATCATTCTATTCAGAATGCCGAGATCTTGGCGAAGGTTTCGCTTTTTCAAGGGCTTAAAGGAAAGCCAGAAGCGCTGAAGTCTTTAGGCCAAATGATGACCCTTAAAAAGTTTTCGGTTAATCAAACCCTACTGACAGAGGGTGAGATTGGGGATGAGTTTTTTGTGCTCGTTCATGGGCAGGTGAGTATTTTTAAGAACACTCCAGAAGGGGATCGCTATAAGGTCGTCATTCTTAAGGCGGATTCGAGTCCTGCTTTTGGAGAGGGTGGATTGATCGAGTCTGAGCCGCGCTCGGCGACAATTGTTTGTGATCAAGAATCGACCTGTTTAGTTTTAAATCGCCATGATTTTTTGAAGTTTTGTGATCAATATCCTCAGTTTGCGATTCCGATTTTGCAAAGGTTGGCGTTGAACCTGATGGGAAACTTACGCAAAACCAGCAATGATTTGATGCTTTTGCATAAAGCCTTGATGAACGAAATTAGATCCTAGAGTTGGTCTAAATAAAAAAGACTCTTTTTCAAGAGTCTTTTTTCAATAGTTAAATTTTATTTTTTGGAACTAGACGACAGTGATGTCGACGAAAAAAGTCATGCCGTTGCCTAGATTGAACGGAATCACTAGGGTGGCACCATTGTGATATTTAGAAATCACAAAAGTACCATTGATCACCGACGGGATCGCCATTTCAAAGGCGTAGCCCATTTGATTCAATGTTGTCTTGGCCGTGCCGTAGATTTGATTGGTCAATTCTCCAACCGCATCGGTCACACCTTCATTGATTTCTGTGTTCTTCTCGCCCAGCATGTTCTCTAGAATTTGGAAGATAGCTTCTTTAGAAAATGAAATCGACATTGTGCCTTTCATATTTCCAAATACCATTCCCACCATTCCAGCAACTTCGCCCTTAGCTTGAAATTGAGCATCAACTGTTGGTTTTCCAACAGTCAGGGGAGTTTGTGCCATAAGCGAGATTGTTTTGATCACGCCTTCAACAAAGGCATTCACAAAATTTTTGTCTAATAGTGGATTTTTTTGAGGTACGATTTTTTCTGCGCCCATTTTGTCTCCAGTGATTAAGCAGCTTTGGTGCCGTAGTGTTTAGCGTAGATTTTCTCTAGTTTGCCTTTTAGAGTTGGCGCATTAAATGGTTTCACCACGTAATCAGAAACTCCGGCTTTCGCAGCCTCGACGATGTTCTTTTGTTCACTTTCAGCCGTGATCAGCATAAAAGGGATAGCTTTCAAGTTTGGATCGGCTTTGCAGGACTTTAGTAGGTCAATTCCTGTCATTCCGGGCATATTCCAGTCGGAAATCACGAATTGAAAAGGAGCGCCGGCAGTTTGGGCTTCTTGTAGCTTTTGAAATGCAGGTTTGCCGTCATCCGCTTCTTCGATATTGGTGTAACCTAGTTCGGTTAATACTTTTTTGATGATTTTACGCATAGTTGCAAAGTCATCGACTACTAAAAACTTGGTATTTGGCGCAAACATACTGTCTCCTCAAAAGGTTAATCCCTAAAATCTATACAATGAATCGGTCCAGTTTTAAAAAAACTAGAGTCCAAAGTGGTTGATTTACATTTTTTTTGCTGTCAGACTTTAATACAGGAACTGGATGTTTGGATTTGGGACATCTGTCTATATGTTGCGTTAAGCAGCTAGCCCTTGAGGGAGTCTACCTAGGCTTTCACAAAGGAAAAGTTGTGAAAAAAGTCCAACAAATAGACAGGTCCAAAAGCTTGAGATGATCAAGTCCGGATTTTGAGTTGCCAGAGGATTTGTGCTTTTGAAACGGAATTTTAAAAGTAGTTTTGCCAAAATATTAACCAAGACACTTGAAACAGGTGTCGAACAATAAAGGGAAGGGAGCAAGGATGCTCAGAGATGTCCTAATACAAAAAGGTCTGTCAAACAGAGAGGCAGAGGTAGCTGAACTAGTATCAAAAGGTTTGTCAAACAAGGAAGTTGCAAACCAGTTGTTCGTCACTGAAAAAACAGTGAAGTTCCACCTCACAAATATCTATAAAAAAATGAACGTGAAATCTCGCGCTCAGTTGATCGTTTGGTGTCTACCTCACCTTGGATTCGTCGAGAGCGAAGCAAGAGTGGAGCCGACAGTACAAGCTGCAGGAAATTACGGAGCGGCAGCAGCTGCTCAGACAATTCCAGCAGGAAACGCAACTGTTGGTGGTACTCCGACAATCATCCCAGGTCGTACTAACGATCTAGCTGGTGGTCGTGGTAACAACGACGCTGGCGCAGGAATGTAGTTTTTAAATGCAAACTGAGAAGCCGACTGGTCATCTTAACGGAAAACCAGTGCTGGCTTCTCAGGTTGTAATGACCGAGCTTGTTTTGCCCGGTCACACCAATTCCCTCGACACTATCTTTGGGGGAGTTGTGATGTCTTGGATCGATATTGCCGCTGCGATCGCAGCTCAAAGGCATTCTCAAAAAGAAGTTGTCACTGCAAGTATAGATGAATTGAATTTTGTGGCTCCGGTCAAAAAAGGCTGGGTTGTCAATTTGCGTGCTGCTGTTAATTTTGTGTCTCGTACTTCCATGGAAGTCGGTGTTCGGGTCGATGCTGAAAATCCCAAAACCGGTGAAGTTTTTCACACAGCCACTGCTTATCTGACATTTGTGGCTCTTGGCTCGAATGGAAAACCAACGGCAGTTCCGCCGTTGATCTTAGAATCTGATGATGATCGTCGCCGGCATGCTGAAGCTGAAGCCAGACGAGCACACCGCTTGGCTGCTAAGAAAAAATAAATCAGTCAAAAATCTCCTCTAGAAAAGATTTCCTTCGTTTGTGTTGATAGTAGGACTGTTGCTCATGTGCGGGGCGATTGTGGGTTTGATAGCTAGGGGAGGGGGATGTGGTTCGATCTTCCATTTTTGATTTTTCAAGTAGCTTATCGAGTTCGCCGCGATCTAGCCAGACGCCTCTGCATTCAGGGCAATAGTCGATTTCGACTCCGTTTCGATCGGACATTAACAAGTTAATCTCTTTGCAAACTGGACATTTCATTTTTCACCTCTTTTTCTTCACTATGAAGTGAGAAGAGATTTTTGTAAAATCGATAAATAATGTCACATGAATCGCTTAAAGTGATGTTGCTGTTCTAGATTCCAATTTGCGAGCCGATTTCTAAGACTTTATCTCTGGGAAGATTGAAAAATTCGGAAGCTGGAGTTTCGTTTCGCGATTGAATCGAGAAAAGTTTTTCCCGCCAGATCGCCATTCCCGGCATATCTGTAGCAAAAATATTTTCTCTGCCGATGAAGTAACTTGCGTCCAAAAGTCCCTTGATGGGCAATTGATCAATATTTTCCTTCAAGGTTTGGGGGACGTTCGGTTTTTCCATAAAGCCGTAACTTAAGGTAATTTTAAAGACGCCGTCTCCCAGGGACTCGACATCAATGTTTTTTTCAGTCGTCACATAAGGCTTTAAGATGGTTTTGACGTGTAAAAACACAAGTGTCTGATGGACACCTTTGAAGTGTTCATAGGTTTTGATTAAGGGAAATGGAGTGATGTCGGAACTTTTGCTCATATAAATGCCGACTGATGGAATGTTGCGATGGCCGCAATCTTCAACGTGCTTCAAAAATACCTGAAGTTCTCTTCGGTTTTGGCCTAAGACGTTGTATAAAATTTTTCGTCCCGTATTCCAAGTTGTCATATATATGAAAACAGCAAAACCCAGGGCCAAAGGCAGCCAGCCGCCAGAAAATATTTTGAGCATGTTAGATCCCAAAAATGCCAAGTCTATCACAGCAAAAAGTAAACAGAGTGCTCCGGCTAGCCAAACATTCCAAGTCCAGTGATAGACAGCGACGAAGAAAAACAAGATGGTGGTAATGATCATAGTTGCCGTCACTGCGATTCCATAGGCAGCGGCCAGATTGCTGGAAGTTTTAAAGGTCATCACCAAAAGAATACATCCAAGCATCAGAAGGTAATTCATATTTTTAATATAGATCTGTCCATGTTCTTGGGCCGAGGTGTGCTGAATAAAAATTCGGTGCAAAAAACCTTGTTGAAATGCCTGCATGGTAATCGAGAAAACGCCGGTGATTAAAGCTTGAGATGCGATCGTGGTGGCAGCGGTGGCTAAAATCACTAAGGGATACAAAAACCAAGACGGCGCCATCATAAAAAATGGACTTTGAATGGCTTCAGGAAATCTTAAAATATAAGAGCCTTGTCCGAAGTAATTTAAAAGAAGGCATGGCAAAACCACTAAAAACCAAGCTCGTTTGATGGGAGCTATTCCAAAATGTCCCATGTCTGAATAAAGAGCTTCGCCGCCGGTCACAACTAAAAATACTGACCCCAAAACGACGAAGGCCGTCCATTGATTCACAGTGAAGAATTCAAATGCATAACCTGGATGAATGGCTTTTAAAACCTCGGCGTCTTGAAAAATTTGATAGATCCCAATGGCAGCCATAGTTAAAAACCAAAGCAAAATAACCGGGCCAAAAAATTTTCCAACAACAGCGGTGCCTCTTTTTTGAATCGAGAACAGGGCTACCAGAATTCCGATTGTGATGGGAATGACATAAGGTTCAAAGACAGGTGTGATGACGTTGAGTCCTTCGACAGCACTTAAAATAGAAATTGCTGGTGTGATGATTCCGTCGCCGTACAAAAATGCTGCGCCAAAAACTCCAAGAAGGATCAGAAAATTTTTGATCTTTTGTGAGTCATTCAATTTTTTGTTGTGTTTTAATATGGCTGCTAAGGCTAAGATTCCGCCTTCGCCGTTGTAGTCTGCGCGTAAAACATACCAGATATATTTAAGTGAAATCACCAATGTCAGTGACCAAAACACCAAAGATAGCAAACCATAAACATTGGTTTGATTGGCCTCAAGATGCCCATAATGAAAGGCTTCTTTCAAGGCATACAGTGGGCTGGTTCCAATGTCGCCGTAAACAACTCCAAGAGCAGTTAAGGTGAGAAGCCATTTGTATTTGTTATCTTGAGGTGTCGTGTTTTCCATATTCGGTAAATGTAACTACAAAAGAACCCGGCGGCAAGGTGGGTGTTTAGCTCCCTGTAGCAGACCATTTTTCGGGATATTCGATACAGGATTCATTTTGGGGGATTTTCCCCTCTTGAAGGGCCTCGTCATAAGTATTTTCGACTTGATCCAAATAGAAGGCCTTCTTTTTGGCTTCATTAAAGAAGCGGCCAAAATTTGTTGGATACTTTCGAGCTGCTTGAATCACAAACATTTGGGCGCCAAGCCCCTGTCTTCCGTATAAGGCCAGTGCTGAATAGTTGTAATAGTCAGCATTTTCGATGTTGGCTTTTTGAAAGGCCCTGTTCATATGTTTGGCCAGAACATCTCTGGTGTTTAGAAAGTATCCGATCGAGTAAATCAGATTTCGGGCCAAGCCATCGTTGGGATTGATCCACTGGCAAATGGGTGCAGTGGTTGTTGGCTTTGGCTCTAAGGAAAGTGCCTTTTTAAACGGCTGACAGGCGGGGCGATCGCTTTTTAAAACATTTTCGATTAGGTTCGTATTGCCACTGATTTGTTCGATTGCTGTTGAGGTCAGTTGCCCAAGGCCAGTTCCTCCGCCGTAAGCGGTGAAAAATGAAAATCCAGTTTCGTTATTGAATTTTTTAAAGATGACCAAAGGGTCGATCGGTCGAGAGGGATCGTTTAAGCATTCGATGGCCTTATTGGTAGCCCAAGTGAGGTAGTCCGTCATTTCGCTGGTGATGCAAGGGCCATTGATGCCAGCCGACCCAATTTTGGTAGGTGTTGAGCTATCGTTTTGGCAAAAATAACCGGGTTGTTCATTGCCGCGCTTCAGTGATCCTTGAATACAAGTGTTTTTTATTTGAGGTATGGTGATGCTTTCTTTGATGGAAGAAAGATTTTTTTGCAAACTTTTGATGATGCCAGCGTTCCCAGTAA
Organism: uncultured Bdellovibrio sp.; assembly: GCA_964505225.1. Taxonomy (GTDB): domain Bacteria; phylum Bdellovibrionota; class Bdellovibrionia; order Bdellovibrionales; family Bdellovibrionaceae; genus 21-14-0-10-47-8. The sequence continues at coordinate 8,853 of CAZDHC010000021.1, read as the reverse complement.
CTTTGCAGAGCGCATCTATAGCTTTTTTGGCAACGGCCGCTGGCTTTAAATTTCTTTCGAATAAATTTTTGTGGTAGTCGTGCAAGAGGGAATGGTTTTCGGTCTGTCGGGGGTTTGAAATCTGGTCATGCAAAGTGGTTTTATTGATGCTGCCTTGAAGACAGCTCGGAGCGGAGCTGGTCCAGCCCAAGTTTCCCCATATCGTGCAAATGGCAAAAATAAGAATTTTACAAACGCGATCCATCTAAGGCTTGTCGGCGTTTATACCTTGTTTCTTTATTTAACTAAGTAGTCTTTCCATCTGGTCAAAAGAGCAGGTGTCATTTGCGCGTAGCAGATGGTGCCTTCGGTGGCCGGCTCTTTGCGAACAATTCGCGTGTCGCGACCAAGGTCGTAGATTTTGTATTCTTCGGATTTTCTGAAATAAAGTTCCACGTCTTGCTGCATTTCGTTCACGCTGTCGGCCATCATTTTTTTCAGCTGTTCAAGGCCTTGGCCGTTCAAGGCGGAAACGAAAACTCGTGGATATTGCTTCACTTGGAATTGTTTTTCGATTCCGGCGATGTCGACTTTGTTAAAGACATGAATAATTTTTTTATCTTGCCAGTTGAATTCTTCGATGAGCTTTTCAACGACTTCGATTTGTCTTTGCATGTTCGGTGAAGATAAATCAATCACATGCAAAAGAACGTCAGCTTCGGCACTTTCTTCAAGTGTCGCTTTAAAAGCTTCAATCAATTGGGTGGGAAGTTTGCGAATAAATCCCACCGTGTCGGTGACAACGGCAGGCGGACCATCTGGTAAAAATACTTTTCGCGTGGTCGGGTCTAGGGTGGCGAACACCTGATTTTTGGCTAAAGCTTGAGCTCCGGTCAGTCGATTGAGCAGTGAGCTTTTTCCTGAGTTCGTATAACCAATCAAAGCAAAGCTTGGAATTTCGTGGCGACGTCTAGAGCTTCGATGCTGGGCTCGGTTTTTTCGAACCCCGTCTAACTTTTTTCGAATCAAAGAAACCCGCTCGCGAATTCGACGGCGGTCATTTTCAAGAGCTGTTTCCCCTGGACCTCTGGTGCCGATACCACCACCAAGGCGGGAAAGTGAATCCATCCAGGCGCCGATCATTCGTGGCAATTGGTCCAGCATTTGTGCAAGTTCTACTTGAAGTTTTCCCTCGTAAGTCTGCGCACGCAAAGCGAATATGTCTAAAATCAACTGATTGCGATCTAAAATTTTGCAGCCAATTCCTTGCTCTAAGTTTCGGGCTTGAATTCCGGAAAGTTGATGATCGACCACAACCAAATTAGCCTGTGCTTCGAAAACCATATTTTTTACTTCTTCAACTTTTCCTGAGCCAATAAGGGTTGCTGGATTCCATTGCGGAAGAGTTTGTACAATAGAGCCAACGACTTCGCCGCCGGCGGCTCCGACAAGTTCTTCAAGTTCTAGCAAATTTTCTTTGATTTCCGATGTGGACTCGGTCTTTAAGCCTACGCCAATTACGATTGCGCGATCTGAAGGTTTAATCTGAGCTTTATTCAATTGAAACTGTTTCCTCCAATTAAAACTCGGGTCCTGCTAATAATTGTAGCAAAGTTCAAAGTTCTCGCAAGAGGAAAGTCGAGAAATCTGTTATTTTTTCTTTCTTCGCTCCATTAAGTATTGAGCTTCAAGCGCAGTTAAAACCACTGAATTGACGATAGCATCCACCGTAGTCGTTCTTTGTAGAACGTTTGCAGAGCGTCTGACGCCCAATAAAAATGGCCCAATGACTTCGCCTTTTCCCAGCTGCTGTAGAAGTTTATAGGCAATATTTGATGATTCCAAATTTGGGAAAATCAAAATATTAGCGCCTTCTTTGAGTTCGCAGAATGGAAAAATTCGATTCAAGATTTCTGGATTAACGGCTGTATCGGCTTGCATGTCTCCGTCAACGATCAGGTCTGGTCGCTTTTCTTTGACGATTTCCATGGCCTTTCTCATCTTATTTGGGGTGCCTGGTTCATTGCTAAAATTAGAATAGCTCAGCATCGCAATTCGAGGTTCGGCATTAAAGTATTCGGCTACTCGCGCGACTTGTAAGGCGATTGTTGCCAATTGGTCCGAAGTTGGAGCGACTGTAATCGTCGTGTCGGCTAATAGTAAAAATCGATCTTCCAAAAGGACAATGTTGCATCCGCATGGGACTGCCTCGCGGGCCACGCCAATGGTTTGCAAAATTGGACGAACGGCTTCGGCATAAGACATCGATGAACCGGTGATCATTCCGTCGGCGTCGCCGGCTTCGACCATCAGTGAGGCAAAGTAATTTGGATCGGCAGCTTTCTTTTCGGCTTCCCGAGAAGTGACGCCTTTTCGTTGTCGCTTTTTAAATAAAATGTCGGCGTAAGCTTTAAATTTTGGGTGAGCAGACGGATGAATGATTTGAATATTGTCTAGACCTTGAAGGTGCAAAGTTTTGATCTTTTCATGAATCCGATCCGGGTAGCCAAGCAATATTGGTTCGCAAATCTTTTCTTCAACAATTGTTTGTAAAGCCTTTAAAACTTTAGAAGAAGAGCCTTCTGGGAAAACAATTTTCGGAAGTTGATTGTTGTTCGCGGCCGCATTGCTGCGAACTTTGTGGATCGCTGAACGAATGAAAACTTTCTCTGGACCTTGGTAAGCTTCAAGTTGATCGCGATATTTATCAAAATCTTGAATTGGAATTTGCGCCACGCCCGAGTCCATTGCGGCTTTTGCAACAGCTGGAGCGACCCACATCAAAACACGCGGGTCGAATGGTTTTGGAATCAAATATTCTGGGCCAAATCTAAAACTTTTTCCACCGTAAGCTGCGGAAACTTTTTCGGGAACGTCTTCGCGAGCTAATTTTGCCAACGAATCAACAGCAGCAAGTTTCATGGCTTCGTTGATTTGAGTCGATCTAGTGTCTAGGGCGCCGCGGAAAATCGAAGGAAATCCTAGAACGTTGTTCACTTGATTTGGATAATCGGATCTGCCGGTGGCGACGATGGCATCAGGTCTAGCTTTTCGAGCTTGATCCGGAGTGATTTCTGGATCTGGATTGGCCATGGCAAATACGATTGGGTTTTTTGCCATTGGCATCAGCATTTCGCCGGTGATGGCGCCGGCCACGCTCAAACCAACGACAACGTCGGCTCCGTGAAGGGCTTCGCTTAAAGTTCTAGCTTTAGTGTCGTTTGCAAACAGTTCTTTATACTTGTTCATTCCATCTTTGCGGCCCTTGTAGATGACTCCGCTAGAATCGCACATCGTCAGATTTTCTCGGCGAACTCCTAAGGAGATGAAAATATTTGAACAAGCGACGGCCGAAGCGCCGGCACCATTGACGACGATTTTAATTTCACTCATTTTTCGGTTGGTCACCATGCAGGCGTTGATTAGGGCAGCGCCGGAAATGATCGCTGTTCCGTGTTGATCGTCATGAAAAACCGGAATTTTCATTTCCTTCTTTAAGCGTTCTTCGATTTCAAAACATTCAGGCGCTTTGAAGTCTTCTAAGTTGATGCCGCCAAAAGTGGGCTCTAGGGCCTTAATAGCTGCGACGGTTGCGTCCACATCAAGGGTGTTGATTTCGATATCGAAAACGTCGATGCCAGCAAATTGTTTAAATAAAAGTCCTTTGCCTTCCATCACTGGTTTTGAAGCCAGAGGTCCAATGTTGCCTAGACCAAGTACCGCAGTTCCATTTGAGATCACGGCAACTAAGTTTCCCTTGGAAGTGTAATCGTAAACTTTAAGAGGATCTTTCGCGATCACTTTGCAAGGGACTGCGACTCCGGGTGAGTAAGCTAAGCTTAAAGCTTTTTCGGTATTTGTCGGCTTGGTGGCGCGAACTTCGATTTTTCCTGGTTTCGGTTTTTTGTGAAATTCAAGAGCTTCTAAGTCAAACGCGCTGAAGTTATTGTTTTTATCAGATTCCATAAAATAACCTATCCTTAACAATTAGTGATTAACAAATATCGAAAAGACTGGACCTTTTTGAATTTACTAACGCTAGAACTCTAAATGATAAAAGTCATTTCTTTTGCAAGCTGTCATGCAACGAATAATCATTGGTCAAACTTTCAATAATGCTTTCTCAAATTCAGAAAAAGGCAGTAACCTTTTACAGTTAAATTAATAGAGAGGAAATACAATGGGATCAGAAAAATCAGCTCGTGATGTGGTTATTGTCGACGGTCTTCGAACTCCTTTTACTAAGGCGGGAACAAAGCTTAAAAAAGTTCATCCTGCTGAGTTGGGTAAGGTTGCGATGAAAGAATTGATCGCAAGAACTAATTTGGATGTGAATGGAATTGATGAGGTCATCATTGGAAATACTGGAAATCCGGTAGATTCTGTTAATATTTCCAGAGTGGTGGCTTTAAATGCCGGAGTGCCTCAGAAAACATCAGCTTACACCGTTCATAGAAATTGTGCCTCTGCATTAGAAAGTATTTCGAACGGTTATGAAAAAATTCGCTCAGGAACAATGGACATCATTATTGCCGGCGGAACTGAAAGTATGTCGCAAATGCCCACTTTGTTGCCTGCAAAGATTCAAGGCATTTTTGATAAGTTGTTGGCGGCAAAGGGTCCTTCGCAAGCCTTGCCATTGTTGTTTGAACTATTTAAAGCTGACATGAAGCAGATCCAAGCCTTGCTGACTGGAAATATGAAAAACGAATATTTTCCAGTGATTTCTGTTTTGGCGGGTTTAACGGATCCATTTGTTGGAATCAACATGGGGCAAACTGCCGAGATTTTAGCGAAAGAGTGGGGCTTGTCTCGAGAAATGCAGGATAAGTTTGCTCTTCGATCGCATCAGCGGGCAGTTGCTGCAATGAAAGATGGAAAGTTAAAGGCCGAGATCACGCCAATTACTTTGGCGCCTGATTATAAAGAAACCATTTCAGAGGATATCGGACCACGTGATGGTCAAAGTTTAGAAGCTTTGGCGAAATTGAAGCCATTTTTTGATAAACGAACTGGAACAATTACTGCTGGAAACTCTTGTCCAATCACTGATGGTGCCGCGATGGTGTTATTGATGAGTCGGGAAAAAGCAGATGCTCTTGGTTACAAGGCGATTGCAAAAATTCGTGGCTATGGATTTGCGGGTCTTGAGCCAGAAAGAATGGGGCTTGGTCCAGCGTATTCGACTCCGGTGGCATTGAAGCGCGCTGGATTGACGATGAAAGATATCGGGTTGGTTGAGCTGAATGAAGCATTCGCAGCTCAAGTGATGTCTTGTCAAAGAGCTATGGATTCGGACACATTTGCGAAAGAAAAATTGGGATTGTCATCTAAGGTTGGTGAAATTTCCGATGACATTTTAAATGTCAATGGTGGAGCGATTGCCTTTGGTCACCCGGTTGGAGCAACTGGAACCAGAATTGTACTAACTTTGGCTAAGGAAATGAAACGTAGAAATGTTCAATTTGGATTGGCAACACTTTGTATCGGTGGTGGTCAAGGCGGTTCCATGGTGATCGAGGCGGAGGCTTAATATGTCAGCACAAGATAGCATCAAAATTGTACCGAACGGAGATATTGCAGTTGTTGAATTTGACATGGTGGGTGAGAAAGTTAATAAATTTAACACTCCCATGATGATTCGCTTGAAAGAAGTGATCACCGAGCTTCGCAGTTCTCGATATAAGGCCGTTATTTTTAAATCCAATAAAAACAAAATTTTTATTGCTGGCGCTGACATCGACGAAATCAAAGCGATGAACACCAAAGAGCAATATGAAAAAGCAGTGGGTTCAGGTCAGGAAATTTTTAATGATCTTGAAGATCTACCAATGCCAACCATCGCGGCAGTTGCAGGCGCTTGCGCGGGTGGCGGTTGTGAATTTATCATGGCTTGTGATTATCGAATTGCAAGTGAAGACAGTTCAACTCGAATTGGGCTTCCAGAAACCAAGCTTGGAATTATTCCGGGATTTGGTGGTTGTATCCGAATGCCAAGAATTTTAGGTTTGGCGAACTCTTTGGATATCATCTTGGGTGGAAAATTGGTGATCCCTAAAAAGGCTGAAAAAATGGGACTTGTGGATCAAGTTTGCCATCCGGCTATTTTGATGGAACAAGCTTTCCGAATGGCCAATGAGTTGATCAAAGACGGTGGAAAAAAACGTCGCAAGACTTTTAAGCCTGTTGGAATGATGAATGTTTTATTGGAATCAGTTGGAAAATCAGTGGTTTTTTCACAAGCAGTAAAAGGTGTCTTGAAAGTGACTCATGGTCACTATCCAGCTCCGCTGAAAGCCATTGAAGTGATCAAAAAAACTTATGGTTCTAGCGATCGCAGTGGATCTTTAAAAATCGAAAGAGAAGCTTTTTGCGAATGTGCAGCGACGGATATTTCTAAAAACTTGATTCACGTTTTCCATTTAACAGAAATGGTCAAAAAACAATCTGGTGTTGTTGGCGCTTCTGTTAAAGGAAAAGAGGTGAAGGGGCTTGGAATCTTAGGCGCTGGAACCATGGGGGGCGGTATTGCTTATACTGCTGCTGATAAGGGTGTTTTTGTTCGAATGAAAGATTTGAACGTTGATGCCATCGGAAAAGGTTTAAAACATGCCCGAGATCTTTGGTCTAAAGAAATGAAGAAAAAGAAGATCGACAAATATGAACTGGGTCAAAAAATGGACCGAGTTTCAGGCGGAACTGATTACGCCGGATTTAAAAATCTAGATGTGGTTGTTGAAGCCATCGTTGAAGATATGGAAATCAAGAAAAAGGTCATTGCCGAAACTGCGGGAAATATGCGTCCAGATGCGATCATTGCAACGAACACTTCATCACTAAGCGTGACTGAAATGTCGGCAGGCCACCCAAGACCAGAATTTTTTGCGGGAATGCACTTTTTCAATCCGGTTCACAAGATGCCATTGGTGGAAGTGATTCGAGGTGAAAAAACTTCTGACCAAACTATTGCGACCATTTTTGAACTTTCAAAGCGTATGGGAAAAATGCCAGTCGTGGTAAAAGACGGACCGGGATTTTTGGTCAATCGTTTGCTTTTACCTTATATGGGTGAAGCGGCCTTTTTGTTACAAGAGGGTATGAGCATTGAAACTGTGGATCGTGCTTATGTGAAAGAATTTGGCATGCCGATGGGTCCATTTGCTTTGATGGACGAAGTTGGTCTTGATGTCTGCGTGAAGGTTTTGAAAATTTTCAAAAAAGCTTTTGGTTCACGAGTTGAGATGGCTGCCTGCATGGACAAATTAATGGAGACAGGTCGTTTGGGTAAAAAGAACGGAAAAGGTTTTTATCAATACGATGAAAAAGGTTATCGCGGCGAAGTGGATCAAACTGTCTACGCAGCTTTGGGTTTAAGTCAGCCGAGCAATCCAATGACCACCAAAGAGTGCATTGAGCGTGGGGTATTTGCCATGATCAACGAATGTTCTTTGGCCTTGAACGTTGATAAGATTGTCGAGACTCCAGATGAGGTAGACTTGGCCATGATTATGGGAACTGGTTTTCCGCCATTCCGTGGCGGATTGTTGAAGTATGCTGATAGCATCGGCACTCAATATGTGGCTGATCAATTGGAGTTGTATTCTGCGAAAAGTGCTGCGCGCTTAAAGCCAAGTGCAGCTCTTCGTGAGATGGCAAAATCTAATCAGAAATTTTATCGATAGAGCACCGACAAAATTTCTGATAAAATTTGAAAGTTCTAAAGTGACAGAGTTTAGTTTCTAAACTCTGTCTTTTTTTGAGATGGGCCGACTGACTGTATGTTTGGTCCAGTTTGGTTCAAGATAAGACATTTTTGTGGTATCGAATGTCGTTCATTTAAAAATTTCTTAAATCGCCATTAGGTTTTATTTTTCCGAAATTGAGAACCTATAAAGGTTTGCTAAAGGCACTCTTGTTTGCTGGTTTATAAACCGATAGAACTGCATGGTTTTTCAGGTTCCACAGAATATTATTCAAGAGAAATTCGATTTCGAATTGATGAAGCGTGGTCGTAACGGCTGCGTGACGTTTATTGTGATCGCCATTGCCTTGATGTATTTCAAATGGATTCCAAACGTTGAACAAATGGTAGTTTCCGTTCCTGTTATTTGCTTGGGTGTGATCGCAGTCAATCTTTGGCGAATTTGGGCCATGGCAAAAGTGATCAAACATGGTGTTGTCTCGGAAAAAAAATTAATAAACAAAGTAAAAATTGCCAGTCTTATAAGTCCAATTCTATTTGGTACTTTATTTGCGCAAGTGATGAAGCTGGATCAGTTCAGTTCGGTCACTAGTTTCATCGCCTGCCTAATTACAGTGGGAATGGGTGTGGGTGCAGTTCTTTCGCTTGCCCCAGCATTTTTTGTGGCAATGGCTTTCCAGGTCTTGTTATTAGCGCCAATTATAGCTGTGGCATTTGAAGTGATGGGTGCTAAGGCCAACGATCAGGCCGTCCTTTTGGCCTCATGTATTGTTCTATTTTTGTTGTTTAATATCACTCAAATTCGAATGATGAGAAAGTTGCTATTAGAGTCGATCAATTCCTTCTATTGGCTTGAAAAATCAAAAATGGATTTAGAAGAAAGTGAACGCAAGCTAAAAGAAGAGTCCGTCAAAGTGATTCAGCAGTCACGGCTTGCCAGTCTGGGTGAAATGGCCGGAGGCGTCGCTCATGAGATTAACAATCCGCTAGCGGTGATTTCGATCAGTCATGAAATTATCTCTAAGATTTTAAAAAAAGAAGAGCACTCGGTGGATCCAGGAGTGTGGAATAAGTTAGATAAAATTCAAAATGCCACTCAGCGAATTAAAAAGATCGTGATGGGGCTAAAATCTTTTTCGCAACAGGGAGATCAGCTACCTTCTGAGGTGGCC
>CAZDHC010000020.1:0-37126 GCA_964505225.1 uncultured Bdellovibrio sp. | reverse complement strand
AATTGAATGCTTTCTGGTGTAGGCTGACTAATCCCATCCGCAAGCATTGCGTTTCGTCATTGCGAGGCGGTGCTTTTCCGCCGAAGCAATCTCATAATTAAGTTGGGGATTGCTTCGCCACAAAGAGCAAGAGCGTGGCTCGCAATGACGATGATAATTACTTCGGCAATCCCTTCGGGATTACTGACAACGTCTCCACTGAAGGTGGTAGATCAATCCAGAGCTAATGTCGGCAGAGTCAACAGTCGCCATGGTCTGATCCATTGCTGTGTTTGATTGAGCCATCATTGAAGTATTGATTCGCAAGTTCACACTCGCTCCACAAGGAGTCCAAACTAATGTTGAAGCAATTAAGTCGTTGGTGATCTGGTAGTTTTGATTTTGAGGACCAGAAAACATCCGGCTCATGCGAGGACCTCTTGATCCTGCCCAAAAATACTCAGCATCAAATCGGCTGTAACCACCAGCAGGAATCGCGTTAAATCCACGATAGTCAACCGCAAGGACTGCAACTGAGTAACCTTGAGGAACTTGCACCGGCACTGTGACGTTACAAGATTTACGATCAATTCTTCGGCCAGTTGTACGACCGGCTTCAGCTACGTACTGATCAAAAAGAATGGATACAGCTTGTTCATCCGGAGAAACCGATACACTTGCCGTTCCTGCTGGACATCCAGTACCACCGTAAGCTGGAACACCCAACTTAAGACCATCTGCTAAAGCTGATGAAGACATCACCACTATCGCCGCTGCTGCAAAAATTTTTGATAACATATTACTTCCCCCTGTTTGTTCGAGTGATTCACTCGAGTTATTTTGGACCCAACCCCTTGGGTGACGAAGTTGTATAGAGCAAGGGTCTTGCCAACTATTTCAGGGTCGTTCTGACACTTTAAAATTTTGAGAAGAGAGTTTTTCTAGGTTATCTGATTGACGCATCGTTACGCAAAAAAGTAGCTGGTACCCAAAAAACAAAACCCCGCTTTCGCAGGGTTTTGATTCGTCATTTTGCTTACAAGCTCAGAGAGCTTATTTACAGAATGGAAGATCTGGCTGAATTTGGCAGATAATTTGGCAAAGCGCTGGATCGCCGATTGGGCATTCTCCGCCGCCGCCACCGCCGCCACCACCATCATCTGGAGGAGGAGCTGAAGCACCAACATAGATTTTATATGAAGTCGAAGTCGCGCCAGAAGCGTCTTTTACAGTCACAGTTGTGTCACCATCGGCAACAGCTGTGAAAGCACCAGAAGCATCAATAGTTGCAACTGCTGCATTCGCTACTGAAAACTCAAATGGACCTTTTCCATAAACTGCAGAGAACTGCAATTTGTCACCTTTAGCTACAGTCGCAGCGTAAGGAGAGATGAACATCTTTTGAGATTTAATAGTCTCAACAGCGTTCAATGCATTCACTCGGCAATCACAAGCAGTTTCAATTGAAACTTTGTCGCCTGATGATTGTAGAAGTGAACGGATTTCCATTGGAGTCAATTTAGGATCCTGAGCTTTAATCAAAGCAACCATTCCCGCAACAAGCGGAGTCGCCATTGAAGTACCAGAAAGATTTCCGTACTTATCGCCAGGCAAAGTGCTCATGATGCCATCACCAGGAGATGACAACTGAACTTTTCCTTTACCATAGTTTGACCAGCTAGGCTTTCCATCAGAGCTATTTGAAGCTGCTACAGAAATCGTGTTCGAAACACCTGCGTTTGCTGGGTAAACTTCGTAAGAGTCGTTGTTTTTTCCATCATTAGAAGCTGCAACAACAAATACGATTCCCGCTTTTTCAGCACGCTGGATTGCTTCGATCAAAGGCATCGCTTCAGAGTGAGAAACCGCAGCTCCCCAAGAAGCAGAAATAACTTGTGCGCCCTTTTCGATTGCGTAGTCGATCGCCTTAACACCGTTGTTCAAATCTCCAGATCCATTTTCATCAAGAAAACGAATTGGCATAATTGAAACTTCAGGTGACAAGCCAACGATTCCACCATCCGCTAAACCAGTCGCTCCAACGATTCCCGCACAGTGAGTACCGTGACCAGGATTTTGCGAAGAAGTCTGATCCATTGGATCGTTATCATTTCTTGCAAAGTCATAACCTGGAACCATGTTTTGAACCAAAGACTTATGTTTATAGTCGGTGCCTGTATCAATTACGGCTACCACTACATTTTTTGATCCTTTGTTGCCAGCGCGCTGCCAAGCTGCTTCAGCTTGAACTTTTTTGATCGCCCACTGATCTTTTAATGCATTGACGTCCACTGGAGCCGTGAAAGCACGAAGCTTAAAGTTCGGCACAACGTACTCAACACTTGGATTTGTCAAAAGTTGAACCAAAGAGGCTACTTTTGATTTTTCATTAATATTCACTTTTGCTAGGCGACCAGCATCATGAACATCCAACATTTGAATTGCTGATGATCCCGCAAATGTTTGAACAAACATATTGCTTCTATATTTAACTAGGTATTCTGCCGAAAATGCCGGCACCGACATCCCTAGGGCCGCAATTGCCAATAATAAATTCTTCTTCATGTTCCCCCTCCGTGGTTCCATTTTGGTTATGTCAAAAGTCTAGGCAGGTTTAATTTGATGTGTGGAGCAAAAAATCACAAATGACCCAAGCAGTCGTAAGAAAAGTTGAAATTAGCGGCAAATGTCACAAAAAAACAGAATCTGAAAAACGATATGTTTTTGTGGGTATAAAAATAATTGATTCAAGGACAATAGATAGATGAAGATCTTAACCCTATGACACTTACGATCGTGGCAATTCTTGCATTAATAGAAGGTCTCACTGAATTTCTACCTGTTTCCAGCACCGGACATTTAATTGTCGCCAGTGGATTGCTCGGCATTAAAGACGAAGGCTTTATCAATTCCTTTAATATCATCATCCAAGCGGGAGCGATTTTATCAGTTCTGGTCCTTTATTGGCGACGATTTCTTCCACAAGTTGAGTTCTACAAAAAGCTCATCGTCGCATTTCTACCGGCAGCTGTTATTGGATTATTGGTCAAAAGTAAAATTGATATTCTTTTAAGCAGCCTTTATGTCGTAGCAGTGGCTTGGATCATTGGTGGCATCATTCTGATATGGAGTGATCAGTATTTCGCAAACAGATCAGAATCAAAGAGGTTTGATCAGCTCTCTTTAATAGATTGTTTTAAGATTGGACTCATTCAATGTTTTGCTTTTATTCCTGGCGTTTCTAGAAGTGCCGCCTCTATTTTAGGCGGACTTAGCTTTGGACTTTCCCGAAAAGAGGCCGCCGAATTTTCTTTTTTCCTAGCGGTTCCAACATTAGTTGGAGCCACAGCCCTTAAATTGCACGGTGCCCTAAAAACCATTGATGATTCGCATATTATGTTTTTAATCGTAGGTTCATTTCTTTCTTTTGTTTTCGCGCTGATTGCCATTCAGTTTTTCATTAAATTAGTCAGCCGTTTTGGATTTCGCCATTTTGGCATTTACCGAATCATCATTGGCGTCATAACTTTAGCGCTCATCTTCAGTGGAAATCTAACATCTCAGATTTAAAAGGTAATAAAGAGGCATAATATGAATGAAGTTCTATTTTTAATTCCAAACTGGAAATGGCTTGTTTTGATCGTTGTTCTTTTTGCGGGTTTTTTGCTGAACTCACTTTTGAAGAAGTTTTTCTTAGCCCTAAAGAACTCGGACAACATTCGCGGAAAAGCTCATGGTTTTGTTTTACACTTTTTAAATACCGAAATTCAAAAACCTTTAGCCTGGATTGCCACCTCGCTATTTTGGTTTGCTTGTTTGGACTCATTGGAACTTTCAAGTGGTCTCGACAAGTATCTTAAACTTGGAAGTCAGCTTTTACTTTCCTATTACCTAATTCGGCTGACTTATATCGCGGTCGATGCATTTGGTAATGTCTTAAATGAAATCACCGCAAAAACTGAAAACACTTTAGATGACCAACTGGCGCCGTTAGCCACCAAAACCTTAAAAGTTTTCGTGGTGATCTTTGGCTTTTTAATCGTGCTGCAAAACTTTGGCATCAACGTCATGTCATTGCTCGCTGGATTAGGACTGGGCGGATTGGCCTTAGCATTAGCTGCGCAAGACACGGCCGCCAACTTGTTTGGCTCGATCACCATTATCTTGGATCGGCCTTTTCAAGTGGGCGATTGGGTTAAAGTTGCAGGCACTGAAGGTTTTGTCGAAGAAATTGGCTTTCGCTCGACTCGCATTCGGACTATGTACAAATCTTTGGTGACGATCCCGAATTCGGTGATGGCAAAAGAACAAATCGACAATATGGGGGCCCGCCCCTTACATCGAATTCGCCACACCATCGGCTTAAGCTATGAAACGACAGAAACTCAAATGACCCAATTCATGGATCGCTTGCGGTACTATCTAGCTCAGCACCCTGCTGTGGACAAAGACACGATTACCGTCCGCTTTAACTTAATGGGTGATTTTAATTTACAAATCTTAATGAATTTTTTCGTACAAGTTCCCGACGCGGGAAAAGAGCTAGAGATTCAACAAGAAGTACTTTTTGAAGTGATGAAAATTGCTTCGGACCTGAAAGCTGAATTTGCATATCCAACTTCAACTCAGTTTGTGAAGCAGATCTAAAAGATCTGCTTCGGACATCTCATTATTTATTTTTCTTTTTCTTTTTAGATTCTGCTTTGGATTTAGAAGGACTCGCTGGAACTGTCGTCACTTCGGCTGGATCTGATCCTTTGCCGAGCATGGCCGCAGTTTCTTTTTTGATTCGATCTGTATCAATCGCCATTCGGGTCGCTTCGATTTCAGCCTTAACTGTTTCGACTTTTAGCTTTGCTGACTCCACTCGGCTTTTCACTTCAACCGAGGCCTCGTTCAACTTAGCACGCTCTTGTTTGGCTTTTTCAAGTTCATTTTTCAATCGTTCCATATCCGCTTGGGCGCGAATCACTTCAGCTTCACTTTCAGCGACGGATTTTTTAGACTTGGCAATTTCCTGATTGATCTGAGCCAATTCGCGGCTCGAAATTTCGCGAACCTTATCCGCATCCGCTTTCATTTGGCGGAAATTTTCCTTAGACTTACTTTCTTCTTTTTTCGCTTTTTCAAGATCTTTACGTTGATCTTCTAAAGAGGACTGCAATGCTTTTAACTCTGACTTCAATTTTTCGATGTCTTTTTCAGCAGCCACTTGTTCTTGCTTAGACTTCTCTTCTGCTTGTTTTGCTTTTTCCATTTCAGCTTCAGCTCTTGCTTTTTCAGCTGCGGAACGGTCTTTCTCAGCTTTTGCTTTAGAAGCTACTGCTTGTGCCAAGGTCACCGCTCGTTGAGTCGTTAAACGCACTCGCTCTAAATCAGCCAAAGCCGTTCTTTCTTTATCTCGGGCTTCATTAGATGCCTTCACGGCCTTTTCTGATTCTTCTTGAGTGGACTTAGCGTTCGCCTCTAACTTTTTAGCTTCCGCTAGCGAGTCCTCAGCTAATTTATAAGAAGCTTCTTTCTTCTTTTTAGACTCTTCCATTAATTGTTTTGCTTTTTCAGTTCGCTCTTTAGCCGCCTCAGACTGCTTCACAGCCATAGCTTGTTTTTCTTCAGCTAATTTATGCTGTTTCCAATACTCTTCACCTTCAGCCTTATATCTCAAAGCTTCCGCCTCGGCTTTTTGTTGATCACTTTTAGCCTGAGCCTCTAAAAGCTTTGCCTGAGCCATTGAAGACTGAGCCTGCTGTCGACTGCTATCACGCTTTTTAAGCTCTTCTTCGGTTCTTCTTCTAGCTTCTTTGGCCTCGGCCTGAGCTGCCTCAGAATCTGCCATAGCCTCTTCCGCTTCTACTGTCGAAGAATCCACCGCCTTGGCTTTGGGTAGATTGCCAAAATAGCCAATGGAAGTGGCTGCAAATATAGAAACGATTGGAAGGATCTTAACTGATCGATTGGATTTCATAGGTTCTCCTCAATATAGCCGCTTTTTCAAAGCCCGCATTAGGACAGTATAGACCCGTACTTGCGCCATGTGAATTGCCTGCTCAAAAAAAGATGCCGAACAAGACTCTTTTTGGGCCCCAATTTGTAAGGCCTGTTCAACTGTTTGACATAAGATTGAACTTCAATAGCAAATAAACCAGTTTTCATAGAATTCCGACTTTGGCCCCGCCCTTGCTCTAGTACTAAGTACCCCCCCCATAGCGGCCTGGTCCCCCACCCCCCAAACCAGGTCGCTGTTTTTTCTCCCCTTAAAATCCAGCCCAGCCCCGACTAGCGAAGACTTCTGCATTTCGATAAGATCAAAACTGTGAGACTTGTTTTCAAATTCATCTTTATTTTATCAGTTGCCCTTGGCTGTGATTTATCCCAGGCAGCTTTGAACGTTGTGGTCGACCCTGGCCATGGCGGAACTGATACTGGCGCCGTCTATGGCAAAGCCCGCGAGGCCGAAATTTCACTATCCGTCGCGCAGGAACTTAAAAAGCTTCTATCTGCCAACTCGCAATTTGAAGCGTCGATGACTCGAACCCAAAATCAAAATGTCTCCTTACAAGATCGAGTCGAAATTGCCGAAAAAACAAATGCCGATTTATTCATTAGCATTCATACCAATGCCTCACCCGACTACCGAGCAAGAGGTGTCGAGTTCTATTTCCAGAATCAACTTCCGCCAGATGAAGAGTCTTTGTTTTTAGCCAACAGTGAAAACCAGGCCATCAAGGAAATGAAAAATAATGTGGCGGACGATTTTACTAAAAAAGGTGACGTGCTTGCGATCGTTGAGGATTTAAAACGAAGAACCAAAATGCACCAAAGCCATATTCTAAGTAAAAAACTGCTCGCCTCTTGGGCAGCAAGCCCACAAATTGGCTACAACGGTCATAAAGAAGGCAGCACCATCCGCCAAGCTCCCTTTTTTGTAATCTCGAAAACCAACGTTCCTTCGGTTCTGGTTGAGTTGGGCTTTATTTCCAATCCAAAAGAGGCTGAACGACTGGTCAAACCTGCTGTTCAAAAAGAAATCGCCCAAAGGATTTACCAGGGCATTTTAAGCTACAAAGAAATGATAGACAGAACTGAGGTCAGCCGTTTACATTAGCGCCCATGCGCATAGACGGAAGATCCACTACTCAATTACGCCCAATTAAAATCACTCCTAACATTTCTGAATTCGCCGAAGGCTCAGCCTTAGTTGAATTTGGAAAAACAAAAGTCCTTTGCACGGCCACCTATGACGGAATGGCACCAAAATGGTTGCAGGGAACTGGCGGAGGTTGGATCACCGCGGAATACGGAATGTTACCACGCTCAACGCAACAAAGAATGAAGCGCGATAAGATTATGTCTGGCGGTCGAACACAAGAGATCTCAAGATTGATTGGTCGAAGTCTTCGCGCAGCTGTGGATCCAAAGTTGATTGGGGAACGACAACTGACCATCGACTGTGATGTGATCCATGCCGATGGCGGAACTAGAACTGCAGCTATCACCGGTGGATTTGTCGCATTGGCTTTGGCGATTCACAAACTGATGCAAGTGAGCGAAATCAAATCCAACCCATTAATCAACTATGTTGCCGCAGTCAGCGTGGGTTTGCAAAAAGGCGAATCCCTTTTAGATTTAAATTACGATGAAGATTCTTCTATCGGAACTGACATGAACTTTGTCATGACTTCAAAAGGGGAATTTGTCGAAATCCAAGGAACGGCCGAGCACTCACCTTTTAGCAAAACCAATTTGAACACGATGCTAGAAGTGGCGCAAAAAGGCTGCGACGAACTTTTCCAACATCAAGCTGAAATCATCGGATCTTTTTTCCCTCTTAAAAAGTAAGGCCAACTAGCATGTCTAATGAGATTTGGATTTCAACTGGCAATAAAGGCAAAGTGGCAGAATTCAAAATGCTACTTGAAAAAGAGCTTCCGCAATTGAAGATCTTTTCGATTATTGATTTGCCAACTTTTTCGCCGCCGCCAGAAAATGGTCAGACTTTTTTAGACAACGCTCGCATTAAGGCTAAAAGTTTAAAAGCCATGAAACCAGGTTGTTGGATTTTGGCCGATGATTCGGGATTAGAAGTTGAAGGCCTTGGCGGCTTACCAGGAGTCCACTCGGCTCGATATGCGGGCCCCAAAGCTGCTGACAGCGAGAACACAGCAAAGCTTTTAAAGATGATGCAAATTCGCCAGGTCTCTAATCGCAATGCTCAATTTCAATGTTGTTTGGTGGTTTACACGCCAACCGGCGAAGAATGGATTTTCTCTGGTTTGCTAAAGGGACAAATTGCTAAAACCACTGCCGGCCAACATGGCTTTGGCTATGACCCGGTTTTTGTTCCCGAAGGTGAAACAAAAACTTTAGCTGAAATCGGCCCAAGTTATAAAAGTAAGATTTCTCATCGCGCTCGCGCGACCATGCAGTTTATTGAGAAGTTAAAGTCTCAGACTTAAAAATAGCTAATCACAGCCGCGGAAATACTAACAATCGTGCGGATTCTTCGCCGCCGCTTAAACTGTCTATCGGGTCCGCTGCGCCTTCAATAAAATTTAAATTTCGAAATTCGGCTCGGGGATGAACCAAGTCTTCTCGATCCAATTCGCTACAATCTTTGTATGTTCGAATTCCCGTTCGTCCTAAGTAGCTTTCAATATGTCTTCGCACGGCCGGAGTTGGCCCCATCAAAACCACATCGCCCGCATTTGCCAAAGCTTGATTTCGAAGTTCAACAAATCCCCGCATTGCGACCAAACTTAAAAAATCAACGCCAGCTAAATTGATCACTAGATACTTTTCGCTCTTAAGATCAGCCGCCAAGTTTTCTAATAAAAATTTGTCACAAAAGGCATCGATACGACCCTCGAGGTAACAAATTGACCAATGATTGTGCTTTTGAATTTTCATTTTTTTAAATCGCATGGATCTATTTTATATGCGACAGAAGGATTTCGGAATTCATCCAAAGTCCAAACAAGGTCCAAACATTGGGGGTCAAACCCCTGTTCCAGACTAAATCTAGGCCAGACTTGCAGTGGGCTCTGGACTTAAAAACTCGGCTCGAGGCTGGTAGTGCTGACTGAGTTCCAGCTCTACAAAGCTCGAAAAAACCTGAAAAACCTTCACACCCAAGAAAATCTCCACCTGACGCCGAACCGGATGACTTGGTTGCACCAACACCAAATCTCCACCCTTTTGCACGAGCTCGCGCTTCAGGCTTGCCAAAAAATGCATCATCTGAAGACTTAAAAACTCGGTGTCGGATAGATCCAATGCCACTTTAACGGCTTTTGGCGTCGATTTGATGTCTGAATTGGACTGTAAATTGATCATCGACTCGCCAGAATGTTGCTTTATGACAGTTTCAATTGAATTCATCAGGTGTCGATCATTAAAAGAATCCACTCGTCCCTTTAAATGAAATTCAATCCAACCGGCTTTTAATAAAAATTTTAACTGAGTCATCATGGCGCTCACCATTGCAATCAACTTCTCCGTTGTCAAATCGCGGGTTCGTGCGATAAAAAAATGACCGTAACTTTTATGATCTTTGTTTTCTTGGTTTACGGCTTGGTTGATAGCAAAATTGCTGAAATGACTTAGCTTACTAGGAGGTCACGTGACTGGTCTTAAAATCTTCTCGGGAAATTCCAATCCAACTTTGGCCAAGAAAATTGCTGAAGCCGCGGGAGTCGAATTAGGCTACTGCCAAATCAACTCTTTTGCGGATGGTGAAATCCAAGTCGAGATTCACGAAAGTGTTCGCGGACAACATGTCTTTATCGTGCAAAGCACTTGCCCCCCAGCCAATCAAAACTATATGGAATTGTTCATTATGATGGACGCTCTAAGAAGAGCTTCTGCTAAGGCAATTACGGCGGTGATCCCTTATTACGGCTACGGCCGCCAAGATCGAAAAGTGGCGCCAAGAGCTCCCATTTCAGCTAAATTGATGGCCGATTTATTGACGACTGCCGGAGCGAATCGAGTTGTGGCCTGCGATCTACATGCGGCCCAAATCCAAGGTTTTTTCAATGTTCCAGTGGATCACTTATTTGCGATTCCAACCCTTTCCCGAGCTTGGCGAGAAGCCCACGGAACCGGCGAAGGCTTTGTTGCGGTGAGTCCTGACGCCGGTGGCGTTGAAAGAACCAGAGCCTTTGCAAAACGCATCGAAGCCCCAATTGCCATCGTCGACAAGCGCCGAACCGGCCCAAATGAGGCCAAAGCCCTTCATTTGATCGGGGATGTTGCCGGAAAAACAGCCATAATTGTCGATGATATGATTGATACTGCAGGAACTCTTACACAAGCAGTTGACAGTCTTTATAAAAATGGTGCAAAACGTGTTTTCGCCGTTGCGACGCATCCGGTTCTGTCAGGCCCTGCAATTTCAAGAATTGTAGAAAGTCCGATTGAAAAGGTTTGGGTGACCGATTCGATCCCCCTTAGCGCAGCAGCGAAAAACAGTGGCAAATTCGAAGTTGTTTCAGTGGCACAATTGTTAGCCGAAGCAATCAAACGAATCCACGGCAACGATTCCGTGAGCTCACTGTTTGATTAATTTGGATTTAAAATTGTTTTAAGAAAAGTTTGAGAAAATTGGAGTAAAAAATGAGCCAAAGATTAGATTTAACAGTAGAACCAAGAACAACTGGCAAACACTTTAGCCGCGCACTTCGCAGAGACCGAAAAATTCCGGCTGTTGTGTACGGAGCTACAGAGCCAAAAAACATTTTCATCGATGAAACTGCCGTTGTTAAATTCAACGTACGTGCATACGAAAATGCTCTTTTCAGCTTGAAAAGTTCTGATTCAAAACTTGCGAACATCGTTGTTTTGATGAAAGAAGTTGTGGTTCACCCTTTGACTCGTCGTCCACAACACGTTGACCTTTTTGCTCTTGATTTGAAAAAAGCGGTTCGCGTATTTATCGAAATCAAATTGGATGGAAAACCAATTGGTATTTCTGAAGGCGGATTGTTGAACGTTGTTAACCGTCAGGTTGAGATCGAATGTTTACCTACAGCAATTCCAGAAAACATCATGGCTGACATTTCAGCTTTGGGTGTTGGTGATGCACTTCACGCTTCTGACCTAAAACTTCCAGCTGGCGTTAAAATGCTTTCAGCTCCGGAATTGACAATCGCGGTTGTGAATCTGTTTGTTGAAGAAGCTGCTACTCCAGTTGCTGCTGCTGCTGCTGATGCCGCTGCTCCTGCTGCTGGCGCTGCTGCTCCTGCTGCTGGTGCTGCCGCTCCTGCTGCTGGTGCTGCAAAAAAACCAGAGAAAAAATAATTCTCGCAAATTAGATTTTTTCCAAGAAAGCGGCTCACAAGGCCGCTTTCTTTATTTTAAGCCCTAAATTTTAAACTCTCATTACGAGTAATAAAAATGCACTTAATCGTTGGCCTTGGAAATCCCGGCCCCAAATATGCTCTGACCAGACACAATATTGGCTTTTTGGCCGTTGATGTTTTTGCCACCAGCGCCGGCTCCCCGCCTTGGCGAGAAGAACATCAAGCGCACACTTGTAAGTTTAAAATGGATGGCCAAGAAATTTTGGTCGCAAAGCCCATGACCTTTATGAATCTATCTGGTGAGTCCGTACAATCTTTGATGAATTTTTATAAAATTCCTATCGAGAATCTAATTGTGGCGCATGATGAAATCGACATTCCCTTTGAACAAATTCGAATTCACAAGAACCGCAGCCCTGGCGGCAACAACGGGATCAAAAGCATCACGCAAATGCTGGGAACCCAAGACTATTTGCGACTTCGCCTAGGCGTCGGACGCCCACCCCATCCCGAAATGAGTGTGGCCGACTATGTTTTGCAAAAATTCTCACAAGAAGAGCAAAGCAAATTAACTGACTTTTTGAACAAAGCAGGAGATGCTATGGAAGCTTTAATTTTTGAGGGCCTTTCCAAAGCATCGTCAAAATTTAATAAGTAAATTTAGAAAATACTAAATTGATAATATTCCGTTAGAACGAGGTTTAAAATGGCATTACAGGTTGGAATTGTTGGACTCCCAAACGTAGGGAAAAGTACTTTATTTAATGCACTGACCTCTGCAAAAGCTGAAGCTGCCAACTATCCATTTTGCACAATTGACCCCAATGTTGGAGTCGTGACTGTTCCGGACCCAAGAATGGATCAAATCACTCAATTTATTAAACCTCAAAGTGTCGTTCCAACAACCATGGAATTTGTCGACATCGCGGGAATCGTGAAGGGCGCAAGCCAGGGCGAAGGCTTAGGAAATCAGTTTCTTTCTCATATCCGACAAACTGATGCCATCGTACACGTGGTTCGTTGCTTTGATGATCCAAACATCATTCACGTTGCCGGCAGCGTAGATCCTTTGCGTGATATGGAAATCATCAATACCGAATTGATGTTGGCAGACCTTGATTCCGTCGAGAAAAAAGTAAAGCGCTTAGAAAAAACCGCAAAATCCACAGCTGATAAAAAGCTAAAGATGGAATTTGAAGTCACTAAGAAAATTTACGATGCTTTAGCAAAGGGATTACCAGCTCGTTCAGTTGAACTTTCTGAACACGAAGAAATTTTCCGTAAAGAATTGCATCTTTTGACTTCTAAACCAGTTCTGTATGCCTGCAATGTTTCCGACACTGATTTTTCTGGTGGCGGCAATCAATGGGTTCGTGATGTTGAAAAACGCGCAGCCGAAGAAGGCAACACAACCATTATGATTTGCTCAGCGATGGAGGCTGAAATTGCTCAGTTGCCAAAAGAAGAACAAGTAGAGTTTTTGGCTTCACTGGGATCTTCAGAGCCGGGTTTGAATCGATTGATTCGCGAAGCATATAAACTTTTAGGTTTGTTCACTTACTTTACCGCTGGTGAAAAAGAAGTTCGAGCTTGGACCATCCGAGCTGGAACCAAGGCTCCCGGTGCTGCCGGAGTTATTCACTCGGACTTTGAGCGAGGCTTTATTCGCGCCGAGACTTATCATTGTGAAGATCTTTTTAAATTCAAAAGCGAGCAGGCTGTTAAAGATGCGGGCAAGTACCGCGTCGAAGGTAAAGAATATCTCGTCAAAGATGGCGATGTGTTGTTCTTCCGATTTAATGTCTAGTACTCTGGGCTCATGAACTTAAGATCATTTAGCATTCAAGAGCTCAGCCAAAAAATCAAAACAAATGAAATTTCAGCGGTCGATGTTGTCGACCAGCACATTCAACAGATTGAAAAAGTAAATCCCACTTTGAATGCTGTGGTTGAGACTCGTTATGATCTGGCAAAAGCCGAAGCCATCGCTTTAGATCAAAAACTTTCAAAGATGAACGTCTCAGAAAGAAAAAATCTTTCTGAGTTTTTTGGAGTCCCTTGCTCGATTAAAGAAATGATTTCGGTCGCCGGCATGAAATCCACATTAGGATCGATTCATAGAAAAAATCAAATCATGGACGTCGACGCCACATGCGTTGAACGTTTAAAGAACAAAGATGCCCTTATTTTAGGAACGACAAATGTTCCCGAAGTCGGATTTTGGTTCGAGTGTGACAATGTCGTTTATGGAAGAACTCACAACCCCTTTGATTCAACCAGAACCTCGGGCGGAAGCTCGGGAGGAGAAGCGGCGATCATCAGTGCCGGCGGAACCACTTTTGGCGTGGGCTCTGACATCGGTGGCTCTATTCGTATGCCGGCTGCTTTTTGTGGAATTTTCGGCCACAAACCATCTGATAAAATCATCGCTTTTACCGGTCACGTTCCCCTTTATCAAAACAACGCCAATGAGATTTTCGGCAACACTTATCCATTCACGGTTTTGGGCCCTCTTGCACGCAAAGCCGAAGATTTAGAATTGATCATGCGGACTTTAATTGGTCCCGACTCTTACGACTTAGAAACAAAGAAGAATTTTGTTTTAAAGCCTTTACTGAATGACATTTCATCCATTCAAGTTTTTCACCTTCCATCTCCGGTGATTCATGGAACTTCGGAAACCGAAAATGATTTGTCCCAAGCTGTGATCATAGCTGCAAGATACCTTAAGGAAATGGGAGCACAATCCCATCAACTTCCCGATCGCACATTTCTAGATGCTTTCAACTTTTGGACTGGAAGAGCTTGGACTATCGAAGGCAAAAACTTTCCAAATTATCTTTCTGCAGGTGAACCCTTGAATTTAGCAAAAGAATTTTTCAATTTGGCGCTGGGAAAGCGAAATTACACTCTGCCAAGCCTTTTGACGGCTCTGGTGGAAACTCACCATCAGGACCGCTCTAAGAAGGATGAATATTTAGCTGGCTTAGCTCTTTTGAAAAGTGAACTCACAAAGAAATTGGGCCAAAATGGAATTTTAATTATGCCGGTTCATCCGCGAAAGGCTCCGGCTCACAATTCGACATTCACCCGACCATTTGATTTTGCTTACACCGGTGTATTCAATGCGCTGGGATTTCCGGCCACATCTGTTCCGATGGGACTTTCGAACGAGGGATTGCCATTAAGTGTTCAAGTGATTGCTGCCGAGGACCAAGACCACTTGTGCCTATCCGCTGCCAAATGGCTTGAGCAAGGTTTTGGCGGAAGTTTGGATCCAAAGATTTAAGTTATTAAAATCTCAATTTTGGATCAATTTTTCGACGCATCTTTTCTAATAAAATATTAATAGAAAATACAGTCAGAGCGAAAAAAAGAGTCGGCATCAAAAGCAAATGTGGAAAGCTTCCGAAAGTTTTCCACCCGGCCTCTAGCAAAAGTCCCAAGCTGACCTGGGGAGAGCGAACTCCAAATCCTAAGAAGCTCAGTGACGCTTCAGCCAAAAGAGCATGAGGAATTTGTAAACTCCAATAAACAACTAAACTAGAAAACAAATTCGGCAAAATATGATTTCTCAAAATTCGCCCTTGTGTCGCTCCAATGGCTCGGGCGCCTTGTATGTAATCCTTTTTCATCTCTGCTTTTGCCAAATTGTAGACAAAGCGACTAGCCGGCATCCATGATGAAAGCCCCAGAGCCAATATTAAAATTAATGCGACATTCAATGACGAGCCAAAGGAAACCGTCAGCATCAAATAAATGATGGCCGACAATACTAGATTCGGAATGGACATCAAAATCTCGGACAATCTGATCATGATTCTTTCCAACAAAAGAAATCGCTTTGATAATATTGCAGCCCAACCACCCCATAAAATTCCAATTAGAATCGAAATAAACGCGCTAACCAAGCCAATTTCCAATGACACTTTGGCAGCGACAAAGACCTGAAAGAGCAAGTCTCGTCCTAATGAATCCGTGCCCATTAGGTTCTGAAAGGATGGAGGCAACAATATTTTTTGAACATCTGTTTGCGCAAAAGTAGATATCGGCAACAATGGAAATATCATGACCACCAAAATAACAATGGATAGAAAAAGGAAAGCCATTCTTTCAGCGAATTTCAATTCAACTCCATTTGTGATTGCGCCGAGCCCGTAAGCCTATCTATGCAGATATCCGTGATCCAATTGCTCAAAATCAAAATAAATCCATAAACTAAAGTCATACCTAAAATAAGGGGCCAATCTCTATTTAAAATACTTTGTACAAACTGATATCCAATTCCAGGAATTGCAAAAATCACTTCAATTAAAAAACTTCCAGAAATCAAATGAGATAAAATAGGACCTAACTGCGAAAGCATTGAAATCAGTGACCCTTTCATTGCCCATTTTGTTAAAATTGAAAATTCAGAAAATCCCAAGGATCGGCCTACCAAGATTGGTTTTGACAAAAGATTCTCATCCAAAGAAACACAGACCAATCGAATCAAAGACAATGCCGGCTTTAATGCCAACAACAGCACGGGCAAAATATAGCTTTCTGGTCCCTCTAAAAGGGCTACCGGCAACCACTGTAAACGAACGGCAAAAAGATAAACTACCACAGGAATAATGGCCAAATTTGGAACCGACGAAATCATCAGTATCAATAGATCAAACCTTTGCTTAAAGCTTTCACTTTGAATTCGGGAAAAAACCACTAATACAAATGTACTCAAAATAGACATCAAAAAAGCAAGCAATCCAAGGCGAACTGAAATCGCGCCATAGTCCGCAATTAGGGACATGACGGAACGACCAGCGAAGTGAATCGATTTTCCAAAATCCAGTGTGATGACATGCTTAAAGTAGTTTAACAATTGAGTAAAAAAATCCTGATCTAAACCAAAACTTTTTTTCAAACTTTCTAAAACGATTGGATCTAATCCTGTCTCGTCGACCAGCGGCTGACCTGGAAAAAATCGCACAAGACAAAAACAAAAAATTGCCAATGCGAAAAAACTTAAAATGAGCTCAAATATTTTTTTTAAATATCTTCCCATGTTTCCTTGGTTGCCGACGCATCTTGTGCTTTAACACTTAAAGTCTCACTTAAATAGGACAAGGCATCTTTCTTCGCACCATAAAGAAGTCCATAGATATGATAGTTAGAAACAACACGCTTTACGTAATTTCTAGTTTCTAAAAATGGAATGTGTTCGACAAACTCGTCCACATCCAAATTGCCAAATCCCAACAACCAAGCTTTAACTCGGTGAGGGCCTGCGTTGTATCCAGCTGCCACCAAAGGAATGCTGTTTTCAAATCTTTTCATCAAACGCTGTAAATATTTAGAACCAATTTTCACAGCAACCTCGGGTTCAAGTAAACTTCGAGGTTCAAAATTGTTCTCGTTCATTAGACTCGAAACTCGAATTCCAGTTCCTGGCATGACTTGCATCAACCCCAAGGCTCCCACTGGAGAAATGACATCTTTTTTATAGGAACTCTCGGCTCGCATAATTCCCCAGATGAGCTCGAAAGGAACCTCAAATTGTTTTGAATATTTGGTGACCACCGGAGCATAGGCTCTTGGATAGGCGTACTCCCATAAGTAACGAACACCTTCAATACCATGCAATGATCTTTGGCCACCAAAACTAATTTGGGCGATATAAGAAGACCGATTGAAATTTTCGACTGTCGTGTATTCTTGCATCAGATTTTTTAGGTAGTCTCGATTGCTGGTCTTTCGTTCAATGTCATACAGGTCCCATTTTGCCCAATCATTTAATCCCAAAATCATCAGATCACGAGCTCGCTCAAATCTTTTCACAAGAACAGGGTTGGCATAGCTTGGTTTGTCCATCTCGCCTTCCCCTTCAACTGCGACCTTCTGATCATCTGAACCATCAGCCTCACCGGCCAATTCTTCATTGGGAGCTTCTTCGGCGGCTGTTGGGTCTGACGCTGTTGAGGCTACAGCCAAAGTTTCTTCGGATTCATTTTCTTCACCAGTCACCGGAGCGTCATCGGGAGGAATGATGCTGTCGATTGCCGAGAATCTGGCAATTCGGCGAGATTGCTCGGAAAATGCCAAACGCATAGGCTTGGGTGCCATTTTATCCAATTTCTTCAGTCGAAATTGTGAGGCAACAGCATAATATCCTAACAGCTGGTCTTTAGCTAATGACTCAAACATCGGCCTTGCTTGAGAATAGCTTCCTTGTCGAAGAAGACTCATCGCCATCCAATAGATCACGCGATCTTTAGGAAAGGATTTCCAACCCCGTTTTTTCTTTTGCGACTCCGTCAACATTGATTGCAGACTTTTTTGAGCTCCATCATAGTCGCCGCGCAAGTAACGAATCCACGCCAAATGCCATCTCGCATCTCGGGACAATCCAGAGCCAGAATACACTTTCATAAATTCTTGGAATTTTCGGGCCGCACCATCGTAATCCTGAAACTGATAACTCAAGAAAGCAGCTTGATACAGAGCTTGCTTACCAAATTTTCCACGCGGAGCCAATTTATAGGCCTGATAGTAGGATCCCACTGCTGCTTGATATTCGCCAGCACGAGCCGCTGTGTTCGCAATTAAGTTCAGGTAATTCACATTATTTTTATTTGTTTCATAGTAAGGCTTTAGAATTTCTAAGGCTTTGGCCACATTTCCATCATGCAGCCAGTACCCAACTTCTAAGCGGTCCACTTCGTATTTGTCAGAGGCCGCTGTTTTTTCTCGTAGTGCCTGAATTTCTCCCAAAGCCTTTTCATCAAGTCCAGCCCACTGAAGACTTTTGATTCGAGCTCGACGATCTTCGGTCGAAATACTACATCCAGTTGGCTTGCCTTCAAACTCGTCTTGAGAAAGCTGAGCACCCCATTTTTCAATCTTTGGAAATGAAGGATACTTCGAATATAGCTTTTTGACCCATTTGCAAAATGGACCCGTGTTGTTGAGTCCTCGCTCAGCCCGAGCTAACAAATAGATTGCCTCGGCATAAGACTCTTCACGACGTTGTCTTTTTTCCAGTTGAGTTAAAAAGGTTTTTGCCTGCTTGAAACTTTTCTCATCCAATAAAACTTTAGCAATTTGAAATTGAGATTCTTGCTGTAATTTTACATTTGGAGACAATTCCAATGTTTTTTGAAATTGAACTTTAGCTTCCGAAAAACGTTTCTCTTCGGTTAACAACTGGCCGTAATAAAAATGAATGTACTCGAGTAAATTATTCTTATCCTTTTGCAATTCTTTGAAGGTTTCCTCTGCCAACTCATTTTGATTCAAATCAAGGGCTAACAAGGCTTTTGCCATCAACAAAAGCTTCTTCTCATCATTGTCTTGAGTCTTTGCAATTTCTTGGTCGATCTCTTTGATTCGCTGAACCTGTTCTTCTTTTTTGGCCCCCATAACCTTTTCACGATATTGCCGAAATTTCGTCAGCAAATCCGATTGTGCATGGATCGTTGGAGAAAAAAATGAGAACGCCAAAAGTAGAATCAAAATTTGCTTTTTCATAGTGCTAACATGATAGCCAGTAGACACAGCCAAAGTCGAAGTGGAAAAATATTTTTTCCTATGAAATTGCGCATTTGAGCAGACCTGGACTTTGGTATAGAAGCCTAATGAAGTTGCATTACCTTAAAGGATTTCTTAAGATCAAGTGATGGAAGAGTCTTCAGATATCGTTCGAGAAGTCTATGATGCAGGCGAGTTCATCTTTTTTGAAGGCGATATCGACTTTCATTTCTATATTGTTGAAAAAGGCGAAGTTCAGATCTTCACCAAATCACCCAACGGCCAAAGAATTGATTTATTGAAAGTCGTTGAGGGCGAATCTTTTGGCGAATTTGCGCTTTTAGATAAAGCACCCAGATCAGCATCGGCGCAGGCGATTACCGAGTGCACTTTAGTTAAAGTATCGCAAGCTGGTTACGAGCAACTTTTGTCCGAACTTCCTGTTTGGGCAAGTTCTATGTTGGTTTCATTTGCCAATCGCCTTAAGGGAATGACTTTAAAACTAAAAGATCTTCCCCAGTTTATGAAAAAACAATAGCTACGCTTTCTTTACTGCTTTTTGCCAACTTGCCAATCGTTCTTTGCGCGACTTACCTGACATGACCGACTTGAATTCTTGGTCTACCATCCAAATTCTTTTGATCTCATCCACCGAACTCCAAAAACCAACTCCTAATCCAGCCAAGTACGCTGCACCGATCGAAGTGGTTTCAATTTGCCGAGGCCTGGTAACCGTTGAACCCATATAGTCAGCCTGCAGTTGCATCAACAAATTATTAGCCGAAGCGCCACCATCAACTTTCAGTCCCTTTAACTTTTTGCCTAGATCCTTTTCCATAGCTTGCAAAATTTCTGTGTTTTGCAGAGCCATCGCTTCTAAAGTGGCTCTTGCCAAGTGAGCCTTGGTAGCTCCTCTGGTCAATCCAGTTATAACCCCACGAGCTTCAGGACGCCAATGAGGAGCTCCTAACCCAGTCAATGCTGGCACGAACTCAACACCTTCACTGGTCGGAACTGATCTTGCTAATTCTTCAACTTCTGAACTTTTCGAAATGATTTTCAAACCGTCCCTGAGCCATTGCACAGCTGCACCACAAATAAATGCTCCGCCCTCTAAAGCGTAAGACATCTTTTGACCAGGCAGTCGCCAAGCCACAGTGGTTAACATATTGTGTTTTGATATCACCATTTTATGGCCAGAGTTCATCAATAAAAAACTTCCTGTTCCGAAAGTACATTTGGCTTCACCCACCGCGAAGCAAGTCTGTCCAAAAAGTGCCGCCTGCTGATCTCCTGCAATTCCAGCTATCGGAATTCCATCTGGTAAAACCTTGAGCCCTTTGGTCTTACCGAACAAACCAGAAGAATCACATATTTGCGGTAGAATCTTTTCTGGGACCGAAAAAATCTTTAGAAGATCCGCATCCCATTTGGCAGTTTGAATATTCATGAGCATAGTTCTAGAGGCATTGCTCACATCGGTTTTGTGCTCATGGCCTGCTGTTAATCGCCACAACAAATAGGTATCGATGTTTCCGGCCAATAAATGCCCTTGCTTCGCTCGCTCATTGGCACCATTGACGTTTTTTAAAATCCAGCGAATTTTAGATCCAGAAAAATAAGGATCAATCACCAATCCTGTTTTTTTGCGAATCAGACTTTGTTTATTGTCCTTTTTTAATTTGTCGCAAAAATCTTGAGTGCGGCGACATTGCCAAACAATGGCATTGTAAATGGCTTTTCCAGATAACTTATCCCAAAGGACAACTGTTTCACGCTGATTGGTGATACCGATTCCAGCAATTTGGCTTCCCTTTAAATTTGCAACTTGAAGCGACTTTTCAATCATTGCTGTCACTGAATTCCAAATGTCTTCCGGATTGTGTTCAACCCAGCCTGGTTTGGGAAATATTTGCGGGTATTCTTGATTTACTTTGGCAACCAGACTTCCGGCCTGGTTCAAAATAGATACGGTAGAGCCCGTTGTTCCCTGATCAATTGCCATGATATACATATAGAACCTCCGAGGGATTCTTTATCATGATCAATTTTTTCAAAAAGTCATCCAAAAGTAATCTTGAAAAGATTTTCGATCTTAAAAATTTAGACAAAGATATTTTACTTTATCGCGTCTTGCCAAAACTTTTGATGGAGATCATGCAAAAGTATTTTCGACTAGAAGTCGAAGGAATTGAGAATATCCCTAAGCGTGGCGCGGCGATCATTTCACCAAATCATTCGGGATTTTCTGGATTTGATGCTTTGATTTTAGCAGATGTGATTCACCGCCAAGCCCGACGCATACCAAAAGTGTTAACTCATCATTTTTGGTTCTTAACTAAACAAACTGCCATTCCCGCTCAAAAAATGGGTTTTACCGAAGCGACCTTCGAAAATGGAATCAATGCCTTAGATAAAGGGCACTTGATTGTACTTTTTCCTGAAGGTGAGAATGGGAATTTTAAACCGACATCGAACATGTATCAGCTCCAGGAATTTAAGAGGGGCTTTATTCGAATGGCCATTAAAACTCAGTCTCCAATTGTTCCCACTTTGATCATGGGTGCTGAAGAAACCCACATCAATCTTTCGAAACTAAAGTTCACAAAGTTTTTAAAAGGAACTGTGATCCCATTACCACTCAATGTGATTCCACTTCCGGCCAAGTGGAAAATCAAATTTCTACCGCCGATCTACCTGCCCTATAAACCAGACCAAATCGAGGACTCGGAATTGATGAACGAAATTGCCTCTGAAATTCAAGAGCATATGCAAGAGGTTCTTTCGCAACAAATCCAAGAACGCGGCGGGAGATTTTTCTGATGAAATCGATAGCTCTAATTGCTACAAGTTTTTTTATTGCCAGCGGCTTTACCGCAAGCGCATTTGCCGGCAACAGCTTCCCGCTGAGCCTAACGGCTAATTTAAGTGAAAAAAAAGGCGCTACACATATCCAATTTAAATTGGACAAAAAAACAGGCGTGGAATTTTTCTGTCCATCCAAAGGTAAAAAGGGAAAAGAAAACAGCAAGTGCCTAGCATTAGACTCGTTGAAAAATAAACAACCACTTGCTGAACCCGAAGCCGGTGGGTTTCATCCGGGTTCTTTGCTTTGCAGAATTTATAAGGGAAAACCTTTAATTGCGAAAGACGAAAATAAGGACGAATTTGACATCTGTGTTTTTAAAGATGATTCAATTATTAATTCCTGGGGCCTGTACCGTTATCACTATCCAGAAATCGATACAAATAGCCTGAAAGCCGAAGATAAAAGCAATTTGCTGCCAGAATAGCAAATCTAACGTCAGGTCCTTGGTACCAATCCATCACTTCTGGACTCGAGACTAAGATCAAGGGCTGTTAGATTATACGTGTGAGCCAACCAATCAATACCGTCGAACAAATCAATTTCTTAGTATTCACCGCAGATCCCCTTTTGGTGAAGCAAGTGCAAATGGCCTTTGCTTTGGTTCCAGGTGCCGGAAAAATTAAATCATATAAAGTTCATTCTGCAGGCGACATGGCCCAAGCCAGCAATATTCTGGATAAGAATATCTATCATAGCATCATCGTAGATGAATCTTTCGCTCCACATTTGCAAGCAGATAAACTTTTTTCAGAGTTAAAGAATCTACTTTCGGTAAGGGCTCCAAGCCAAGAAAGCTTATCTTTGGTTTTCGCTTGCGCAGCTGCTGAGTCGAACAAAATTCAAACTTATCTTAAAGCCGGCTGGACAGATGTGGTTGTTAAGCCATTAGATGCAACTTTGTTTGTACAAAAGATGCATTTTTATAATCGCAAGATTTTAGCTTTGGCTAGTCACGCTTTAGCCACCATGGAATATATCAAAGACGTTGAAATCAAAATGAATTTTCAATGTACGACCTTGTCCGAGTACGGAATGAAAATTGTCTCCAACACCCCACTGCCGCTTTATTTTAGCCTAAGTGTGAAATTGGACTTTATGCCCTTGCCAGTGAATGCCGTGGTTAGAACAATTGAAAAGCTAAATGCCGATCAGGTGACCATGGACTTGATGTTCATTGGACTATCAAGCTCTCAGACTCAAGCCTTGCGACAGAACTTGGCTAAGCATTACTCCGAAAAGAAGGGCTAGCCTAATAAACTACCTTGGCAGCAAAAACTCCATTGATATCGATAGCCCGCCCAAACAAAGAAATGGGTTGCAACCCCGACCGATGTCCTAAAAAAAGTCGACGAACTTAAGACCTAAGATGTAAAAACTCAATCCGCTCCTAGACCCAAATCTATAAAAGCCAAGTTAATTACTCAATCCTTTTTAGAATCTTAAATAATCCACCGATTCTAAAGGCAATGACCATATTCATCAGGACCATTCTTTTATTTACGATCTCCTTTTCTTTGAATCTTTTTGCAGAAGAAACCAAGGTCATCACACGCCCACCCCAAGTCAGCTACACCCCCGTTGATAAAATTGCCGAAGGCCTAACAACACTATCTCCAATCCAATGGTTTGAGGCCACTCCTAACCCAAATGATCCAAAATTCTCTGAATACAGCGAGCGATTTAAAAAACGTGAAATCAAAAATTTACCAAAAGTTCGTTCACAAGATGGAATGCCATTATGCGGCCGATTTGCAGCATCATATGCTTTCGAACTGTTCTATTGCCAAAAGAAAGATATCACAGACTGTTCGAACTTATCAGACCGCGACCGCATGTCGCCTATTGATGCAATGGAAAGCGATGTCCCAGGCGAAAATGAAATGGTCTATGCTAGTGATCCGCTGTGGATTTTTAATAGATTCAACAAGACAAAAAATAAAACCTTTGCTAGCGAGGCTTGCTCTCCATTTGACCAAGTACTGGGAGCAGACCCTTCGAGATCTGAAATCCGCAAACTAGTTCCACAATTTGAAAGTCTAGATGCAAATTTTGAGCGTTTAAAGACTGAGGCCAGCACCTGTCTAGATTGTTTTGAAAAGTCACTTGTCGATCTAAAAATCGATTTTAAAAATTCAATCAAATTAAACTTAAGTAAAAAAGAGATCGCCGATATTTTTGCAAAATCGAATAGTCCTGCAAATCTAGTTTACAAGCTCTTCACCCCGGAAAAATGCAAAACTCAAGGAAGGGTGCAAATGCCCTTTTCAAAAATTGAATGGATCCATCTTGCCTTTAACGATAGGGAAAAAATAACCAATTACAAGCAGGCAATGGAAAACATTAATGAACAACTGGAACTACAGAGGCCATTAGCAATCAATATTTGTGTCAATTGGAAGCACTTTGAAAATGGAGGTGCGTTCGACTTCCGGAAGTGTGCACCCAATTCATTACACTCTGTACTAATAGTGGGCAGCAAATTGGTCTGTGAAAAATCAAGTGTGGTTCAGTCATGGAAAAATTGTCGAGCCGCTTTTAAAGTTGCAAACTCTTGGGGCAAATCATGGGATGACATCAGTGATGGATGGGTGGACGCCCAAAAGCTTTTAGAAAACATAAATGTGATCCCAGTCGATAACTTCAATAACAAGAAGAAACTTGATATACACGCACTAAATGCACTATAGCGGATTTCCGTCGGCGTCCCATTTAGCGCTATTGTACCAGGCTTCGTATTTAGATTTCTCAACGCCAACTCGAGTTTCAATACTCATCACCCGATCTCCTGCTGCTTTTAAAATATTGATGTAAAGCCATCCGCCCTCAGGAGTTTGATAGAAGTCCTGGCTGGTTCCTTGAATCGTTCCACCCGCAGTAGGAGACGGCATAATATTCAGTCCTTCGGAAACTCGCATGGCCCACTCGTTTCCTAAAAAAAGATTTTGCAGAAGGCGATGGCTATCGTTAAATATTGGCGGCACTGAAAATCCAACTTGGTCATATGACAATTCAGGAGTTTTTCCAAACCGAAAACTTGCGGCTTGTTGGCTTGAAGAATCGTAATAAGCATATATCGTGATATGCAACGAATGAGTCCCTGGCGGCAAATACATTCGAACCTTTGGAACCAATAGTGATGAACCACTTCTGGTGTCGTAATTTTTTGAATCCAAAAGATACATCATTTGGCCTGGTCGATCTAGATCTTCAACAAGCCTTCCATTTTGAGCCATCATTGAAGGACTGTAGATATCTTTGAAATTCTTAAAAGTACCTTGGTTTGTGATCGGATCTGAACTGGAACCAACAGCCGAATAGCCTGTCAATGCTTTGTAACTACCTGCATCTGCTGGCACTGGAGCCGGAGAACCACTTGTCCCACCTCCGGTGGGAATATTGGGAGTTCCTCCACCTGGAGTTTCGCTATTGGGAACATTTGGAGCTCCAGAACCAGAGTCAGTATTTTTATCTGGAACAGGTGTTGCGACAGCTGTTGAAATGAGTGGCTTTGTCGCGTAGTTGCCTTTACATGCCACTAACGACAGAGTGGAAAGAAGCAAGATCAATGATAGGACTTTTCTCTGTGACTTATTTTGAAACATTTCTTTCCCCACTCTCGAAATTGACCCAAATTCAAATTTCCGAAATCTACAGACTTCTTTTGCAATGAAAAGGCCACTTTGATGGAACTCAAGTCCAACTGATTCAGGCAAACCCAGACAAGTTGTCTAAAGTCTGACATCCTCTGTATAACATTACATTTCAAAGCAAATTGTAATTCTCAAATTGAGACAGAACAAAATTATCAAATTTTAAATCAGACTTTAAAACTAATGAAAATCCTATTTTGTGACGATATCAAATATGGATGAAATCTTTAGTAATTGCCTTGTTTTTTACATGGTCCAATTTGTTTTCTGCGCCAATGGCACAGGCTCAAAAACCATTTAAAAAGATCAAATTTGAAAGCACTAAAGAATACTTCTTCAAAGTTAAAGGCAAAAAGTATTACCTGCGCACAACTAAAAATGTAAATGGTAAAATCACCCGACAAGTCACCTTGGGACCCAACTATGTGCAAATCAAAGAGGGCCTATTACCCAACGGAAGATTTGAAAATTGGGAAGTGCACAAAGCCGGAATGGAAGTTCAGGCATCTCACCCGACAAATAAGGGCCAATATCAAAGTTTAACTATTAAAAAGAAAACCGCTAAATCTTGGGTAACTGTTGAATATTTTTTATCAAAACGCCTGAAGAGATATATTAAGGTATCGCAGAAATCCGAGCCATTTAGAAAAATGGCAGCCCAAGTGGCCTATGAGGATCTGCGTGTAACCTGCAATCCAAACGAGAATCCTGTCGAGCAATTGAGCGGATCCTTCCAAGATCTTTTAAGAAGGGTCGACCTTGATGAGGATCTTAAAAATTCTGATTCCATTGCTGCAGAAATTCTAATTGCGAAGGAAAGTATTTTCGACCGTTCCTGTACCAAAAAAGGTACTGGCGCCGTACTTAAAACCGGCGAATTGGAAATGCTTGCCAAAGCCATGGGTAAAGTCATGGGTTCCAAAAACTCAGACCCGAAAAGCTACTTGTCTTGCTTAAACGATCATGGACTTGGCGTTCACGCTGCACGGATCGAGGGACGCTTCTATTCAGGGCTTTTAGACAAAGCAAATTCGGGCGAACTGGGTTGTTATAATAAAAACTTAATTTCATGTCAGCCCCACGACCCGACGGAGCCCAATCTTTTTGGCCAATATGATTCTAGAGCCGGCTCTATCACGATGGTCATGAACAAAAATCTACACAATTGTCCCTTAGATGATCCAGGTATTGGACCACAGCAATTGAAGATTTCCAGTCCGATTGAACATAAAAAGAAAATGCTCGAGAAAACTTTCTTTCACGAAATGATTCATGCTTCGGGCATACAAGATGAATATGCCGTGCATGCATTGACTGACTGCTGTGGTGACCCACAAGACAAAGACAGCAATGCTTGCAAACGGGTCGACACCTATATTTCTGACAGACTAGAATTATTTAAGGCTCGAAGTGACGTATATGATTTGTTTAACTTTGGCTCGACTTCAGAATGGATGAATCAACAATCCTCGGATGTTATCGGCACCTTAGATTTACAGAATAAAATTACCTTGGGTTACAATGAAATAAAAGAAGCTGCAGACGAAAATTTTTCTGCTTGTTTCAACAAGGGAATACCGGAAACTATCTGCAACACCAATCGAAACAACGAGCTCAAAACAAATTTTCCAAATATGGCCAAAGAAAAGTGTGAAGCTGCCGAAGTCAGCGGCCTAGATTGTTCAGCACTTGCAGCTCAAATTAAACGAGATATTGTTGACTCCAGACCTCCGGAATCTCCGCCACCATTAATGTCGCCTATTGCCGAGGACAACAGTGACGAGCCCAAGTCACAGCCAACCCCTGACTTTGATCCCAATTCTGAGTCCGTCGGTAAAAGTCCGACTCAGCGGCCTGATTTAGATAATGCGGACGAGCCCACCAATCAACCGCCACCAATAGTTGATCCCAAATTAGCGAAAATCAATCAAGTTCCACTACAAGACACTGCTTCAAATGAATCAAAAAGTGCTAATAATGGTAACCCCGCTGCTGAGGACCAGAACCAAACCGCCCAAGCCCCCGTCATTTCGGGCGTCGCTCAGTGTCCAGCACCGATTCAAATCGAAGATACGACCGAGGTTCCTTCGTATACTCGAAGCTCGACAGGAGTCAGCTCTGGCCCACCTCAACCAGTTGACTTGGGCGAAGTTGCCAATCGTGATGATATCGTCAGCGATCTGGGTGGCACTTCAGAACTATTGGATAGCGCGGAAGAATTAACAAAAAATGTGGCCAGCGTATTTTTACCAGCGGCCGCAATGGCATCTTCTTCGATTTCACTGACTCAGGCCGACACTTCAATTAACTACTCTGGCGCTAATGGTAATTTTGAGAAAGCTATCAGCGCAGGATCGAATTCAGGTTCAGGAACTAGCGCCAGTGGGACAGCAAGAAAACCTGCCACCGCAGGGTCGCCAATGGCATTAGATTCCAGATCTGGAAAATCAAATGCAGCTCCAACTCAAGCCTCTATCTCGGGGGAAAATTCTGCAGCTTCATCCAACAGTCTATTAAGCAACAGCACTGGTTCAAAAATGTCTGGCCTTAGTGGTGGCAACTCACCGTCTGCTACAAAGCAGACACTTTCAAATGGTAAGCCTGCACAAAGTCGATCTTTGGCTCAATCCAACGAGAGTGATTCTACTTCGGCAGTTAGCAATGCACCCTCATTGAATTTAAGCGCCAGTAGCCTAGCACCAACAATTGAATCTAAGCCTGATATAGTTCTCAAACAAATTCATGCGCGAAAATTGGATTTCATTAAATTACTGATCGAGAACAAGGTTCAAATTATTGACGAAACCGGGAAAGCCGTCGGATCCATTTCGCCAAAGGTCACTTATCAGTACTCGCCACAAAAAAAATCATTTATAAAAATAGAAAACAAGGTCAAGAAAGCGCAACCATGAAAAAGAAGTCACTCTTTTTCCCCGCAGCGCTTTTGATGCTTTTGACATCAGGCTACTATGTCTATTGGCAGACAAAAAAAACCAGCAATGATGCCTACGCCGAATATGTCATTTTACGTGAAAAGCAAGCCCTGGCTTATCTTGATCTGGGTAGGTCCGTCGGAGAGACTAAAAAAATTGATCGTTTGCCAGATATCTTTAAAAGAGCCATCGATCAGAGGCAATTCGACTGGTATATGATTTCATACCTAGGAAGTCCTGTATTTTACTATCCCGATGGAATGCGAAACTTGAAATTTTTAGAAGTCGAAGACAATGTTTTCGTCAACAACGAGATCAGCTACAAAACTATCAAGCTGGCTGACGGTTCTTACCTAACGGTTGGAATCAACAAAAATCCCGAGAAGTATTTTGGCAAGGTCCTTGAGAAATACTCTAGAGCCATGCTTCAAGATCTGCTGGTTCCAATTATCTTGGCCCTTCTCATCTTTGGATATTTTTTAAAAGACATTTTGGTGATGATCAAAGCAGTCAGCACCGGCAAAAGTGTCAAAAACGAAAAAGTTTCTTTATTTTCTAAAGAAGCTGAAACTTTGAACCGCGCCTTGAGCGGAGTTGAATACAAAATCGATAGTTTGGAACAGCAGCGTTTAAGATTAAGCCAACAGGTCTTGCCAAGCCTAAGCAAAGAAATCTTTTCTGGCCGCAAGCCCCCCTACGAATTTGATTGCACCATGGTTCGCACCGACATCAATGGCTTTTCTGAATTGTTTTTACAGGGCGACCGCGAAGTCTTAATCCGAGATGTTAAATCTCTTTTCCGAGCCATGACCGAAATTGTTTCTAGATACGGTGGCTATGTCCACGAATTTATAGGAGACGAGATTATCTTCTACTTCAAAGACGAAGAGCATTTGAATTCAACTGCGTCAGCTCTGGCTTGCTTAAGAGATTTCGAGCAATTTGCGACAGAATTTGGAAAATACCGAACCAAGTCAAGCCTTGCTCATGGGACTTTACACTTTTCAGATCACGTCAACGGCTACAATTTGAGCGGAACCGTTTTAATAGAAACCGTTCGCCTGCTGTTCACTGTCAAAGAACGAGAAAACTTCACCACCCACTTTTCAGACTCGATTTTAAATCGTTTGCCAAAATGGTGCGAATTCGAAAGCCTTGGCGAGATGAGTTTGAAAGGATATGAGAAGAAAAACAATATCTATCATGTGACCAAGCTTTTGCCATTAAACGAATGGGTCAAAAGTGAAGACTTCAAAATTACCGACTATGTTCACTTCAAATCAGATCCAGATATTTCTTTTCCTTTGGAACATTTAAAAAATATCGAGACCGATGAAGAGTATTTGCAATTCAAATTTGTATTCAGCCAATTTGGTAAATCTTTTGCCGACCTAAGAACAATGGCATCAAAGTCCAACTATTCGAACTTTCTGAAATATTTGTTAGAGCAACAGTCTTTTGAAAAGGCTCGAATCGCTTTGACCGCTCTGCCTTTTTATATTGGCAAAAATGAATTTGTTGCTACTGACCAAATCATGATTTTGAACTTTCTAAAGATACTGACTCCATCTGGGCAAGTTGCGATTTTCAAGTCTTTAATCAATCTTGGTTTCAACGGTTTGAGCTCCGCTCAAATTGAACTACGCAGTGATCGCGCATTTGCCTATTCGTTGCTATA
Source organism: uncultured Bdellovibrio sp. (assembly GCA_964505225.1). GTDB lineage: Bacteria > Bdellovibrionota > Bdellovibrionia > Bdellovibrionales > Bdellovibrionaceae > 21-14-0-10-47-8. The sequence continues at coordinate 7,208 of CAZDHC010000020.1, read as the reverse complement.
CAGAGGTCGAATCGAACTGAGCAAATCGGTTGTCGACAACATTTTAAAATTCAGCAAAAGTGAGATCTTAAGCTATGAGCGTATGGCCATGTTTTTAGCTTTTAGCCTCACTCGATATTGGAACGAAAAGGATTCAATTCAATTGCAAGTCCACGGAAAAGCCCTATTGAAATTGGTCGACAAATACAATAAGGCCAAAGAAGATCAAAAGCTGATCGCCTCTTAAGCCATCCGAACTTCACCATTGTGAATTCGAATAACTTTATTAAAGTATTTTAGCGAATCCTGATCATGGGTTACAGCTACTAAAATCCTATTTTGTGCATTTTCCACAATCATCTGCCAAGTCTGATGTCGAAGTTCATCATTAAGACCGGCTGTTGGCTCGTCCAATAGTAGAACTTCATTTTGAGCATTGCTACTTTTTGAACTCAATGCTCGTGCTATTGAAAGTCGCTTGGCTTCGCCACCACTGATTTCTGCTGGCTCAACCCAATTCATCTCTTTCATTTTAAACATTTCAAGATTTAAATCTTTTAAAAGATTTTCAGATTTATGGACCTCTGCTGTGAACATATTTTCCTGTAAAGTACCTGAAAAAATATAGGGATCCTGCGGACAATACTTTAAAGATTTCACCTGCTGATCTGAGCTCAGCATTTCTATAGCCACTCCATTTAGTCTCACTTGTTTTCGCGACTGACTATCTAGGCCTGCCAAAAATTGTAAAAATGTCGATTTACCGGAGCCGCTGGAGCCAACAATTGCAACCCGGTCACCTATCGAAAAACTGAGATCCTCTGCAACTTTAAGTGAAAGACCGCTGGTGCTGAATTCGCCCTGATCAATAGAAATTTTATGTAACGAATCGAACGAATGCCCTTGGCGCTCGAAATCTGGAAACTTTAGAATCTCTACTGCTTCAGCGATGTCCAATTTGAACTGATCTAAAATTCGAAATGTGCCAATGCTTTCTGAAATCGAAGAACTGAACCTGGTCAAAACTGAAATTAAAACAATAACATCACCAACCGACGAACCTGACTTTGACATCATTTGATGACCAATAACAAGCGCCAGAATATTTCCCAAAATTTGAAACTGAAACGGGATCATACCTATCAATGAGCCTGTCAAGCTGACCTGCACACACTGATCCACATATTTCTGACTGACTTGGCGAAGGCGCTGAACTGCAATTTCACCTTTTTGATAAAGCAAAAAGATAAAACCTTTAGAAAATAGATTGAAAGTCTCTTCGGCAACATCGTCTTCAGCATCGTTCAGTGCTGAAATCAAAGGACGTCGATATTTGATCAAGTGCAAAGTGATTGCAATCTGGAACAACACGATCAATCCTGCAACCGAAATCCCCATTAAACCTGAGAATTTGTACAGCACAACCACCGCCACTATGCTCTCGACCAAGATTGGCAGAATCGAGTTGATGATTTGGGTGATCATTTTCTCTGAACCATGAACTCCTCGCTCGATGATTTGATTGATCCGACCGGGATTGGTTTCATTAAAAAAGCGCAAATCCTTACGAAATACTTTTTGCATACACTTTGTTGATACCTCTAGAACTAAATTTTGCACAAATTGCGTTTGAATCTTTTGCTGAACCGGCAAGACTAAAAGCATAAATAGAGCTGCAAAGCTGAGTGCAATTAAAATAGCAGCAAACGAAGTGACGCTAAAAAATTCACTCAAACCTAATATCCATTTTGAATTTAAATTTGCATCTTTTCCATTCGAAATTGAATCAACCGCAATTCCTATTAAAATAGGAATTCCCGCCGACAATAGCTTCGCAGCAAAAACACTGGTCATCATTTTAGCTGCCAGGAGCTTATTGCTATTTAGAAAAGATTTTAAAATTTGCTTGTCTAACATCTTCGACCTTCCGATCTTATTGGTATTCTTGACCGTGAATTGGAACTATGTGCCCCAATCGGATTAAATTGAACTTTTCAAAACCAGGCACGAAGACCTGGGCAACACAGCAACCGTTTGAAAAATTGTGAATGATTCGAAACAAGGGATAGTACTTTTTCTGTTCGATTTTCTGTACAATCCCACCCAGGCTCGTAGCAACCGCGGGTACAGACTCCAATCGACTTAGAAGTGTTTGAAAACTTATTTGCGGAAATTGTCTGACAAACTCCAAATTAACTAAGGAATCATATAGGCCCGAGTTCATCTGGGCTTTTACTTGCAGATCCTCTTGTTGCTCTTCCTCGGTGTAAAGAAATAGAATTTGCTCCATTTCAGCCAAGGAACCCGCAATAGACTCTAGTAAAGTTTTTTTGCATTTTTGCGCCGTTTGCGGAATTGGGAAAAATGAAGTCTTAGGATAAAATACAAATATTGAAGTCACCACATCAAATTCAATTTCTGCGATCAATAGTCGTATTTCGCCTTCAAACTTTTGCTCTAGCAGTTTGACTCGAGATAAAATATCCACAGGCAAAGAATCGATTGAAATTTGCATTCCACTTTTTTGAATCAATAAATTTGAAAACTGGTGTCTTTCAATGACTTCGAACAATCCATGACTGATGGCCTCGGTTGGTGATTGATGAAAACTATAGCCCGAAGTTGAACAAGTCTTTGGCAGTATTGGCAGTCTTGATTTATCTTTCTGAATCTGCACGTATTCAGAGGGAACACTGACCAAAATATTTGAGTCAGAAATTTGTTTTAACTCTACAGTCTCAAGGCACTGCTCGCCTGAAAGATTTTTTAAAATTCCGTCTTTTTGAAATTGAGTTTGAGCGCGAATTTCTTGAATCGACTTCAGGGACGATATCTGTGAACTACTTGAAATGGATAGCCGGGAAGGATTAAAGAAAGCATGTTCTAGGCATTCGGCCCAGGACTTTTCTTCGGACAAAGCTCCGTTGCCAGAGCCTGCCGAAACTTCTTGTTGTTGATCATTTATCAGAGCTGAAAAAGAAACGGTTCCATCTTGAAATTGCTCTAAGGTTTCAGTCTTCAAATTGAGCTCTTGAACACATTCTTGAATTCTTTGTCTGATAAAATGCTTTTCCATAATCTCCCAGCCTTTTCCAAATTGTGAAAAATTTAAATGTCCTAAAACGACACTAAATTTATTCAGTGATGATCGCCGGAGTCGTACCAGCAGTTGTCTCGGTCTTAACGATCAATGATCCATTGCCTGTGCTTTCGCTTCTACGTCTTCCCATTTCTTTTCTCCTTTGTTGTTCTAAGGTTTGTCCCTAGAAGGTTTTGTGAATGCCTTGTCATCAAGGCAAACATCCCTAGAGCAACAGCGGAGCCATCTTGAAATCAGGAAAAAATAGGCTGAAACCTATTTAAATTTGATTAGACGGCTTTGGGGGCAGAAAAATGAGTGCTTATAATTCCAGACCTTAAGAAATAATCCGAGCCCTCGGACTGAAAGCCACGGGGCGAACTTGAGCAAAAAATTACAATTGCGGGCGTATGGCACACAAATACCCACGCCGAATATGAAAACTATTGAAAAACTAAATCATTGAAGTAGGCCGGTACCAATTTCCAATGGTCGCTAGAACCATTGATGTTGGCATCAGCAGGAATGATTTTATGACAGCCCTCGGGCAAACCATTCACTTGCGATCCAATCCCTTGCCTTAATACCATCGCACCCTCTTGAGTAGGCGTGCGTGGCCGATAAACCACTTGCAGACAATGCTCAAGCGGAGCCTCACCCATCCAACTTAAATAGTCCGTTGGCTTGATGTCTTTGTAAGTGGCATCAAACAAAACAGTACGAGCAATCAAATCACCCAACTCTGAATTTGCAGTGACTCGTAAAAATCGACCAACCACTTGATAAGCCATGCTGTGGCCCGTGACGATGATTTGCTCAATATTGTTCACCGTTAGATGTTGCGATTCTAAAACTTTGGAAACAAAGGCTTCGAAGTTGGCGCGATATTTTAAATCATTGCTGTAGGTCGCATTTTTACCTGAGCTTCCTGGAACCACGATCATGGCCTCGGGGTGAGATTTCAATAGTCTTTCAAATTCCATATCTCGAACGATGGCTGAAAGATTACGATCTCTTGGTGTGTTAAAAACAATTCCGTGAAAGTGAATGATCATGGTGCGCGGCTGATTGGTGCTGCGAACGATCGCCACTGGTTGAGAATAATTCGCGATCCGAATCAATTCAGTCGTCACTGCCGCTGGCATTCGGGATTGCACTGTAGGTGCCGCTTCGTCAGTCACGATGGGCGAAGGAGATGAATCCGCGATAGGATTAGGAACTGTTTGTAGAGATTGTGCTGCTGGCTGCGGCAATGTTGAACACGCCGACAATCCCGCTGCAAACGCCGATAGAGCAAATAGGACAAATTTAGTTTTGCACATCTTTTCCAATTGTCTCCTGTATGCCTCGCCACCTTTGAATCAAGGCACCCGAGTTTTCAGGTGCGGTGGGATCACGTTTCACCAACAGGGAAACAATCACCATTCCGATGGTCACAGCAATCGAAAGAAGTAGAACATATTCTACAACTATCTGACCTGCCGACTGACCAAAACGGTGAGTCTTTCCTAAATGTTTTTGAACCGTCATCCCTATATTGTGGCTTCGATTACCGGATTTGGAAACGAGACCTTCTCCCAGTCTTTAAAAGCCTGAGTGATCTGCTGTAACAATAATGGCAATTGATCATCTTCGAACGGGCCGTTAACCCCAATGATCGTGTCTTCATAAAGGTCGTCTTGACTGCTCAGGCCGCGACCGCCCTCGAAAGACATTTGAAATGAATCTGATGATGGATAGAGCATAACCAAAACAGTGCGATCTAAAACCTTGTGAAGTTCCTTAGCTTTAGCCATCTGTTCGCCGAAGTTTTGTTGCAATGAAAAATAGATTTTTAAAGCCAAAGACTCGTGAAATTGAGCAAAGTAAATACGAACTGGACCATCAAAAATGGCTGAATTGAAGGCCGGATTAAAAAATCGAGACTGCATCAATGCTGAGTAAGTGCCCTTCATGGCTTCATTTCCTTTTGTTAGGCCGTTGCTGGCCTGAGTTGTAAAACCAAATCTCACTGTCTTTAAAAAGCTTCTATAATTGTTCTATACATAAGCCTAGAAAACCAAAGGCCAGTAAATCAAAGAAAATCTGTCAGAAAGTGAAATTTTAATGATGCGGCGAATTATGCGTTTGCGCGAATAGCACTGCCACAGAGGTAACTGGAATGAATTTTTTGGTCGCCGGCTGAATAAAATAGCGAAGTCCAATCTTCATTTGTGCAAATGAAATTGGCAGCTTTTCCTAGTTCCAAACTGCCGATTTGAGTTTGCTGATTTAAAGCAAAGGCACTGCCGACCGTGTAAGCCGCGATCACTTCTGGCAAGGTCATTTTCATTTCCAACCGTGCTAACAATCCAACCAAGCTTAGATCTTGAGATGGACAGCTGCCGGGATTGAAATCTGTCGCCAAAGCCACTCGCACACCAGCATCAATCATTTTACGAGCTGGTGGATAAGCACATTTCATATACAGATCCGCCATTGGCAACAACACCGCCGTCGTCGCTGACTCGGCAAGCTTTTGAATTTGTGAATCGCCCACTTGAATTACATGATCTGCAGAAAGCGCTGCCAGCTCGACTGCCAAGTCAGCTCCCCCACTGAGGGTCAACTGATCCGCATGAATGACAATTTGAAATCCTAAATCTTTCGCTTTTTGTAAATAGGTTCTGGCTTCAGGTTGTTCAAAAAATCCTTTTTCAATCCAAATGTCGACACGGTCTGTGAACTTTCGAATCTTGGGCAGCAAACCAGCTAAGAAAACTAAATATTCTTTTCCGCTTTGAAATTTCGGAGGTTTTGAGTGAGCTCCTAAAAAAGTTGAGATGATTTGCGGAATATTTTTTTTGTACTCGCTCAGTTCTTTTAAAACCTTCAAACACTTGATTTCATTTTTCTCATCAAGCGCATAACCCGTTTTAATTTCCAACGTGGTCACGCCTTGGGCCGCAAATTTTTTCGCGCGCTCTAGCGTGCTTTCGAAAAGTTTTGTTGAGGTTTGCGCCCGGGTCGCCTTCATGGTCGACAATATCCCGCCGCCCTTTTTAGCAATCTCTTGATAGCTGACTCCGTTTTGTCGCATTTCAAATTCATGAGCCCGACTGCCAGCAAATAACGAATGCGTGTGACATTCAACAAATCCAGGAAGAACCGTCATGCCTTTTAGGTCGACATGCTTTAACTTTTTATCGCGACTTAGTGCCTTAGTCAGATCCTTAGGCATCTGAGCTTTCGATCCGACCCAAGATACTTTTCCATTTTCAACCAACATCGAAGCTTTTGAAATCAAGGACAGATCTTCTTCGACTACATGACGACCTTTTTTTGCCATCGCATTTTGCAAAGTCAGAAGGTTGCCAATGTTTTCAAACAAAATCTTTTTTGCCATTTTCGCTTATTTCTTTTTACCTTGATTAGCGACTTTATCGATCGCCGCTTGCACCACTGCCGGATCACCCAAATAAGATTTGCTGATCACTTCTAAATTTTTATCCAGTTCATACATCAACGGAATTCCCGTCGGCACATTCACTTCCATGATTTGCTCTGGAGTCATTTTTTCTAGATGCTGAATCAAAGCACGAATCGAATTTCCGTGAGCCGCAACCAAAACTTTTTTTCCAGATTGAATTGTTGGTGCTAAATCCTCTTTCCACATCGGCAGAAACCTTGCCACTGTGTCTTTCAAGGACTCGCAACTAGGCAACATATTCGCTGGAACGCCTTTGTAACGCAGATCGAAAGAAGGATGCCTTGGATCATTTTTCTCCATTGGTGGCGGAGGAGTGTCATAACTGCGTCGCCAAATCTTGACCTGGTCCTCGCCATGACGAGCTGCGGTCTCGGATTTGTCCAGTCCAGTCAAGGCTCCGTAGTGCCTTTCATTTAAGCGCCAATCTCTGCGGACAGGAAGCCACAGTCGGTCCATTTCATCTAAAGCAATCCATAACGTTCGCATTGCGCGCTTTAAAACCGAGCTATATGCGAGATCAAACTCGTGACCTGTAGATTCTGTTAATTTCTTAAGTGTTTTTCCAGCCTCTTGAGCTTCCGCTCGACCTTTCTCTGACAGATCAATGTCCTGCCAACCAGTGAAGCGATTTTCTTGATTCCAAAGACTTTCGCCGTGGCGAATGAGAACAAGTTTGTGCAT